>JASJLK010000110.1:0-2916 GCA_037620855.1 Synechococcus sp. ChBW.bin.23 | reverse complement strand
GTGAGGGGCCCCTTGATCGCCACACCGAAGCTGCGAATCGCTTCCAAGGTGTCTTCAGGAAGGTATTGATAGGTGCCGTAGAGGTCGCAGGCTTCATCACCGGCATAGACCTTGAACCACTCAATCGTTTTTTTGCCGTTGTACGCCTGAGCCACAGCCGCATCGAGCACCTTCTGGGTGGCAGGCCAGATGTCCACTCCGGTGCCGTCGCCGCGAATGAAAGGAATGATCGGATCGTTCCCCACCACGGGGTGGCCGTTTTCGAAGCGGATTGGGGTGCCCTTGAGAGGGGCGGTGAGCTTCTCAAACTGAGCCATGGAGGGGTCGCTGCCTGGCGGCGTTTTGGATTTGGCGAGCTTATAACTTGGCGGGTGCTCCCTAAGGTTTCCCATAACTCTCCTCCCAAGATCCATGGTGAAACCGGAAGGTGTCTGGGTCGTGGCCGCTTGCTTTAACGAACAGGCCGTCATTACCTCGTTCATCGAACGTGTGCTCGCCGTACCAGGAGTGGAGCGATTGGTGTTGATCGACGATGGCTCGAGCGATGACACCGTGTCTCAAATTCGTCTTTGGCAGGCTCACCAGGCCCAACTCGCGTCAGCGGCGCCAGTCACCCTGCTTGAGCTCACCCGTAATTTCGGGAAAGAGGCGGCGATGTTGGCTGGCCTCGATCACGCTCGAGGCGAGTGTGCTGCAGCGATTCTCATCGATTCCGACCTGCAGCATCCTCCTGAACTGATCGAAGCGATGGTGCAGAAATGGCGGGATGGGGCGGAGGTGGTCACGGCCGTGCGCGATGACAGTGATGAGGAATCACGGTTCAAGGTGGCCAGCGCTCACTGGTTTTACCGCGTGTTCAACAAGGTGGTGGATTCGATTCAGATCAAGGAGGGAGCGGGTGACTACCGGCTCTTGGATGCACAGGCGCTCGAGGCGGTCACGAGCTTGCGCGAATCAAGCCGCTTCTCCAAAGGATTGCTCCCCTGGACGGGTTACCGCAGTGTGGAACTGCCTTATCAGCGGGTGATTCGTAGCGGCGGCCAAACCTCCTGGAGTCCGTTCAAGCTCGTGAGCTATGCCTTCGATGGAATCTTTTCCTTCTCCGTGCTGCCCCTCAAGGTGTGGACAGTGCTTGGGGTGCTTATTTCCTTGTTGAGCTTGGTGTACGCCTCCTTGATTGCGCTGCGTACGGTTCTGATCGGAGTGGATGTTCCTGGTTACGCCTCGATGATGACCGCGGTGCTCTTCCTGGGAGGCATTCAGTTGATCGGAATCGGTGTGCTCGGGGATTACATCGGTCGGATTTATGTGGAGGCCAAGGATCGCCCCCACTACTTCATCCGAGCCATTCACAACTCCTGAAGCGCTTGCCATTCGCGTTGTCGCCACGGAGAGGCGGCAAAGGGTTGCGAAACAGAAAAGCCTGCATCCGTGAGATTGCGCGCCAGTGGTGCGCCTGGATGGGCGAGCAGGAGTGGTGGAGTTCGATTCGCTCGAGCCGGAAGTGCTGAAAGGGTTTGGTGGGACGCTCGTAGCGGTGGGCCTGCCATCTGTCCGGTGAACAGCACACCGGCAAACCCGCCATTGCTGGCGATACCAAGGCGTTGTTGCTTCCGCTGGGCTCGGCGGCTGAGAACCTCCAGCACGGCCCATTTGAGTAATCCGGCCTGGCGGACTGCATCCCACCACCAATGCAAAGCGAGTCCCGTGGGAAGTGGCTCGGTTGTGCTGCGCATCCAGGTGATCTTTTGCTTCCCTGAAACCTGCAACAGGCAGTCATGCACGATCGGCACAAGGTGTACGTGCTGATGGCCGTCAACGTGAAGCGGAGCGTCAACGCCGCAGAGTTGGCGGAAGAGGGCAATTTGTGCCTGAACCTCTTGGTGGAGTTGACGGGTGATTCGCTGTCGCCGCGGGTGCATGGCGGGTAACAGCGAGAGCGAAAGCCAGACCCCAAACGACAGATTGAGATGGCCGTCTTGGTTGATGAGATCGGGGACAGCGGAGGCGACGGCGGCGCAAGGCCCCTCGGTTAAGCAAAGGTGGAGACAAAGCTCAAGATCTGGCTGCTCGGCTTGGAGTGCTTTCCAGGCCACTACCCCCTCTGAGACCGCAGGGCCCTGCACCAGCAAGCTGGCTCCGTCCAACTTGCCGATGCGAGCGAGTTGGAGGATGGCGTTGTTGGTGGCTTGGCTGAGGCCTAGATCATCCGCATGCACCCTTGGTCGTTGCTGTTGGTTGCGTTGCTTTGCGCTAAAGCGGGCGGCCTTCGACCAGATCAAGGCATTGAGAACCGTTGGAGTGAACACCAAAATCCCCAGTCGGATCACACTGGGGACTGCGTCTGGGAGGACGAGTGGCAGCACTCCGCAGACCGAAAGATTGACGACGTATTGAAGAACAAGCCACCGCCGTGCAAACCGTTGCCCTCCGGTTTCCGGCCGGAAGGTGTAGCGCGCATGACCGAGATAACCGGCGATGGAGGCCGCCAGAAAGGCCAATGGATTCGCTGCCCAGAGGGGCATTAGCAACCCCAAGGCAAGCAAGACACCTGCATGAACGATCGCGGCCACAATGCCGACGATCCCGTAAAGACTGATCCGAGTGATGGGAGTTGCCAGGGATCTGTTGCTGGTATGAATGAACCGTAACGGCAGTTGGCGCAAGCTCTGCTGACCCTTCACCCTGGGTCCAGCGGCGATGAACCCTGTGAATGCGGCGGCGGCGGTCCATAGCGTGGCCTTGGCCCAGGCTCTAGCCACCAGCGTCACGCTGGTGCGACGGCAGTTTCCTGCAGCTCAGCCGAATTTGAGCCCTTGGCGTGATGACGCTTCCACCCGCCTTTGGGACGAGGCCGCAACCTTGGATTTGGCCTTCGATTTCCCAGGCTGGAGCCCGCGGCTTCAATGTCGGAGT
>JASJLK010000109.1:0-13121 GCA_037620855.1 Synechococcus sp. ChBW.bin.23 | reverse complement strand
CGTTTGCTGGATACGCCCAAGGAGAAATGCCAAGTGGATGACTCAGCACGGAGTGAAATCCGAGGGCCTTGGGAAGAAGCATTGCAGGGGCATCGGCGGGAAGCACCGGGCAGGGAAGAACACCATCGACCCGAATCAGGTTGATGCCATCAATGGGATTGGGTTGCGTTGATGCTTCGGCCTGAATTGACCCGATCGCGGTTGAAGAGTTGGAGATCTCCAGCGACTGTGTCACGAGCTCCAAGCTGAAGGCTCTTTCCTCAGCTGTTTCGATCCTTTGGTCGTTGTTGCTTGAATCGAGCGTCAGCGGGAGCGACTGCAAAGCAGCCTGGCGGCGTTCCAGAGACTCGTGAAGACGGGCCATCGGTACCCGACCTGAACGGAGTGCATCGCAGAGGGCATCGATCGCCGCCGCGGCATCGGCTGGCATCAAGATGAGGTCAGCACCTGCGAAGAATGCGAGCACTGCGGCTTCGCCTGCTCCGTAACGAGCCGCTATGGCCTCCATCACCAAGGCATCAGTGACAACGAGGCCCTTGAAGCCAAGATCAACGCGTAAAAGGGTGGTGAGAACGTTGGCGGAGAGGGTGGCCGGCCACTGTTCATCTAAGGCTGGAATCAGCAGATGGGCGGTCATCACACTGCTGACTCCTGCCTGGATCAGGGTGCGAAACGGTTGCAGTTCAAGGCTCTCTAGACGTTCGCGACTGTGTTTCAGCAGAGGAAGCTCCAGGTGGGAGTCGGTGGCAGTATCGCCATGCCCAGGAAAATGCTTGGCGCAGCCCAAGACGCCTGTAGCGGCCAGTCCACGCTGAAAGGCTCCCGTTAACTCCCCCACGGTGTGTGGATCTTCTCCCCATGCCCTCACGTTGATGACTGGGTTGTCGGGGTTGCTGTTCACATCACAAACCGGAGCCAGCACCCAATTCAGCCCGCAGCGCTTTGCCTGATTGCCACAACAACGTCCGTAATTTTCCGCAAGCTGCACGGCCTGTTGCGGAGCTCTTCGATGCAGCCGTCCGAGCGCCATCGGTGGCACAAGCCAGCTGGCCCCCTCAAAGCGTTGGCCCACGCCTTCTTCAACATCGGCGCATAACAAAATGGGTTGGCCAGCCCAGCGTTGCAGTGTGCGGCAGCGTTGTTGTAACTCTGTGGCTGTTCCTCCGAGCAGGATCACCCCTCCAACCCCAGCGCCTAGTAGCTCCTCTAGTTCGTTATTGCTGAGCTCCCAGCGCGGGTATCGCCTTTGCCTATCTGTGGCATGACCGCTGGCACGGACAACCAACAACCTGGCGACGGCCTGACGGAGCTCGCCTGCATTCATGGGTTGTCTGGGAGTTCGGTTCCTTCCGGTACGTCTCCTCGTTCATCCCGCTCACGTCCGAGTTCCCCAAGCAAATGGAGCACTGTGGTGCCTTGTTCAATTCCAAGATCGAGCTTGAAAACGATTTCAGGGGCTCGGCGCATTTGCAGCCGACGACCTAGCTCCCCACGTAGGAACCCTCTTGCAGCCTCAAGGCCGTTCATGACTTCGTCTTTTTGCGCTTGTTCGCCGAAGACACTTACGAAAATTCGACAATGTTGAAGGTCGCCGCTGACCTCTACTTCGGTGATGCTCACCATCCCTTGATGGACCCGTTCGTCACGGATTCCATTAACAAGCAGCTCGCTGGTTTCCTTGCGGATTAAGGCGGCAACCCGTTCAACTCGACGTCCCTGGGCCATCTTCAGCTCAGTGGTGCTGTAGCAGTCACCATGGCACGCAGCACTAATCCAAGGGTGGTAAATCCACTAATTAAAGCCCCGATCAGAGCAACTGCAGTCACGGGATTGCTGCGCCGCTGAGCCAGGGGCTCGACAACGGAGTTGAGGACTCCAAGACTGAAGGCAATGAGATAGCGCGGGTAACGCGTCACATTGACGAAAAACTCGCGCATAGTCCTGGCAGGGATATGAATCTGATAGCTACTCTGCCGGCTTAAGGCAAAGACGGTCATGCTGGAGCTTCATCAATTCCGTCACTCCGCCTTCTGCCTCAAGGTGCGGATGGGGTTACATGCCAAAGGTTTGAGCTTTCGGGAAGTAGAGGTCACACCTGGAATCGGTCAACTTGCTGTGTTCCGTTTGTCAGGGCAAAGGCAAGTTCCGGTGCTTGTGGATGGGGACACAGTGATGGCCGACTCCAGCGCGATCTGTCGCTACCTGGATGAGCTGCAGCCCGAGCCGCCGCTCTTCCCGAAGGATCGTCGCGCTGTGGCCCAGATTTATTTAATCGAAGACTGGGCTGATACAACCTTGGCCGGATCCGTCCGCGCAGCCTTGTTGCAGGCAGCGGTGGATGATCCTGTTCTGCGTGCGGCTCTTTTGCCTGATGACGTGCCAGGCCCGATTCGGCAGGTGATGACCGGTGTTCCAACGGGTTGGCTTAGTGGGGTCAACGAGCTGTTTGGACAGGAGGAGCGTTCCGCCATGCTCCAAAACCTGATTGCGATTGCCGATGGCCTAACTCCAGACAGCGTTTTGGTTGGCGATGCCCTCAGCGTGGCTGATTTGGCAGTAGCGGCGCAGCTATCGCTGTTGCGCTTCCCCGCCTCAGCAGGGTCCCAATTGGCTGGCCGCGGCGTTGCTGGTCTCAGTGATCATCCTCGCCTTCAACCTTTGTTTGAGTGGCGCGATCGACTGGAGGCTCGTGTGTCTAAACAGGATCCTGCAGCCGTGTGAGCGTGAGCTTGTAACGGCTTGCTCGTTGCCCAAAAGATTCGCTGGCTTCCCCGGGAGCTGGATAGGTCTTCTGCCATTGCTCCACACAGATTCGGCTGATGATTTCAGCGGTTGGAACGTCTGGACAAGGTTGATAGCGACTCAGGGTTTCAATCCTGCTGAGCCTTGGTGCCCTTGCCCCGTGCATGACCTGAAGAACAAGCTCATCACTCAGAAAGACTGAGGCATCGATCGAGGTTTGTTTCCTCCCGATCACGGTCGTTTCCAGGAGTCGATCGTCGCTCAGTCGAGCGAGCTGACGGTTCACCTGATCAGGGGATTGCTCCACGCTGATCAGTTGCTGGCCTAAGAGCGCCTGTCCAACGGCTCTGGCATTAAACGGTCGGTTTCCCACTACATCGTTGTGCTGATTGAGCTGAAACTGGGCCAGATGCTGCAAGGGGGGCAAGCTTTCGTCCACCATTCCGTTCACCAAAAGATCAAGGCTTTCCACCTCCCAAAGCCCTTCAAACCAATCCGGATACACCAAATCCTGTTTGGCCCGTGGCCGCGGCAGAGGAGCTGGATCCGGCCAGGCTGGCCATGCCCCGAGACGGGCTTTTAGCTGCTGATTGTTTTGAGTGTTGTCCGCTAGGGCTGGTTGTGAGGGCCCACTTAGAAGAAGCACGGCCATGATTAGTGCCAGCAGTGGCCGAGTCATGTCCGATCCCCTCATCCGTGCTTGTGATCACTATGTAGTGCTTGAACCGGGCAAGCCAGAACGACTGCTCAGTTCCGACGACACCCTGACATGGCTGACCGAACAGCTGGAAAATATGTCAGTGCTACCCAGTGATTTGCGTGATTTTGGCTCCTCGTCTGCTGCCGCAGAAAGGTTGTTGGATACGGCGTGCGATCTCGAATTAGCTCCAGGGTTCAATCTTCAGTGGTTTGCGGTGCGTTTGGAGCCTGGAACATGAGCTCATGGGGTTGGAGAATGCCAGGGATGGCTTCAAGGATTCGCTCTGTCACAGCGTTGACCGTTTCGTCGCTCACCGTGATGCGTAAATCGGCCTCTGCATAAAGAGGGGTGCGAGCTTTAAGAAGTGCGTCTAGTGCCGCGGAAGGATCGCGCTCCTGAAGCAGTGGCCTTGCGCCTGGGTCTACATGCAGCCGCGCCAGAAGTTGGTCCCGCTCAGGGGCAAGCCAGATCACGATCCCTTGATGTAGAACGCCCCAGTTTTCTGGTTGCGTGATCACCCCACCACCGGTTGCAACTACGAGCGAATGGCGCTCGCCAATGGCATGCAGCACCTGACTTTCAATCGTTCTGAACCCTTTCTCACCGTCTGTCTCAAAGATTTGGGAAATGGGGCGGCCAGCCAGCGCTTCCACGACTCCGTCGGCGTCAACGAAGCCATAGCCCAGGCGTTGGGCTAGAGGGCGCCCTGTACTGCTTTTGCCGCTTCCCATCATTCCGATCAGGTAGAGGTTGCGGCCGCCCAGACGGGCCTTCAAAGGGTGTGGTGTCGGGGTCGCGCCGTCAGCCATCAGTTCGGCAGGTGGGTGAACTCACTAGGATGATTGTTGGTCAGACCATGTCATGACTGATGCCATCACGACGGCACCGCACGGCCAAGGTCGTGGCTGTGTCATCACCCGCCGAGCCTGTTTCAGCTCCAGCCACCGTTATTGGTTGCCGGAATTAAGTGCTGACGACAATGCTGCCCGCTTTGGATCCTGTGCGATGGCTCCTGGCCATGGACACAATTACGAATTGATCGTGTCCATGGCCGGTGGTCTTGACGCCAACGGCATGGTGCTGAACCTCTCTGAGGTGAAGCATGCGATTCGTTCGGAGGTCACTGAACAACTCGACTTCCGCTTCCTCAATGAGGCTTGGCCAGAATTCGACGTCTCAAGTTCGGAGGGTTGCCTGCCAACCACCGAAGCACTTGTTCGAATCATCTGGTCTCGGTTGGCCAATCAGCTCCCCCTTGTGGGGATGCGCCTTTATGAATCAACAGGCCTGTGGGCCGACTATCTCGGACAAACCATGGACGCCTATCTCACCATCCGCACTCACTTCGCTGCTGCGCACCGTCTGGCAAGACCAGAGTTAAGCCAGGAAGAAAATGAGCTGATTTACGGAAAATGTGCCCGACCGCACGGTCATGGTCACAACTATTTAGTGGATGTGACTGTTCGCGGAAGCATTGATCAACGCACTGGGATGGTTTGCGATCTAGCAGCGCTTCAGCGTCTCGTGAGCGATCTGGTCGTTGAGCCTTTTGATCACACTTTCCTCAATAAGGACGTAGAGCATTTCGCTGAATGTGTTCCTACCGCTGAAAACATTGCCCTTCATATCGTTGATCGACTGACCACTCCTGTTCGTGCAATTGGAGCTCAGCTGCATAAGGTTCGACTTCAGGAGAGTCCTAATAACGCTGCAGAGGTTTATGCCGAAGCTCCGGCGCTTAACGCAATGCCTGAAGCGATGCATGCTGTCGTGAACGGCTGAGCCTTCTTCGACGTGCAGCGACCATTGGTTCGTCTGGTGCTTGCCGTCAGCCTGGATGGACGGCTTGCACCCCCCTCTGGAGGTGCCGCTCAGTTAGGCGGTGCCGGTGATCGGCAGGTGCTTGAGCAAGCTTTGGCTTGGTCTGATGCTGTGTTGATCGGTGCAGGAACATTGCGGGCCCATCGCTGCACCTGTCTGATCCATGAACAACAGCTTTTGGCTCAGCGCAAGCAAGCCGGCAAGCCCTTGCAGCCAGCGGCTTTTGTTGTGAGTCGCCATCCCGACTTTTGCCAGGACTGGCCGTTTTTCCAACAAGCGCTTGAGCGTCATCTCTTGACCCCAGATCGGATGTCAGCGGAGGGTTTCTCCGCTACCCATCGGTTGCAACCATCATGGGAAAGCACTTTGGTTGAGCTCGCCACATTGGGGTTTCATCGCCTTGTTCTTCTTGGGGGAGCGGGTCTTTGCGGATCACTTCTGGAAGCCGACCAGGTGGATGAACTGCAGCTCACCCTGAGCCCATGCCTTCTGGGAGGTCGGTTCAGCTGGATTCCGGTCGATGGATTCAGGCTGCCACCGGCGCTGTCGCAGCCCGACGCTTGGACGCTGTTATCGGCCGATCGACTGAGCGCCAATGAGCTTGTGGTTCGTTATGGCCGCAGTCGCTGAAAGAGCGCGCTCAGGGGAACATCCTGTAGGTCTGTTGCCTGGAGTCCCAGTAGCGATGCAAGGCAGCGTTTGATCACAACTTCGGCGTCATCTCCAATGCGGCCAGACAACAGTTCGCTGATCACACCTAGCTCTCTGCCACTACGACTGGTTTCACGAATCAGGCATTCACTGACGGGTTTGGCTAATGCCTGACAAGGCTGATTCCCCATGCTGATGAATGGTTCAATGTCGAGTTCAGCGCCCTTGAGAGTTTGTTTTGCTAGTTGCTGACATTGATCAGCAAGCTGCCGCTCTAGTTTTGGCCTCATTATTTGCAGCAATGGCTGCAGTAGCCCTGCTTGGACTGCTCCTCCGCTGAGCGTCAAGCTAAGCGCCAAGAGTGTGAATATCACCTGCTTTTTTCGTGGTGTTGAACGGTTCACAGCAGGTTGGAAAGAACTGGCCTGCGTTCAGTGTGACTCTGGTGGCTCTCACTGGTTAGGGTCTTGACCTTCGCCTCTGTCTTCGCCGGTTATGGCATCCCTGAAGGCTCGTTGGCATCGCTCGATTCGGGAGATACCGGAACAGCAGTGGGAGCAGCTGCTTGGCCCTGAAGTGATTCCCTTCTATCGCTGGAATTGGCTCGCTGCCCTTGAGGATTCTGGGAGCGTGGCGCCTGATCAGGGATGGCAGCCTCTGCACCTATCTCTGTGGCGTGGAGAGGACCATCTTTGTGCGGTCGCGCCGCTGTATCTCAAGGGGCACAGCTACGGTGAATTTGTGTTTGACCAAGCGTTCGCACAGCTCGCTGGCGATCTTGGTCTTCGTTATTACCCAAAGTTGATTGGGATGAGCCCCGTAAGCCCGGTACAGGGCTATCGCTTTCATGTGGCGGCAGATGAAGATCTTGCGGCACTAACCCAACTCATGTTGGAGTTAATTGATACCTTCGCTCGTAATAATGGCATTTTAAGCTGCAACTTTCTGTATGTTGATCCGCTCTGGCGTCCTTTGGCAGAAGAGGCAGGTTGCGCCTCTTGGCTAAATCAGCAGAGTCTTTGGACATCTGATGGTCAGGACAATTTCAGCGACTATTTGGCAGGATTTAATGCTAATCAGCGCCGCAATATCAAGCGAGAGAGAAAGGCAGTCCGTGAAGCAGGCCTTGAGATCACTCCTCTTTCTGGAGAGGACCTCGACTCTTCGTTGATGCAATGCATGCATAGGTTCTATGAACAGCACTGTGCTCGTTGGGGGATGTGGGGTAGTAAATACCTCGACGCATCGTTTTTCGATGCTTTGGCTACGAACTCGTTGCGTGAGCAGATTGTTCTCTTTAGTGCTCATCGTGGCAACCCCCATCAGCCAGTTGCCATGTCACTTTGCGTTCACGATGATGCGTCACTCTGGGGCCGTTACTGGGGCAGCAATGAAGAGATTGATTGCTTGCATTTTGAGGTCTGCTACTACGCCCCGATCGAGTGGGCTCTGAAGCAAGGCCTGACGAGTTTTGATCCAGGTGCAGGAGGGAGCCATAAACGACGGCGTGGGTTTGTGGCGCGGCCCACTACAAGTCTTCATCGCTGGTATGAGCCGCAGATGGATGGACTGATTCGTGGTTGGCTTGGCAAGGTCAATCCACTGATGCTTGAGGAGATTGAGGCGATCAATGCTGAGCTGCCGTTTCGAAAAGAGACTCCTTTACTTGCTCTGTAAGTTGAGAAGAGCATCCCTGCCAGATTGAACCAGATCAACACCTCCATTGACCGAGACGCATGCGCTCAGCTGGATGATCAGCTGTCGCAGCGGTTTATAGCTTTGGATCCGTTGGGTTATTTCTTGATTCGAGTGGATGTTGATGCCGCTGAATTGGTTGTTGAGCACTACGGCAACACGGTTGATGAGCAAGGCCTTGCGCGAGATCCCGATTCCGGGGAAGTGATTGCTTGCCGTCAAGGTGGTCCTAGAACGCCATCGGCCGTGTGGCGAGGGCGCACCGCAAAAGAGGTGGGGATTGCCTTAAGCGAAGAGGAAGGAATCAATCCCCTAAGCCGTTTAGACCATGCGTTGTATTTAGGCAGGGAACTACAGAAGGCTGAACAGTGCTTGCTTGAAGGAAGCACTTATGTTCAGGATTAATTCTTCAAACACGCTGAAGCTCCCGCGAGTTGCTGGGTTCTTCTGGTGGCAATGATTCCAGTTGCTCACGGATTTCCTGTTGAACAATGGCTCTGTATTCCATGAAATGCTCGTTGTGAGCAAGTACAACGATGAATTGTTCAAGCATGGCTGGATTTTGGCGTGCCATCCCAAAGAGATACCGCCAAAAGCGCCCTCTTGTATCTCGTTTGAGACCTTGACGCCAGATCACGATCGAAAGTGCTTTGACATCAGTCCAAGTTGGTAATTTGCTGGTACCTTTCCAGCGGGGAGCACCCATCTTTAAGTAATAGGAGTAAACCCGATCCATGTAGGCATTGGGTTCATAGAGCGTGCAAAATGCTTCCACATATTCGTTGGCGATGTCACGAATGGGCCGGGTTGGTTTGAAATTAAGCAAATTCGTTTGATTCACTCCTTTGGCCGCCGATTCGTCTTGAATCAAGCGACCTTCTTTCTCAAGACGATGCCATAGAGCTGTTTGGGGAAGAGCTTGAAGCATTCCCATCATTGCTGCGGGGATGCCTGTACGGGTCACAAAATCAACGATCCGGAGCCCGGCACCGTCCTTTTCTCCATCAAAACCAATGATGAAACCAGCCATAACCCGAATGCCATTTGCCGTAATCCGGTCAACAGCGGCGTCTAGGGGATTGCGAGTGTTTTGAATTTTTCTCGCAATTTCTAAACTGGCTTCGTCTGGCGTTTCGATGCCCAGAAACACGCTTTCAAAACGAGCTTCGTGCATCATTCGCATCATTTCGTCATCATCCGCTAGATCGACTGAGGCCTCAGTGGCAAAACTAAATGGGTAACCACGTTCTTCTTGCCAGGCTTTGATTTCTGGAAGCAAAAGCTTCGCGTTGCGCTTGTTGCCGATGAAATTGTCATCCACCAGAAAAATTGAACGTCTCCATCCGATGTCGTAAAGCGCCTGCAACTCAGCAATGAGCTGTTCAGGATTTTTCGTGCGTGGTTTGCGTCCGTAGAGAACAATGATGTCGCAAAATTCGCAATTAAACGGGCATCCGCGAGAGAACTGCACGCTCATTGAGTCATAAGCATCGAGCTGCAGCAGGTCGAAGCGAGGAATTGGGGTGGAGGTCACATCTGGTTTTACTCCTTCTGCGCTAAAGCGACCGCTGCTATCACCCCTTTGGATGGCTTCGATAAACGAGGGAAGAGTAATTTCTCCCTCATCCAAGATCTTGAAGTTGGCGTCCGCAATTTCCGGCGCATCAGGGGTGGAACTGGCGTAGGGGCCTCCCACAGCCACAGGAATTCCACGACGCCTTGCTTCGCTGATCTGCTGTTTCATGTCGTCCTTCTGGACGATCATTCCTGAGATCACCACCAGCTCTGCCCAATCCCATTCGGCATCGGTCACATCGCGCACGTTGCGATCCACCAACTTCATCTCCCATTCCTGGGGAAGTAGGGCTGCAACGGTGACCAGACCTAAAGGCGGCAGCAACACTTTTCGGTTGACCAGCTCAAGAATTTTTTCGTAACTCCAGAATGTTTTGGGGAATACGGGGTAAACGAAAAGAGTGCGCATGGTGATATCGGGAGAACTAAGCGTTCGTGGAAGCCGGCCGACGCTCAATGCAGGCCGGTTATAAATCCGAAGATTTCGATGCATACAATCTTAAGCGCGTTTGCACGGATCTCGGCAGGCTTTCTGATCTAATGGTTGCTTCAACCTGTGTCTGTTATGGGCGTCGCTATTTATTTGGGTTTTGTGGGCGCCGGTTTGGTCGCAGCTTTTGTGCTCAGCACTCTTTTGCGCAGAATCAAGCTGATTTGACCTCGCTCATCGGCATTCCGCCGCGACGCCAGATCTCCCCTATGGAGAGAATCAGGCCAATTCCCCCTGCAATCGCAAACGTTGCTTGGAGTCCAAGGGTGATTGTGAGCGGAGCTGCGATCAGACCACTTATGCCTCCACCACCCAAAAAAGCGATTTGACTTAACCCGGCCATACGGCCTCGAATCACCTGCTTCGAGCCAACCTGGGTGATCAAATTGGCGCTACTGAGAAGACCAGCGGTTCCAGCACCAATGAGCCAAACCATCAGCAGCACGATTGGAATCCATGTGCTGCTTGCCATTCCAAGCTGAGCGACAGCTGTAATTAAGGCGAAACAACCCAGCGTGAGACCGGGACGGCTGCTGAATTTGTGGCTGTTCCTTTGCAGAACGATTCCACCGGTGATGCTTCCTGCTGCAAGCACACTGGTGAAGAGTCCAAGATCTTGGGGACTGGGCCCAAGGGTGTTTGCGGCAATGAGTGGTGCCAGGCCTGGGTGAAAGAAGCCAACAACACAGATCAAGCCGGTGAACTTCAGTACATGCCTCAGCACCGGACCGCACTCTTGCCAAGCGGACTTCAACGTGGCGGCACTCGTATTGCTGCTGAGTTGTTCGAGAGATCTGTTGGGCTTCAATAACCAGATCACGCTGGCAATCGGTAAGAGATAAGTGAGTGCATCGAGGCTGAGGGCTGTTGCTGGTCCGGTCAAAGCCACAAGCCATCCCCCCAGGGGAGGACCGACCAATTTCCCAACATTGAAAACAACCGAAAAGCTTGTGAGGTATGGCGCCAAGGTGCGTGGATCATCCACAAGCAATGCGCAGTACTTATTGCGGGCAGTGAGTTCGTAGGCACTGGCAATCCCCATGAGCAGTGTGCTCGCGAGCAACACTGCAACCTGGGCGGTACCGACAAAGAGAGGAATTGAAAGGGCACCAAGCAGGCCTGCTCCAAGTAATGCCCACTGCGCCTGAATCAGTACCTGCTCGCAGCCGATTCGATCGGTGCGTACACCAGCGGGACCACTCACGATCAGGGTCGGGAGAGAGAGAGCTGCAAAATGCAGGGCAAGCAACATGGCGTTGTCTGTGCCGCTCATCAAGATCCAACCCTTTGCAGTGAGACCAGCGAAAGAACCAGCTGTACTTAACCCAGAGGCAACAAGAAAAATCGTGCGTTGACGTTGATGCCAGCTGGGGCTTTTGTTCACGTCGCAGCGCGTGCTGCGGCAACCATGTGAGAAGCGCCAACAACCCTGCCGGTGAGGTCATAGATGTCTGCTCCTGTGATCTGAACGGGCACCATGGTCCCGGGATTCACTTGCTCTCCCTTATCACCGGGTTGCACTAGCACTTCCCCATCCACTTCTGGAGCGAATCGGGAGCATCGACCGATCATTTCTCCGGTGGAGGGATTGTGTTGTTCCACTAAAACATCCACGGTTCTGCCAATCCAGGAGGCATTTTGAGCCGCTGAAATGGGTTGCTGCAAGGTCATTAACTTGTCCTTGCGCGCGATGGCAATGTCGTCAGGTACTGCATTTGGAAGTGTTGCCGCAGCCGTGCCGTCTTCTGGCGAGAAGGTGAAAATGCCAACATGATCAAAGCGTTCACGTTCTAAGAAACTGGCCAGATGTTCGAATTGGGTCTCTGTTTCGCCGGGGAATCCCACAATCAATGTGGTGCGAAGGATTGCGTCAGGGAGTTGTTCACGAATCTGATTCAGCAATCTTTCATTGACATCGGCTTGCCAAGGGCGATTCATGGCTCGCAATACCTCAGGATGGCTGTGCTGAAGAGGTAAATCGAGATAAGGCAGCACGTTGGGAACATCTCGGTAGGCCGCAAGCACGCTTGGGGTGAGGCCCGTGGGATAGGCGTAGTGCACACGAATCCAAGGAATTTCTACGTCGCCGAGTGCCATTAGAAGCTCGGCAAGCCTGGGTTTGCCATAGAGGTCAAGGCCGTAATTGGTGGTGATCTGACTGATCAGAATCAATTCCTGTACCCCTTGTGCTGCCAACTGATGGGCTTCAGCCACGATCGATTCGATCGTTCGTGAGCGCTGATTCCCCCTTAGATGCGGAATGATGCAAAACGCGCAGCGATAGTCGCAGCCTTCAGCAACTTTTAAATAGGCAACGGCTTCCCCTGTGGTGCGATAACGGGGCAGGTTTTCGTCTGCCACAAAGGTTGGCGTCTCACTGACGCGGCTCACCCGTTCGCCAGCTTCTACCTGCTGCAGCACCTCCACAATGTGCTGGTAATCGCCAGTCCCCACGATCGCTTTTGCCTCTGGTATCGACTCCAGGAGCTCGTCCTGAAAATGCTGGGCTAAGCATCCAGCAATGATCAGCTCCTTGCCTTGCTCTGCAAGTTCCACAAGAGTTCGTACTGATTCTTCGCGGGCGTCTTGAATGAAGCTGCAGGTATTGACAACCACAAGGTTGGCGTCGTTCTCATCGCTGCTCACCCCATAGCCGGCCTCAGCGAGAAGTCCGAGCATGTGCTCTGTATCCACGCGATTTTTTTCGCAACCCAAATGGGCGAAGGCCACCGTGGGCCGTTCCGAGAGGCTGTTGCCTGTTGTGGCGTCCCCGGCCATGGCATGACCCTGCAATCCCCCACTTTAAGAGCGGATGAACGGATGGCACCCATTTTAAACGCTGAATTGCTCACGCTTTGCTGCCAAAATGATGAGTAATTGATCAGCCTTAATGGCAACTCAGCGTCTCACCAGCCGACGCCGGCAGGACCAAGGTTCGAAATGGGTTCGGATTGTAATGGCCGTCCTGGCCACGGTCGGCGTCATCGATACGGGCTCGATCACTCTGAAGTTTTGGGGAGTACTGGGGGATCTCACTTGCCCGATGGGCGCTGGGGGTTGTGACAAGGTCCTGAATAGTCCGTGGGGCACTTTGTTTCAGGGGGATGGGTTCAGCATTCCCCTCTCTTTTTCCGGTTTGATCGCGTATTTCGCGGTTCTCGTCATGGCGGTTGTGCCCTTGCTGCCAGGTTTGTCAGAAAATAAAGCTGACTTGTCGCGTCGCACCTGGTGGGGCTTGTTCACTGTCTCACTAGTCATGGCTGTGTTCAGCCTGGTGCTGGTGGGTCTGATGGTGATCAAGATCCAGGCCTTCTGTTTTTTCTGCGTTCTCTCGGCTCTGCTCTCCGTCACCTTATTGGTGTTGTCGCTAATCGGAGGTGGATGGGACGAACCCTCTAAATTGCTGTTTCGCGGTTTCCTGCTCGCCCTAGCAGTGTTACTTGGTGG
>JASJLK010000108.1:0-7413 GCA_037620855.1 Synechococcus sp. ChBW.bin.23 | reverse complement strand
ATCCTTGTCCGGAGCGAGGTTGACCTCCGCACGACGACCATCGGTCTCAACAATCTGAGCAGTTCCACGATCGGGAGAGAGCAACACCCTGCTGACCTGATCTTCCTGAACAGATTCCACAAAATCGCTGTACCGCAGCGTGCGTGCTGCCGTTGCAGGGTCGGGACGATCAAGGAACGCCGTACCCACAACGATTACTACCACTACGAGCAGGACATAAAGCCCCACATTGCGCCAACGCTTGTTCAAGGTTCTTCGCCTCTGATGAAGGAATGTTAATAGAAATCGAAAAAATTAGGAGGCCCGAAGGACCTCAACCACGCTGCGGAACGCAAACCACTCTGGGATCTCCTCGCCACTGCGAAGCATCTTGCGGAATTGGGTGCCGCTGAGCTTTTTGACATGTAGACCGCGGGCCTCCGCATGTTCCGCAGTGACATACCCCTCTTCGTCGGTGAAGACGAGATTCAAGGAGGGCACGGTCTCCATCGTCAGTTCAGGAGCACACTCTTTGGCGAAATTCTGCGCGTCATATGGGCCGTAAAAATCATCCCCAGAGAGAGAGGACTTACATCCAGCCATATCCCGGCCAATGATGAAGTGAGTACATCCGTAGTTCCGGCGAATGATCATGTGCTGCAGAGCTTCACGCGGACCAGCCATGTGCATCGCGTACGGCAGATAGGCCCAACGAATGCGCGAGTTATCCACTTCTGCGGCCAGGCGTTCATAGGTCTGGAAGCGAACGGCGCCAGGAATGTCGTCCTGCTGAGTGGGCCCACAGGTGGGGTGGACCAGCACGACAGCCTTTTCACTGACGTTTTGGGCGTGCAGTGCACGGGTAAAGAGCTCGTAGTGGGCGCGATGAATGGGATTTCGGCACTGAAATGCCACCACGTCTTCGCCGTCAGGAAGACCGGCGCGCACCTCTGCAGGCGTCTTACAGGGGAAGACCCGCTCCGGAAGCTGCAAGCCCTGAATCAAACCACCGAGGTAGTAACGACGGCGCTCTGTAGCGATCATGCGCACCGCCGGGTGCTCTAGCGAGGTGGTGCCGTAACAACCTTTGGCCTCGACAACTTTGTCGGGTTCCCACCTATCTCCAACAGTGAGAAGAGCGAGGTCCTGACCTTTGTATGTCAACAACACCTTGTCACCAACCGCAACGTCCTCCCGGTCGGTATCCATCACAATCGGCAACCCAAACAGGTAACCAGACGTGGTGCGGTGCCCGGCCACAACGGAGTCGTAGTCGGCCTGATGCATGAATCCTCGCTCTGGAGAGAACCCACCCACTACAAGCAGCTCAACATCACAGGCATTGCGATCGGAGCATTCAATGCTTGTGGTGGCAGAAGCCTTCAGCGCGGCATGCTCCGTGGCTGACACCATCAAATCCACCAAGGTGCCTCCGTAAGGAGCAATCACCCCGGTGCGCTGCGAGGACGAGGAACTGGCAGTCATCGGCGATTCGTGTCTGGATCAGGGATGGCGAGATTCTCCCAGAAGACACAAAAAAAAGAGGGCCTCAGCCCTCCTTTTGAATCAATGCGTCTGAGCAGCGATGGTCAAGCCTCCTCAAGACGACCGAAGACCTCACCGCTGATCTTCACGTCAACGATCTCCCGGCCGCCCATATCGGAGTCGGAGGGTTGAATCGCTGTAAACACGCCGCCAAACTCACCTGTCTCGGGGTCGATTTTGGTGATTGAGAAGCTCATAAGGCCAGTGCCATCGATGTAGCGCTTTACGTTTTCGCTTTCAAGTTCGTCGTAGTCACCACCCAATGCCATCAGGCCCTGGGGATAGTCCACACCGGTTGTTAACGCACGACCCTTGGGGTCGATGAAGTTACTGGTGCGGTAGCTAGGCGTGCGGTACGTGCCGTCGAAGTCGGTACTGGTTGTAAGTGCTGCACCGTCAGCGGTGGCTTGAAGGTTTTTGCTTGAGAAGGTGAAGGGAAATTCCTCACCACCAGGAACCAAGACGGTGATCGGCTGGAAATCGATACCGCCTTTTTCTTTAAAGCTCAAACCGTCCTCACTAACGATGAGATCACCAAAGACTTCATCCAAGCTCGATGTGTAGCGGGTGAGAATTTTGCCCTCAACGAATTGCGCCTCTTGACGCTTGTTGGCAGGTTCGCCTTTTACGAAAACCTGGGAGGGATGCATGCAGATTCCACGCAGTTCGTAAGCAGCGCCAGCCGTAAGGCTGATGGAACCACGGGCCGAATCAGGCAGGGTGGGGCAATCATTGGCCTTGCCCGTATTGCGGATGTCGTCATAGGTGACGTTGGATCGATCTATGGCCTCAGCACCACCACTGCAGGCGGTTACAACGGTGAGACAAAGGGCTAGCACCAGGGCCAGCAGGGGACGGATGCGCATAGAAAAAAACTGATTAGCCGGACGAAGACGGTATCCACCGATTTTTCGATCTTACAAGGGGAAAACGTGCGTTCCGGCAAGCCTTTTGCAGCTCTCAACAAGGCTTTGCGTTGCGGGTCCCAAAGGGAGCACTTTGAAACCGATAAAAGCCACAATTCCACTGTGTCTGAGACCGATATCAGAACATCACACGGCTGAGACAACATCCGGCGAATTGAGGGTATGCACCGCGGGCAGTTGCCTGGCGATCTCATTCAACAAGCGATTGGCGAGCTCGAGCTTGCACTGGGGCACGCACTGCTCCTGTGTGCCATCGCGCCTGAGTAACCAGCCTCCATTCAGATGAGAGCCAAACCCCTGATTGGGCTGATCAATGGGGTTGGCAAACAACAGGTCGCATTGTTTTGCAGAGAGTTTGTGACGTGCCCGCGCCAGGAGCGAATCATCTTGACCACTGAGAGCAGCAAATCCCAAAAGCACCTGACCAGGGGGTCGGCGCTCAGCCAAACCGGCCAAAAGGTCTGGAACAGGCTCCATTTCGGCCGAAAGAACGCTGGCCAAGGCGGCCTTCGCGGGTTTCTCAGGTAGCGCTCCACCACGACGGCGCAGATCGGCCACCGCCGCCGCCATCGCCACCGCATCAACACCGGGCTGCAGATCAATGAGTGCCGCCTCCATCGCTTGCGCTGACTCCACAGGGTGGCAACACAACCCTTCAAGCCAGGCGTCAGGCAACTGCAAGGGACCATGGATCAAGTCAACCCGGGCACCTCGCCAACGGGCAGCTTGAGCGAGCATCACGCCCATGCGTCCGCTACTGCGGTTGCTCATCGTTCGAGCAGGATCGAGGGCTTCCACCGTTGGGCCAGCGGTGACGAGCAAGGAGCGACCGCTCCAATCACGCGTCAACTGGCGTTCCTGGCTCCCTTGCTGAAGCGCATTGAGAATCGCCAATTGAATCAAAGCGGGGTCTGCCATTCGCCCCTCTCCGATTCGATCACAAGCCAACAAACCAGGCTCTGGCCCTAGGCAGAGCACCCGTTCATCCTGTTGCAAAAGCTCCCAGTTGCGTCGGACTGCAGCATTGCCCCACATCCCTGTATTCATGGCTGAGGCCGCCACCACAGGCCGCTCGCAAGCCAACAGCAGGGAGGCCAGCAACCCATCTCCAAGCCCCTGGGTCCAACGGGCCAAGCTTGTGGCGCTTAGCGGAGCCACAACCACAAGATCCGCCCATTCGGCTAGCTCCACATGCAACGGCCGAGGTTGCGATGGATCCCACTGATCCTGATCTTGCAAACACGGGTGACGACTTAGGCATGCAAGTGCCACAGGGCTAACAAGTCGTGAGGCGCTGGGGGTGATGACACAACGCACCACGGCCCCTGCCTTCACCAGTGCACTGACAAGAAGTGGGGTCTTAACCGCAGCGATGCTTCCCGATGCCGCTACGAGGAGGCGACGCCCCTCCAGAGGCCTTGGGGCCTCAATTTTCATCGAATGGTTCCTGATCAACTAAATGAACATATGGACCCGTGAGCTCCGGCCGGTGGATCGCCAAGGCACGCAACAAATGCCAATCGTTTAAGCCATCAAAAGGGGTGGGATAGTCGTCGTCTTCAAGGCGCTTCGCGAGCAAGGCCACTTTGTCGTCATCAAAAGCGTTTAGAGATTCCGGCGTAATCGGCATGCTGGTTCCCTGAAGCCAAGACCCCATTCTGCCTTGGGCAAGAATGAGAGTGGCGCTAAGTTTCGAGCGACGGGGTCTTAGCTCAGCTGGTAGAGCGCTGCGATCGCACCGCAGAGGTCAGGGGTTCGAATCCCCTAGTCTCCATGCCATTTAAGGGCTTAATTCATAGACTGGCTCTAAAAAGATGCATCTTGCGACGGCATTGGATAGGGCCCATCATTCGCCTTTAGTGCAGACGAGAACGAGCGATTAGCTCATGCATTTCCGCAAACTGAACCACAAATTAAGCGTGCAAGATAACTGGACACAAAGGCAATTCGCAGCAGAAATCTTCGCCAGCAACAGCCAAAAAACGACAACATGGAGTTCCCCCACCTTTTTGTAGCAACAGAAACAACCAAGAGCAGACTTTCCTTGTATACATAAACGCCCTATGAATTGAAAGGCACAATATTGAGCTCAGGATGAATAAAACGATCCAAGCTCATGCTTTTTCAATGCATCAATTAAGAAATCACTTTATGGACGTCATTGATCTCTTCCCGCGATCCATTGTGCAAGGAGAGATTGAGCTCAAACTACGCAATCAACTGCTCCTCCATTGCGAGGAGGTCCTCCACAATCCAGAAGCTAATCCCGACGCCTCGACGCGCCTCGCTGGCCAACTCAACCAACAACGAGAACTTAATCCGAAACAACCCGCCGTTCGGGAACTTTGTGAATCGGTCCTTCTCGAAGGCTGCGAGCGCTGGATCCGTCATGTGATTGACCAACAACCACCTCAGGGACGAGGCCCATGGGTGCCAGGTCGCTACCAACTAAGGCTGATTGACATCTGGCTGAATTGCCAAATGGAAGGCGATTACAACCCGATGCATACCCATGGAGGAAGTTTTTCTGGAGTTGTTTTTTTAAAGGTGCCGTCACAGATCAACGGATTAAGTTTTGATGGTCAGCTTTGTTTTCACGGTCCTGAGGAGTATCACCTTCAATCATTTCGTACGGGAATGACAAAGTATGTGCTTCCCAGCCAGGGCGATTTTTATATTTTTCCAGCCTGGCAACCCCATTCCGTCATGCCTTTCCGGGGGAGCGGAGAACGCTGGTCTCTCGCTTTTAACGTTGTCGCACAACCCACATCTGGGCATCCACAGCCCCCTGAGCAGAACCAAAACATTTCGCTTTCGAGTCAGCGGCCAAGAGCGAGAGGGTTCTGAAATTCAATCTCTCAGAAAATTGCTTTAAGATTAATTTCTATTTTCAAGGACATCGATGGCCTGGAGCCTTGAAGAACAGTTTTTCATCTTTAGGGCTGTTGGCGCTGATGAAGACCAGTCTTTTGCGCTGGAGTCTTACTGATGTTTCCAACAAGTACTCACTTCACAAGACACCTGCCCCTATTTGCCGGCCTTTTGGTTCTTGTTTTGGTCTCAACGCTGGCTAGACCCAGTGCCTTAATTACCTACAGCCTCATTGCGCTGGCTGGTGGACTCGGCCGTCGCTGAGGTCAATCGGGACGACCATGCGGTAAAAGGGGTGTTAGCAAAGCCCTTAGACAATGTCGCAATCCAAACGAGAACAGGTGGTCAGCCACCTGCGCTACATCCGCCAAGAGCTGCGAGAAATGCATCAAGGAGTGATGGAAGACGGACTCCTCCCGGAAGCAGGTGAAGTGAGAGGCGTCATGGCCCAAATGGAGGCACTCCTTGAGCTGCTGGAGGGGAAATCCTCACGCAAAGCAAAGGCTGATTCCGACTGAATTTGGTCATCGATTAATTGTTTGCCCAAAGCAAATCTTGGTTCAACAGGAAATGCTCAAAAACAAACAATTGCTACAGGAAATTAACAGAAATAGAGTATTAATAATTCTGCAGGTTGCCGGCCGGGTGATGGGGATCAATTGGTGGCACACCTGTGATGAAGAAGCTTGAGGGGTTCCAGTCATGACCGCTCGACTTCAAAAGACTCGGCTTCAAATTAGTTTCGGGGAAGCCACCTCAAGACTTGACCGGTGGGCTGTAAACCCCTGGAGAAGGGCATCGTTGATGCTGATTGCTCTTGGAGCAAGCTTTGCTTTGGGGAACAGCATCGGAGCCATTGCTGGTGCTTTGATGTTGATGGATCCATTGGCCGCGCTGATTACGGTGGGGATCTGGGAGTTCATGGTGAGAACCAGGCGCCGTTGGGCACGAGACAAGCAGAAGCATCTGGGACGAGATCTCTTAGATATGTCACGCATCGGGTTGCTCTATGGCCTCTTATTGGAAGGCTTCAAGTTGCTCTAAAGAACTCACAAATCCAGACAATCTTGAATGGGATCCATAGTCTGGCTTTAGATCTCCTGTTCATTGGAACATGGCTGCTGAGCATTTCTTCCTCGAACTCGAACCACCAGAAGAACGTCTTCGAAACGCCCCTCATGTGGTGATCGTGGGAGGAGGCTTTGCTGGAGTGCAAGCTTGCAAAGCGCTTGCTCAGGCCGATGTGCGCGTCACCTTGATCGACAAGCGCAATTTCAACCTGTTCCAACCGCTTCTTTATCAAGTAGCAACAGGCCTAGTAGCCCCCGGCGATGTGGCGACACCGCTGCGACAGCTGGTGGGAAAGCAGCGCAACGTTCAGGTCCTGCTGGGAGAAGTTACGGGCTTAGACGCCAAGAAGCAGCAAATCCATTTCGGAGAGAAAGCTCTCACCTACGACCATTTGGTGCTGGCAACGGGCTCAGGCAGCACCTATTTCGGCCATGAAGAGTGGCGCACCTTTGCGCCACCGATGAAAATTCTTGAGCACGCCCAAGAAATTCGTCGTCGCTTGCTGATGGCAATGGAGCAAGCAGAGCAAACACCCGATCCCGCGGCACGCAAATTTCTTCAGACCGTCGTGATTGTGGGAGGGGGGCCTACGGGATGCGAAATGGCAGGCGCCACCTCCGAATTGATGCGCAATGCCATGCGCCGTGAATTCAAGCAGCTTGATCCTGATGATTCAAGAATCATCGTGATCGACCCAGGCGATCGCTTGCTGAGGGCGATGCCTGAGTCGTTGTCGGCCTCTGCACAAAAGACACTGGAATCTCTCGGGGTTGAAACTCTCTTTAAAGGGCGGGTTCAGAGCATGCAGCCAGGAGAAGTCACCGTTGGCACTCCAGATGGTGACCAAACAATTCAAGCCGCAACTGTGATTTGGACGGCCGGGGTGCGCCCATCTCACCTCGGCAAGACCCTTGCAGGATCAATCGATTGTGAATTGGATCGTGGCGGAAGGGTGGTTGTAGAAGCCGACTTCAGCGTGAAAGACCATCCAGAGATAAGGGTGGTTGGCGATCTCTGCAGT
>JASJLK010000107.1:0-19888 GCA_037620855.1 Synechococcus sp. ChBW.bin.23 | reverse complement strand
TGTAGCAGTCTTTGCCCCCCAGCCATCATCTCAGTGATTTGGTCAAATTCACGCAGGCGAATCGGAAATCCGTCCCTTTGATTGCACTCCCAAAAGCATTTTAAGAAGTTGTGATATTGCTTTTCTCGACTTAATCCTTGCATGGAAGAGCTGGCGTTAACGCCTTCCTGCTCTTCCACATTAAAGCCGAGATCATGAATCCCATTGTCATGGAAAAAGGAGTACATCCTCTCGGGATCTTCCATGGCCGCACTCGTGAGTACAGCGATCGCATGGATAGGAATCGAGTGATCTTGAAGTTTTCGAATGCCACGCATTGTTAATGCATGAGAGCCCTTGCCATTGCGAAAACGGCGATGGGAATCATGGATCTCTTCTGGCCCGTCAACGCTGACACCCACAACAATTTGATTGCGCTTAAAGCATTCACACCAGGCATCGTTGATCAACGTGGCATTGGTTTGCACATGCTGCTCAATTTGAACCCCTTGCTCCTGCAGCTCAGCTGTTTGCTCACGCAAGATGGCACTAGCCTCGTCGTAAAAGCTGCAGGGCAACGTCAGCGGTTCTCCTGCATGCCAAAGGATTGAAAGATGAGGGCCCCAAAAGGGGCTCTCATACACCCTGTTGAGCAAGACAGTTAATTGATTGAGATCAAAGATCCGTCGTTTCTGGCGATCAGGCAAGTAGCAGTAACTGCAATCAAGATTGCAGAGCGATGTTGCCTGAATCACCAACAGGCCGATAGGTCCGTAATCAGCGTGGTTCACCAATTGGCGAAACCTGCGCGATAGCCATTGGCGAAGCCGCCGCCGCCGCCGTTGCCAAATGCACGTCCACGGCCACCACCGTTGCCGAAGGCGCGGCCGTTACCGTTTCCCCAGGCTCGAGCAATGGTCTGGCCATCGTGGCGATCACTACTCGCACCTAATCGCGCCCAAGCGTCACTCGAGAGCTTTTCAATGCGCTGCTCTAGAGCATTCCCAGGATCGGGCTCGCTGAGAACAGCCGAGTGCGAGGCATCTATCAAGACAGAACTTGAAGCGAGGATTGCAGCGATGCTCAGCAGAGTTGTTTTGTTCATGGAAGAAGCGAAATGTAATTGGGGCTTGAAAAATAAGGCTCAGGACCCCTTGGACAATTCAGCTGTGGTTGCAAGCACGATGGTGAAGAAATCGCCGATCATGATTTCGCTGAGTCCTACCTGACTATCGGGACCAATCCACTTGTTGACGGCTGTGCGTACGTCTTTGTTGTCGTCCACATAGGCAGTCAGCATCCGACCAATGGCCAAGTTGCTGTAATTGAGAAGGTGAGGAGTGGAGTCTGCGACAACACAACCCACGCTGGATCGTGCATAAGGGAATGCGGGGACAAGATCAGCATCCGGAGCTGTGGCTTGACGATTGGCCTTCAGCCAAAGAGTGTCTCCACCAAGGAATTCAACCGTTCCGTCCTTCAGGCCTGCAAGAGCCTCTTTGGGGGTCGAGAAGAATTGGAATTGGGCTTCATCAACGGATTTGGCCAGCACTGCCGCTGCAGCGGTGTCTTTCACCACACCAATTGTTTTGCCTTCGAGGCTGTCTGGTGTTCCGTCATTCCCTTTGGGAGCTAGGACACGTACGCCGCTTGTTGCGAAGGGCAAGCTGTAAGTAAGCGTTCTTTGTCTCTCCCAAGTGAACGCAACGCCACACGCAATATCAGCTTCTCCGGAACGAATTTTGTTCAGTCCATCCTGAGCAGACTTGATCGAAACAGGCTCAATCACAATGTTGTCTGACTTGTTTTCGGAAGCTGATTTGAGCTGATCACGGATGGCATCAAGCACCACGAAAGAAAGACCTTCGTACTTGCCGTCTTTCTCGTCAACCATTGGGAGTACATCATCAACGACGAGTGCTCTTAGCTTTCCAGTCTCAAACACGTTGCCTGACTGGCCTGAAGCTCCTTTTTCACTTGTTGGAGCTGACTTTTGGCAGGCCACAAGGCCAACCGAAGTAAGCGCGATCAGGCCAGTAGCGGCCGCTTTAAGCAAGCGCATGATCGAGAAGTTATGACGAACTTGACGGTAGTAATAGACACGAATTTGGGAATTGTGCCAACCCAGGCTTGGATCATGCACGATCGGGATCAGCTGTCAGCCTGCGTGCCTCCGACCTCAACAAGGGCGATTTCTTCGTAGCGATCACCAGGCTTCTCGGTGCCTCGTTTGGATACGTCTTGATTGATGCAAGAAGCCTTCTGCTCGTGTGTTTTTAGGTACTGACAAACGCGAGCCCAAAGTTTGCTGCGGCTCCCTGTGGCACCACGACTGAACAAGACCTCGTCGCCTTGATCAGTGTTTTCATTGATCTCGATCTGACAGAGCTCGCATCGAAGTTGCGTGTTGGACGACACGGTCATGGCTCTTATTAATAAAAAGGGTCGATCAAACTAATGCCGTCTTTCCTCTTCAAGTGAGTTGCACGATGAGCGTGCTTCGGTAGCCAGAGCGGGGCCACTAGCGTGAAGATTCTTACGTGTTCATGATCCTTGGCCGCCGGCATGAAGGTTTTGCAAATCATTCGCTGTTATTGCCTGACAGCCCTTTTGGTCATGTCTTGCTTCGGCAGCCTTCCCGTTCAGGCTGCTGATTTGTCTTTTACAGCCGGTGGCCACAGCTTTGTTGCCAACGCCGTCCGGGAGGTTGCGCCGTCGGTCGTACGGATTGACACCGAGCGTTTGATCGAACGGCAGCCCTTTGATCCGAATCTGATTGATCCCCTCCTGCGCGACCTCCTGGGAGAACCGGGCTATGGGATCGGCCCTGAGCGACAGCGGGGTCAGGGGTCAGGTGTTGTGATCGATGGGCGTGGTCTGATTTTGACGAATGCCCACGTTGTTGATCAAGTCACCAGTGTGTATGTGACGTTGTCTGATGGGGAACAGAGAGACGGGGAAGTGATTGGTCAAGATCCGGTCACCGATCTCGCACTGGTCAAACTCTCTGGACGAGCCCTGCCCTCCCCTGCAACGTTGGGGGATTCAGAGGCCTTGGAAGTGGGTGATTGGGCCATTGCACTAGGCACTCCCTATGGCTTGGAGCGAACGGTCACGTTGGGGATTGTCAGCAGTCTTCATCGCAACATCAGCAGCCTCGGCTTTTCCGACAAGCGTCTGGATCTGATCCAGACCGATGCCGCCATTAATCCTGGTAATTCGGGCGGGCCGCTGGTGAATGCGTCCGGTGAAGTGATTGGGATCAACACGCTGGTGCGCTCTGGTCCAGGTGCCGGATTGGGTTTCGCGATCCCGATCAATCTGGCTTCCCGAGTTGCTGATCAACTCCAAAAGGATGGTGAGGTTGTTCATCCCTACTTGGGAGTTCAACTTGTTCCTCTTACCGCTCGGATTGCGCGAGACCATAACCGTGATCCCAACGCTCTAGTTGAATTGCCGGAACGCTCTGGTGCGTTGGTTCAATCGGTTCTGCCCGATAGCCCTGCTCAACGTGCTGGATTAAGGCGAGGTGATCTCATTATTCAAGCGGGCGACGACACCATTCGAGATCCTCAGGATTTGTTGAAACAGGTCGACCAAGCTGAAATTGACCAGCCGTTGCTGTTGCAGATTCTTCGCAACGGGGGAGATCTGCAGCTGTCGGTGAAACCGGCTCCTTTGCCAGGAATGAGCTGAGAGCTCTTGCTACGGTCTCGCCCTCAGCAGCTGATCGATGACGGATCTCCAAACTCAAATGAAGCAAGCCGTCGCGGAGGCGGCTGTTGCCCAGATTCGTGACGGCATGGTGGTGGGCCTCGGCTCGGGGTCCACGGCAGCTTTGATGATTCAAGGCCTCGGGGCACGACTGGCAGCAGGTCAGCTTCACGACATCGTCGGGGTGACCACCTCGTTTCAAGGAGAAGTTCTTGCCGCTGAGTTAGGGATTCCTTTGCGTGCTTTGAACGCCATTCATCGCATCGATTTGGCGATCGACGGTGCTGATGAAGTGGATCCTTCCTTTCAGTTAATTAAAGGTGGTGGTGCCTGCCATGTGCAAGAAAAGCTTGTTGCTGATCGAGCAGAACGTTTCATCGTCGTGGTTGATTCCACAAAGCTTGTTCGGTGTTTAAATCTCCAATTCTTATTACCTGTTGAAGTGCTTCCTGGCGCATGGGTGCAAGTTCAAATCCGTCTGAAATCAATGGGAGGAGTTGCGGAACTACGAATGGCAACCCGTAAAGCAGGCCCTGTGGTGACCGACCAGGGCAATCTTGTACTGGACGTGCGATTTGAGGCTGGAATATCTGATCCGATTGCCCTTGAGCGTGACATCAACAATCTTCCAGGTGTTTTGGAGAACGGCCTCTTCGTCAATCTTGCTGACGAAGTTCTCGTTGGTGAAATCAACGATGGCGTTGCTGGAGTGCGCAGCTTGGAGCGTGTGGGTTAACGCCCTTCACTGAAGACGGAGCCGCACCGAATTGGCATGGCTGTGGAGACCTTCGCTTATCGCCAAGGTCTCCACAGCCACTCCGGTTGCATCAAGGGCTTCCTTGTTGAACTCGATCAGCGACGTATGACTCATGAACGTCTCCACGCTCAGCGCACCACTAAATCGTGCGGCGCCACAGGTGGGGAGTGTGTGATTGGGACCGGCTAAATAGTCTCCGACTGCTTCCGGGCTCCATGGGCCAATAAAAATGGCACCTGCGTGGTTGATGCGGTCAGCCATCATTCTTGGCCGCTCCACAAGGAGTTCTAAATGCTCAGGAGCAAAGCGATCGCTGAGAATGGCGCAATGTTCAAGGCTGTCGCAAGTTACAATCAGCCCCCATTGATTTAAAGATTGACGGCAAATGCTTTCGCGTGGATGGGACGCAAGCTGACGTTCAATCTCCACGGGAACGGATCGAGAGAGCTCTTCTTCCGTGGTGAGCAAGATGGCTGCAGCAAGTGGGTCATGTTCTGCCTGGGCCAGGAGGTCAGCTGCTACATGCTCTGGCTTGGCTGTTTGGTCGGCGATCACCAAGACTTCACTTGGACCTGCCAGAGAATCAATTCCCACCTGCCCATAGACCGATTTTTTGGCCAAGGTCACGAAAAGATTTCCTGGACCACTGATGACATCAACCTTCTGGATGCTTTCTGTTCCATAAGCAAGTGCTGCGATCGCTTGTGCACCACCCACTCGATACACCTCGCGGATTCCAGCAATGCGAGCTGCTGCAAGAACAGTGGTGTTGATCAATCCGTTGGCCCCAGCAGGGGTGACCATCGCAATTCGCTTCACGCCCGCAGCTTTTGCAGGTACAGCATTCATCAATACTGTGCTGGGGTATGCAGCTCTGCCCCCGGGGATGTACAGACCGGCTGCATGGACCGGGCGCCATCGCCGACCGAGCTGTTCTCCGTGAACCCCGGAAACGCTGAGGTCAGAGGGACGTTGCCGCTGATGAAAATCTTGGATTCGTCGGTGCGCGAGATCTAAGGCATCGCGAAGATTGGCAGGCGTGTCGTTCCAAGCTTGTTCCAGCAGGCCTTCATCGATGCGCAGAGGCTCTGGGCGGAAGCCATCAAATTGCTCTGTGAGGCTGACGAGAGCTTGATCTCCATCCCTCCTGACCTGCTCCAAAATCCCTTGAACCCGTTGCTCCGCTTCGCGCTGGGTCGCTCCGGTGGTTCTGGTTGAAATCCGATCAAGTTCTTGTTCGGCTTGCACAGCGGTGCTGATGCAGCGCATGAGACCGGCAGGCGGATGCTCATTGCTCAGCACTGTCATCACTTGTTCGTCGTTCTTGCTCAAACTAAGTGGCCCCATGAACCATGTGCTCGATGATTGGAAGGGCGGTGGGTTATGGTCACGGATTGTTGAACTGAAATTCGGCTCTGTGGCCAATAACAAGTCATCTAAGAAGCGCGTCGAGATCGGCGAGCGCAATCGCTTACAGAACAAAGCGTATAAATCAGCGCTGCGTACCCTCATGAAGCGCTGTCTCACTGCATGCAGTGCCTATAGCGAGGCCCCAGGTGATGAGGCTAAAACTACGCTGACATCCAGCCTGAATGCAGCTTTTAGCAAAATCGATAAAGCGGTTAAGCGCGGCGTGATGCACCGCAATACCGGAGCTCATCAAAAGTCTCGTCTCAGTACTGCTGTGAAGAGCGCTATCGAGCCAAGCGTTAGCTGATCTCTCCCCGGCACAATGGACCTGAAGGCGCGTTTCAGGTCTTGGTCTGATGTCCACTCCAATCTTGATCGACAGCCACTGTCACATTGTCTTCCGCACGTTTGAGGACGATCTTGATGAGGTTGCTTCTCGATGGCGAGAGGCTGGTGTCACTTCTTTGCTACATGCCTGCGTTGAGCCTTCGGAGATTCCTGCGATTCGGGCGTTGGCCGACCGTTTTCCTGAAATGCGTTACTCCGTCGGAGTTCATCCGCTTGATACGGAGCATTGGGCCACCGATACCGTTGATGTTTTACGCGCTGCTGCCAAAGACGATTCCCGTGTCGTAGCCATTGGTGAGCTCGGTCTTGATCTGTTTCGAGACAAGAACCTGGATCAGCAGCTGTCTGTGCTGAAGCCTCAACTTGATCTCGCTGTGGAGCTGGATCTGCCTGTGATTGTCCACTGCCGTGATGCCGCTGAACCGATGCTGGCTGAACTTCATGAGAGACAACTCAGGGGCACGTGCCCACGGGGGGTAATGCATTGCTGGGGCGGGACTCCCTCGGAAATGGCAGCTTTTCTCGAGTTTGGCTTCTACATCAGTTTCAGTGGAACGGTGACCTTCCCGAAAGCCGTTGATACGCATATCTGCGCCAAAGACGTACCGCAGGATCGATTTCTTGTTGAGACCGATTGCCCGTTTCTTGCCCCAGTCCCTCGGCGCGGCAAGAGAAATGAACCTGCTTTTGTGGCATCAGTTGCCGAACGCGTGGCCGAGTTGAGGGGGCAGACCGTGATGGAAGTGGCTGATGCCACCACCGCCAATGCCAGAAGCTTGTTCGCGCTTCCCTGACAAAGGGACCATTTGGGTTTAGATGAAAGTGTAAGATGCTTAATCGGCCTGGCCAAAATGCAGCATCTGTGTTTTCGGCCCCAGAAGCGTCCATTTCCTTCCGGTTCATTGACGACGTCATCTGTTCAGACCAAAAACCTCTAAAGCCATGGAGTACGGCAGTCATTCCTTGATTGGGATGACTGCCTCTTCTTGTGGCGACGAGATTTTGATTTTGAGTATCTGACGATCCTTCAGGCCTTTGTTCCCACTTTTCAACTGCAGGTCTCCGCATGAGCAGCAGCGCGATTCAAGTCGCCAAGACCGTCACCTACCTGCCCGATTTGGTGGAGGTGCAGCGGGCAAGTTTTAAGTGGTTTCTGGATAAGGGCCTCATCGAGGAGCTGGAGAGTTTCTCACCCATTACGGATTACACCGGCAAGCTGGAGCTGCACTTCGTAGGCAGTGAGTATCGCCTGAAGCGACCTCGGCACGATGTGGAAGAGGCAAAACGTCGAGATGCGACTTTCGCATCTCAGATGTATGTGACTTGCCGTTTGGTTAATAAAGAAACCGGCGAGATTAAAGAGCAAGAAGTTTTTATTGGAGAACTTCCACTGATGACTGAACGTGGAACGTTCATCATTAATGGTGCAGAGCGGGTAATCGTCAATCAGATCGTTCGTAGTCCCGGTGTTTATTTCAAGGATGAGCAGGATAAGAACGGTCGTCGTACATACAACGCAAGCGTGATTCCCAATCGCGGGGCTTGGTTGAAGTTTGAGACGGATAAAAATGATCTGTTGCATGTTCGCGTCGATAAAACACGCAAAATCAATGCCCACGTTTTAATGCGTGCGATGGGACTTTCCGACAACGATGTTGTCGACAAGCTCAGGCACCCCGAGTACTACAAAAAATCGATAGAGGCCGCGAATGATGAGGGCATTAGCTCCGAGGATCAAGCACTCCTTGAGCTCTATAAAAAGTTGCGTCCAGGTGAACCACCCTCTGTGAGTGGTGGTCAGCAGCTGTTGCAAACTCGATTTTTTGACCCCAAGCGTTACGACCTTGGACGTGTTGGTCGTTACAAGATTAATAAAAAGCTGCGGCTCACGATTCCCGATTCGGTCCGCACTCTCACGCATGAGGATGTCCTGTCGACCCTCGACTACCTCATCAATCTCGAACTTGATGTGGGTGGCGCAAGCCTTGACGACATCGATCACCTGGGTAATCGTCGAGTTCGCTCTGTTGGCGAGCTTCTCCAGAACCAGGTTCGCGTTGGCTTGAATCGCCTTGAGCGGATTATCAAGGAGCGCATGACAGTTGGTGAAACCGACTCACTCACCCCTGCTCAATTGGTGAATCCCAAGCCACTTGTGGCGGCGATTAAAGAGTTCTTCGGCTCCAGTCAGTTGAGCCAGTTCATGGATCAGACCAATCCTCTGGCTGAGCTCACGCACAAGCGCAGGATTTCTGCTCTTGGCCCAGGTGGCCTCACCCGAGAACGCGCAGGCTTCGCTGTGCGAGACATTCATCCTTCTCATTACGGTCGTCTTTGCCCGATTGAGACCCCAGAAGGCCCGAACGCTGGTCTCATCAACTCTCTGGCTACCCATGCCCGAGTGAATGAATATGGCTTCATCGAAACTCCGTTTTGGAGAGTCGAGAACGGAGTTGTTCAAAAAAGTGGAGACCCGATCTACCTCTCTGCTGACCTTGAAGATGAGTGTCGTGTCGCTCCCGGTGACGTTGCGACAGATGCCACTGGTCAAATCTTGGCTGAGCTCATCCCCGTTCGTTACAGGCAGGACTTTGAAAAAGTTCCGCCTGAGCAGGTCGATTACGTGCAGCTGTCACCAGTGCAGGTGATTTCGGTGGCGACTTCACTGATTCCTTTCCTGGAACATGACGACGCCAACCGTGCCTTGATGGGGTCAAACATGCAGCGTCAGGCGGTGCCTTTGCTTCGTCCAGAGCGGCCTCTTGTTGGTACTGGCCTGGAAACTCAGGTGGCCCGTGACTCAGGAATGGTCCCAATCTCACGCGTGAATGGGTCTGTCACCTTCGTTGACGCCACCGCGATCGTGGTGCGTGATGAAGAGGGCTACGACCACACGCATTTTCTGCAGAAATATCAGCGCTCTAATCAAGACACATGCCTAAATCAGCGCCCCATTGTTCGACAGGGTGATCCAGTAATCATCGGCCAAGTGCTTGCGGATGGTTCAGCATGTGAAGGCGGAGAGATTGCTCTTGGCCAGAATGTCCTGATCGCTTATATGCCCTGGGAGGGATACAACTATGAGGATGCGATCCTTGTAAGTGAGCGTCTGGTTAATGATGATCTTTATACCTCCGTTCATATTGAGAAGTATGAGATTGAGGCTCGTCAGACTAAATTAGGCCCTGAAGAGATTACCCGTGAAATCCCCAATGTTGCGGAGGAAAGCCTCGGTAATCTCGATGAAATGGGGATTATTCGTATTGGCGCATTTGTTGAGAGTGGAGACATCCTTGTCGGCAAAGTCACGCCTAAAGGTGAATCTGATCAGCCCCCTGAAGAGAAGCTGCTGCGTGCGATTTTCGGAGAAAAAGCACGTGATGTTCGCGACAACTCTCTGCGCGTCCCCAGCACTGAACGTGGTCGTGTTGTTGACGTAAGGATCTACACCCGGGAGCAGGGAGACGAATTGCCCCCTGGCGCCAACATGGTGGTGAGGGTGTATGTAGCCCAGCGTCGCAAGATTCAGGTTGGCGATAAAATGGCTGGCCGCCATGGCAACAAAGGCATCATCAGCCGCATTCTTCCCCGTGAAGATATGCCCTACTTGCCCGATGGCACTCCAGTTGACATCTGTCTGAATCCCTTGGGAGTACCGAGTCGTATGAACGTGGGGCAGGTGTTCGAGTTGCTGATGGGGTGGGCTGCTCACCACCTTGATTGCCGCGTCAAAATTGTTCCCTTCGATGAGATGTATGGCGCTGAGAAGTCTCAACAAACTGTTCAGGCCTATCTCAAGGAAGCGGCGAGTCAGCCAGGAAAAGATTGGGTCTTCAACCCGGAAAATCCAGGAAAGCTCCTGCTCAGAGATGGACGGACTGGTGAACCCTTTGATCAACCTGTGGCAGTTGGATATGCCCACTTCCTGAAGTTGGTCCACCTTGTGGACGACAAGATCCATGCCCGATCCACTGGCCCTTACTCCTTGGTGACTCAGCAGCCGTTGGGTGGTAAGGCCCAGCAAGGCGGCCAGCGTTTGGGTGAAATGGAGGTGTGGGCGCTCGAGGCCTATGGCGCCGCCTACACATTGCAGGAACTGCTCACAGTCAAGTCGGACGATATGCAGGGACGCAATGAAGCTCTCAACGCCATCGTGAAAGGTAAGCCGATTCCACGTCCAGGAACACCCGAGTCCTTCAAGGTGCTGATGCGCGAACTCCAGTCTCTCGGCTTGGATATCGCTGTGTATACCGATGAGGGCAAGGAAGTGGATCTAATGCAAGACGTGAATCCACGCCGCAGTACCCCAAGCAGGCCCACATACGAATCCTTAGGCGTCGCGGATTACGACGAGGACTGATGGATCAACGAACGAAACGACACAACCGCCTTTTCCCTTAAACGCCAATGACCAACAGCAATCTGCGTACAGAGAACCACTTCGACTACGTCAAAATCACACTCGCATCACCCGATCGGGTGATGGAGTGGGGTCAGCGCACCTTGCCGAATGGACAGGTGGTTGGAGAAGTGACCAAGCCTGAAACCATCAACTACCGCACGCTCAAGCCGGAGATGGATGGCTTGTTCTGCGAAAAGATCTTTGGTCCTTCCAAGGATTGGGAATGTCATTGCGGTAAGTACAAGCGAGTCCGACATCGCGGCATCGTTTGTGAGCGCTGTGGCGTTGAGGTCACAGAGAGTCGGGTGCGACGTCACCGCATGGGCTTTATTAAGTTGGCGGCACCCGTCTCTCATGTTTGGTATCTGAAAGGGATTCCGAGTTATGTGGCCATCCTTTTGGATATGCCACTGCGGGATGTTGAGCAGATTGTTTATTTCAACTGTTATGTGGTGCTGGATGCGGGCGATCACAAAGACCTGAAGTACAAGCAATTGCTCACGGAAGATGAGTGGCTTGAAATTGAAGATGAGATTTATGCAGAAGACTCAGAAATTGAGAATGAACCCGTTGTTGGAATTGGTGCTGAAGCGCTGAAGCAGCTGCTTGAGGATCTCCAACTCAATGTACTTGCTGAACAATTACGTGAGGAGATTGCTGGGAGTAAGGGACAGAAACGCGCCAAGTTGATTAAGCGCCTCCGGGTGATTGATAACTTCATTGCCACCAACGCCCGCCCTGAGTGGATGGTGTTGGATGCAATTCCTGTTATCCCACCAGACCTGCGCCCGATGGTGCAGCTGGATGGTGGTCGTTTTGCGACCTCTGACCTCAATGATCTCTACCGACGGGTTATCAATCGCAATAATCGTCTCGCTCGTCTTCAGGAAATCCTTGCTCCTGAGATCATTGTTCGCAATGAAAAGCGGATGCTTCAAGAAGCGGTTGATGCCCTAATCGATAATGGCCGACGCGGTCGAACTGTTGTTGGAGCTAACAATCGTCCGCTTAAGTCACTTAGCGACATCATTGAAGGTAAGCAGGGTCGTTTCCGCCAAAACTTGCTTGGCAAGCGTGTTGATTACTCCGGTCGCTCCGTCATCGTGGTGGGACCAAAGTTGAAGATGCATCAGTGTGGTTTGCCTAAGGAGATGGCAATCGAGCTCTTTCAGCCGTTTGTGATTCATCGCCTGATTCGTCAAAACATCGTTAACAACATCAAGGCAGCAAAGAAGTTGATTCAGCGCGCTGATGATGAAGTGATGCAGGTGTTGCAGGAGGTGATCGAAGGTCACCCAATCATGCTGAACCGAGCCCCCACACTCCACCGTTTAGGGATTCAAGCTTTTGAACCCAAGTTGGTGGACGGCAGAGCGATCCAACTTCACCCCCTCGTTTGTCCAGCATTCAATGCTGACTTTGACGGAGACCAGATGGCCGTTCACGTGCCACTCGCTATCGAGGCACAAACGGAAGCGCGCATGTTGATGTTGGCGAGCAACAACATTCTGTCTCCGGCCACTGGTGATCCGATCATCACACCATCCCAAGACATGGTGCTTGGTTCTTATTACCTAACGGCTCTGCAGCCCCACATGCATCCCATTGAGTTCGGTGATCGCTCCCGCACTTACTCCAGTCTTGAAGATGTGATTCATGCCTTTGAAGACAAGAGAATCACATTGCATGACTGGGTTTGGGTTCGGTTTAACGGCGAGGTTGATGATGAAGACGAGCGTGAAGAGCCCATCAAAAGCGAAACCCTCAGTGACGGCACTCGTTTTGAACAATGGACCTATCGCCGTGACCGCTTTGACGAAGACGGTGCTCTGATTAGCCGTTACATCCTGACGACCGTTGGACGTGTGGTGATGAATTACACGATCATCGACGCGGTGGCAGCCACCTGAAGCCCCTCTCACAAAGCCTTCCCTTCCCTTCTGTTTCAAGCGCTGTCATGACCTCTACTCCCTCCAAATCCCGCAAGTCTGCTAAAGCCGCCAAGGCTGCTAAAGCAGCAGCTGCTGCTCATGCCAAATCTCGAGCACTAACCAAAACTCCGCCTCCCTTCCGCAACCGCGTTGTTGATAAGAAGGTCTTGAAGGAACTTGTTGCATGGGCCTTTAAAAATCATGGAACGGCTGTTACCGCCTCGATGGCGGATCAACTCAAGGATTTGGGTTTCAAGTACGCCACCCAGGCTGCCGTTTCGATTTCGGTAAACGATCTCAAGGTTCCCGCTGCAAAGAAAGATCTGCTCGCTCAGGCTGAGGAGCAGATTACGGAGACCGAGGAGTCCTACCGGCTTGGTGTCATCACAGAGGTTGAGCGTCACACCAAGGTGATCGACACCTGGACTGAGACCAACGAGCGCTTGGTTGATGCTGTCAAAAAGAACTTCAACGACAACGATCCGCTCAACTCGGTTTGGATGATGGCCAACTCTGGGGCTCGAGGGAATATGTCCCAAGTTCGTCAGCTGGTGGGCATGCGCGGTTTGATGGCGAACCCTCAAGGGGAGATCATTGACCTTCCGATCCGCACCAATTTCCGTGAGGGACTCACGGTCACGGAATACGTCATCTCGTCCTACGGAGCCCGTAAGGGACTGGTGGATACTGCGCTGCGTACGGCAGACTCCGGCTACCTCACCCGCCGTTTGGTGGATGTCGCACAAGACGTGATTGTTCGTGAGGACGACTGCGGCACCATGCGTTCGATCATGGTTAAGGCAGAGGACGGTCGTTTTGGTAACCGCCTTGTCGGACGATTGACTGCTGATCAGGTTCTTGGAGCTGATGGTGAGGTAATCGCTGAGCGCAACAGCGAAATCGATCCACCTCTCTCAAAACGATTTGAGGCTGCCGGTGTCTCCGCGCTGATGGTGCGTTCTCCGCTCACCTGTGAGGCCAATCGTTCTGTATGCCGTAAGTGCTATGGCTGGGCTCTTGCACATAATCACTTGGTTGACTTGGGCGAAGCGGTTGGAATTATCGCGGCTCAATCCATTGGCGAGCCTGGAACCCAGCTCACCATGAGAACGTTCCACACCGGTGGTGTGTCAACGGCTGAGAGTGGCGTGGTGCGCTCAAAATTGGAAGGCACCGTTGAATTTGGCTCGAAAGCGAGGGTTCGTCCTTATCGCACACCCCATGGTGTGAATGCACAGCAGTCCGATGTGGACTTCTCGCTCACGATCAAGCCCAACGGAAGTGGTAAGCCACAGAAGATCGAAATCACCACTGGTTCGCTTCTGTTTGTTGACGACGGTCAGAAGATCGCCTCTGATGTGACAGTGGCAACAATTGCGGCTGGTGCCGTAATGAAGAGCGTTGAGAAAGCCACCAAAGATGTGATCTGCGACCTGGCAGGTCAGGTCAGCTACGACCCCACTATTCAGCCCCGCGAGGTGACTGACAGGCAGGGCAACATCACGCACAAAGCTCAGCGTCTGGGCCGGATGTGGGTTCTTGCTGGTGATGTCTATAACTTGCCGCCAAATGCGCGCCCCGTTGTTTCATCAGGCGGGTCCGTCATCCCGGCTCAGGTTCTTGCTGAAGCCAGTCAAGCCAGTGAGTATGGCGGTGCAATCCGCTTGCGCGAAGCCTTGGGTGATTCGCGTGAGGTGCAGATTGTTACCACTTCCATGACGCTCCGTGATTTCAAACTTCTCGGTGAATCAACTCACGCTGGTGAGATCTGGAATCTTGAAGCCAAGGATGGGACGCGTTATCGCCTTAACACAATCCCTGGAAGCAAAATCGGCAACGCAGAAGTTGTAGCCGAACTTGCTGATGATCGCTTCCGTACACAAACCGGTGGATTAGTCAAATTTGCACCAGGACTTGCAATTAAGAAAGCTCGTTCTGCCAAAAACGGTTACGAGGTCAATAAGGGTGGCACATTATTGTGGATCCCTCAGGAAACGCATGAAATCAATAAAGATATTTCTTTGCTGATGATTACTGACGGTCAATGGATTGAAGCCGGCACCGAAGTGGTGAAGGATATCTTTAGCCAGACTGCAGGTATCGTGAGTGTTACTCAGAAGAACGATATTCTTCGCGAAATTATTGTTTGTGGCGGCAGTTTTCATCTATGTACTGAGAAGAAAGCGCTCGAGCGTTTCCAGGGCGAGGGCGTCATGGTGAATCCAGGCGAAGCGATCGCTAAGGGCATCAGTACCGATGCCATGGTGTTTGTTCAGGCAGTTGAAACCCCTGAGGGCACTGGCTTATTGCTCCGTCCTGTTGAGGAATACACCATCCCCAATGAGGCCCAGCTTCCTGATTTGGGCCATGTCAAGCAGCCCAATGGTCCCCATCTCGGGATCAAAGCGACGCAACGTTTGGCCTTTAAAGACAACGAGTTGGTCAAATCAGTTGAAGGAGTGGAGTTGCTGCGAACTCAATTGATGTTGGAAACGTTCGAGACCACTCCACAGATGACTGTCGATGTGGAAGCGATTCCCGACAAGAGGGCCAAAACGATTGAGCGTCTTCAGCTCGTGATCTTGGAAAGCATCTTGGTGCGTCGTGACACCATTTCTGATTCCAGTCATGGCTCCACTCACACCGAACTCCAGGTGGAAGACGGACAGTCCATTAAGGCGGGTGATGTTGTTGCAACCACGCAAATTCTCTGCAAGGAGGCTGGTGTCGCTGAGATGCCAGAAGCCACAGAAGAGGAGCCTGTCCGACGTTTGATCGTTGAAAGGCCTGAGGACACGATCACGATCAAGACCTCTGGAGCTCCCGTCGTCACCGTTGGACAGCGTGTGGTGGACGGCGAAGAGCTGGCTCAGGGTCAGCCTTCAGATTGCTGCGGTGAGGTGGAGCAGGTGAGCGCTAGCTCCGTCACCATGCGTTTGGGGCGTCCATACATGATTTCACCCGACTCGCTGTTGCATGTTCGCGATGGAGATCTTGTCCAGCGCGGTGACGCCTTAGCCCTTCTGGTCTTTGAACGTCAGAAAACTGGTGACATTGTTCAGGGCCTACCTCGTATTGAGGAGTTGCTAGAGGCAAGGCGTCCACGTGAGTCTTCGATCCTTTGCAAAAAGCCAGGAACCGTTGAAATTAAACAGGGAGAAGACGATGAGTTCACCACGGTGACCGTGATCGAATCCGACGATGCGATCGCTGAATACCCGATCCTGCTTGGTCGTAACGTGATGGTGAGTGATAGCCAGCAGGTCAATGCTGGTGAACTTCTGACAGATGGTCCTATTAATCCCCATGAGTTGCTTGAGTGCTTCTTTGAGGACCTGCGCAGTCGCAAGCCTTTAATGGATGCGGCTCAGGAAGCGATTGCCAAGCTGCAGCATCGCCTTGTGACTGAAGTCCAGAACGTCTACAAATCGCAGGGCGTGTCGATTCACGACAAGCACATCGAGGTGATTGTTCGCCAGATGACCAGCAAAGTTCGGATCGAGGATGCTGGTGACACCACGCTTCTCCCCGGAGAGTTGATCGAACTCCGTCAGGTGGAAAACACCAATCAGGCGATGTCGATCACGGGTGGAGCGCCTGCCGAATTCACGCCAGTTTTGCTTGGCATTACCAAGGCATCGCTCAACACCGATAGCTTCATCTCTGCGGCTTCTTTCCAAGAAACCACGCGTGTGCTCACAGAAGCAGCGATTGAGGGTAAGAGCGATTGGTTGCGTGGTCTCAAGGAAAACGTGATCATCGGTCGCTTGATTCCCGCGGGTACAGGATTTAGCGGTTTTGAAGAGGAGTTAAGAGCGGAAGCAGGTCCTCATCCCGATATCCTCTCGGAAGATCCTGCCGGTTATCGCCGTATGCAGAATCTTCGCCCTGATTACACCGTTGATATGCCTGCAGCTCCGGCCGCTAAATCCACGGCTATGTTGGACGATCCCAGCGCTGCAGACCTAGAGGCCACCCGCAGTCGCCATGGTATTGAGGCAGAGGCCAGCAATTTTGCTGCCTTTACCCGTCCAGATGCTGATAACGAGCTTGCAGAAGAGCAAGTTCTTGACCCGGCAGCGGTTGAGAATCTGCAGGAGCAAGGTCTCCTAAGCGATGAATGATTCTTTCGTTTCCTTTTGTATGAGCGGCTCTTGCCGCTTCAAACTGTTGCTCCTTACCGGTGTTGCTCATGATTGAGCCCTCCTTGATCCCAAAGCGGAAACTACCCAGTTTTGGGTTCCATACCCATACTGAAAAGCTCAATGGTCGTGCCGCCATGCTCGGCTTCATTGCCCTTTTGGTTGTGGAGTTCAAAATTGGTCATGGCTTGTTGATCTGGTGATCAGCACGCTTCTCGGTCGAAGCAAGTCCGAGCTTGAAGAGTGGGCTGTTGCTCAGGGCCATCCCGCATTTCGTGGCCGGCAGCTCCATGATTGGCTTTATGCCAAAGGGGCTCGGGATCTTCAAGGCATCACGGTGCTTCCAAAGGCTTGGCGCGCATCCCTTCAAGAGGAGGGGGTGTCGGTGGGGCGTTTGCATGAGCAAGAGCGACGGGTGGCAGCTGATGCCACCACCAAATTGCTGTTGGGCACCGAGGACGGAGAAACCTTAGAAACTGTTGGTATCCCTACTGATCAACGGCTCACGGTTTGTGTATCGAGTCAGGTCGGGTGCCCGATGGCCTGTCGTTTTTGCGCCACTGGCAAAGGAGGGTTGCAACGCTCCCTGGCCGGCCATGAAATTGTTGCCCAGGTGCTGAGTATCCGAGAAGTGATGGAGCGTCGTCCCTCTCATGTGGTGTTCATGGGTATGGGTGAGCCTTTGCTCAACATTGAGGCTGTGCTCGAGTCCATTCGCTGCATCAATGATGATCTGGGCATTGGTCAACGTCGGATCACGGTGAGCACCGTTGGAGTGCCCCATACCCTTCCTCGGCTTGCTGACTTAGCGCTCAAACAGTTGGGTCGGGCTCAGTTCACCCTGGCTGTGAGCCTTCATGCGCCGAATCAAGCGTTAAGAGAGGAGTTGATTCCTACGGCGAAGACGTATCCCTACGACGCACTTCTGGATGATTGTCGTTACTACCTCCAGAAGACGGGTCGGCGGGTGAGCTTTGAGTACATCCTTCTAGGTGGGGTCAATGATCATCCGCACCACGCTGCCGAACTTGCTGATCGAGTGGGTGGTTTTCAGAGCCATGTGAATCTGATTGCCTACAACCCCATTGAGGAAGAGGAGTTTCAGCGACCTACGGCCAAGAGGATTGAGGGCTTTCGGCGCGTTCTGGAGCGTCGTGGAGTCGCTGTGAGTTTGCGAGCTAGCCGCGGCTTGGATCAGGATGCAGCTTGTGGACAGTTGCGTCGCAATCGAAGGTCTTAGAAGAGACTGCGAAAGCAGACTTAATTGGATTCAATGGCACCGATTGACTGGTTTTTTCTGGTCTTTTATTTAATCGGAACCTTGCTTCTTGGGCTTTGGCTGTCTCGACGCAATCAGGGGGAAGAGGATTATTTCGTTGCTGGACGCAGCCTGAGCGGATGGTTGGCAGGCGCTTCGATGGCCGCCACTACCTTCTCGATCGATACACCGTTATGTGTCGCGGGCTTGGTGGGCACCAGAGGCCTGGCAGCGAATTGAGAGTGGTGGGGGTTCGGTCTTGCTCATGTGGCCATGGCTGTGGTGTTTGCGCCCCTTTGGCGCCGCAGCGGCGTGATGACAGACGCAGCCTTTACAGAACTTCGCTACCGAGGAGCCACGGCGGCTTGGCTGCGGGGCACGAACGCTTTTTTGCTGGCCCTTCCGATCAATTGCATTGGCATCGGTTATTCGTTTTTGGCCATGCGAAAGGTGGTGCAAGCGCTAGGGATTGTGTCCGATCAGCCCGTGCCAGCACTCGGTGGTCTTCCCGACACGGTGCTGTTGTTGATGATCGTGGCTGTTTTGGTCCTTGTGCACACGGTGGCCGGTGGTCTTTGGGCCGTTGTGATCACTGATTTTGTGCAGTTGATTTTGGCGATGGTGGGGGCTCTGGCTGTGGCTTGGGCTGCCATCCATGCCGCTGGCGGGATGGATGCTCTGCTCACCAGCCTCAATGATTTGGGTCGTCCCGAGGTGTTGTCGCTTGTCCCTTGGCGCTGGACTGACTCTGGCTTCGATTGGATTGGAGGGGCAGGCATCAGTGCTTCCACCTTCTTGGCTTACCTCACGGTGCAGTGGTGGAGTTTTCGTCGCATTGATGGTGGTGGTGAATTCATTCAACGGATGCTTGCCACCCGCGATGAACGTCAGGCGAGGTTATCGGGCTGGGTGTTTCTTGTGGTGAATTACCTGCTGCGCAACTGGCTGTGGGTTTTGGTGGCCCTTGCGGCTCTAGTGCTGCTGCCCGATCAGGCCGATTGGGAACTGAGTTATCCGGCTCTGGCGGTGGCCTACCTCCCGCCTGTGGTGCTTGGCCTGGTAGTGGTTTCCTTAGTGGCTGCTTTTATGAGCACGGTCAGTACCTCTGTGAACTGGGGTGCCAGTTATCTCACCCATGACCTCTATCAGCGCTTTGTGAAGCCGGATGCTTCGCAGAAAGAGCTGCTCTTTATTGGACAGGCCACCAATGTTCTTTTGTTGGTGTTAGGGGTATTAACAGCTTTGATTAGTGACAGAACCGGTACCGTTTTCCGACTGGTGATTGCGATCGGGACCGGGCCTGGTGTGGTCCTGGTCTTGCGTTGGTTCTGGTGGCGAATTAATGCTGCGGCAGAGCTGTCATCAATGGTGTGTGGATTTTTTGTTGGCTTGGCCACGTCTGTGATTCCCGTTCTTCAAATTTCGGTCTACGGGCTCAGGTTGATGGTGACTACTGCCATCACGGCAGTGGTTTGCGTGGTGGTGATGTTGCTGACTCCCCCGGAGTCAGCGGAGGTGCTTGAGGAGTTCGTCCAGCCAGCCCCCAGGTCCTGGCCGGAGTCGTTGGCGGCGGCACTGTGAGGTGGAGGCTTCTGAATCACTGCGAGATCTTGTCACTCGATTTGTGCTGAGTAGATGTCTTCTGTTTGGGGCGCTGCTTGGCTCGGGTGCATTCCTTCTGCACCAGCAAGTGGCAGGTTGGTCTGGTGTAATTCTCACGGTTGTTTCCCTCTCTCTCCTTTTGCGAGGGCGGCATTCACGCCTTGCCGGTGAGTGACCCTTCACAATGGATCTAAAACTAGAACCGTGAGTTTTTTTCGCAGCACCATTCTTCCTGTTTTGATCGTGGCTTTATTTGGTCTCGCTCTGTTTGCGGTGAGTGCACGTATCTGGTTGCCTGGTGACATGCTTGCGCCAGCTCCGGTCAGTTGACCTGATGCTTCTACG
>JASJLK010000106.1:0-4893 GCA_037620855.1 Synechococcus sp. ChBW.bin.23 | reverse complement strand
CGTACTGTAAGCTAGCTTTTAAATTAGATTATATTCATTGTTTTGTGTCTAAGTGTTAATAAAGAAACTTTCTTTGGCTGGTTCCCGGCATGAAATTTTTTCATGATGCTCTACAATGAAATTTGATCTTTTGTAATTATTGTCATCTGAGCTGATAAGTCCTTACTGCACTCTTTTCTAACTTGATTATGTAAGGCTTTTGCCTTAACTTTTGCTGCCCTAGGTATTGTTGAAATTTTTAATCTTTATGTAATCATGCCTGAAAGCTGATTGATGAATTTTCTTCACAAGCTTTATCAAAATAGATTGTGTTTAAATACATGAGCATTAGATATATCTGTTTCAGATCATCAGCTTATTCATCCAAAGCTTTCTAGCCCTGCAGTACATCATTTAGGTGGTTGGCTGAAATGGCTTATTGAATTTATTCTGAATTTCGTCGCAATCTGCGGGAGGAGAGATGATGACAATTGAAACAGTCGACTACGTGCTTCATGCACTGATGTCTGCCGGAGGTGAAAAGATCGATTGGAAAGAGGGTGAATCGCGCTCTTGCCCTAATGGCAGTTGGAGCATTTCCGAGAGTACCGACTGCAGTCATTTCGCTCATCTGGATGAAACGATCATTAATCGTCTATCACGCCTGGACATCACGGTTAATCAGGAGATTAACTTACAGGTGATTTTTGATCCTAAGAGCCGTAGAAATGAAGCCCTCGAGATTTACGAATCAACCACTGCTCGGTCTTTGCTGATCCTTATGTTTTGGCCAGGTTTGGAGTCTGCAAAAACGCTGGCGATCGCAGCCGTCAATCAATGGCAGAGAGCCATTGAAGACGGCTGGTACGAGAACGATTCAGTCACTCCAAGCTGATCTTCACAGCAAAGACAGGTGGCAGTTTTATGCAAGATCAAATCATTGCTGATTTCAGCCCCTAAGGCGCGATAGAGATGGGGTTTGATAAAGCTTTCGTGATGTTTTTTGGAATGTCTCGTGAATGGCAATGAGCTGAGCAGAATTCACTGAAATGCCACTACATCCCGACCAAAACCATTCTTTGCACCAACCTCTCAGATTGAATACAAACCGAGCAGCGCGTCCGAAGTGAATTGTTGCCGCCTTACTTATAAAAAATGATCCCCGTAGTGGGGATCATTGAGTAGATATCTTTTGGAGGTTGCTCTAGGCCTAGTGCTTGAGTCTTACAAGACCTTGTTGATCAGGCGTCGTAGTACATGGTGAATTCGTGAGGATGGGGCCGCTGACGCAACTGCTGCACTTCCTCGTATTTGAGATTAATCCAGTTGTCGATGAAGTCTTTGGTGAAGACTCCACCTTCCAACAGGTAGTGGTGATCAGCATTCAAAGCTTCTAAGGCTCCGTTTAGAGATGCCGGAACGGTGGCAATGTCCTTGAGCTGATCAGCTGGAAGTTCAAACAGGTCACCATCAAATCCATCACCAGGATCAATCTGGTTCTTGATGCCATCGAGGCCAGCCATCATCATGGCGGAAAACGCTAAATAGGGATTCGCTAAAGCATCTCCGGATCGGAATTCCAAGCGCTTGGCTTTGGGGTTAGGACCTGTCAGTGGGATCCGCACCGCCGCCGATCGGTTGCCTTCCGAGTACACCAAATTCACAGGAGCTTCGAATCCAGGAACCAGTCGCTTGTAGCTGTTGGTGGTGGGGTTGGTGAAGGCCAGGAAGCTTGGGGCGTGCTTCAAGATGCCTCCGATGTACCAACGGGCTGTCTGAGACAGGTTGGCGTAGGTGCCTTCACCGAAGAACAAGGGTTGACCACCCTTCCAGAGACTTTGGTGAACGTGCATGCCAGTGCCGTTGTCGTTAAAGACTGGTTTTGGCATGAAGGTTGCTGTTTTGCCGTATTTCTTGGCCACGTTGCGAACAACGTATTTGTATGTCATCACGTTGTCGGCGGCTTGAATAAGTTCTGCAAACTTCATTCCCAATTCGTGTTGTCCGGCACCAGCCACTTCATGGTGATGCTTCTCGATGGGAATCCCCAATTGAGCCATCATCAACAACATCTCAGAGCGAATATCTTGCGCTGTATCGTTTGGTGCAACTGGAAAATAACCTTCTTTCAGTTGAATTTTATAGGCAAGATTTCCGCCTTCTTCTACCCTTCCGGAGTTCCATCCAGCTTCAATCGTGTCAACGCTGTAGTAACAACCGCCTTCGCTTGAGTTGTAGCGAACATCATCGAAGAGGAAAAATTCTGGCTCTGGTCCAAAAAATACCGTATCGGCCAGCCCTGTATTGGCTAGGTAAGCCAAAGCTTTCTGTGCCAAGGCTCGGGGGCAACGCTCATAGGAGTCGCCTGTTCTTGGGTCCTGAATCGAGCAGATCAGGCTAAGAGTTTTATGGCGATAAAAAGGATCGACCCATGCTGTGGCGGGGTCTGGAACCATGGACATGTCAGACGCGTTGATCGCTTTCCAGCCGCGTATAGAGGATCCGTCAAAGGCCAAGCCTTCCCGAAAAGCATCCTCATCGACCATGTCTGAACACACAGTGAGATGTTGCCACTTGCCGTGCAGATCAGAAAATTTGAGGTCGATCAGCTCGATTCCTTCATCCTTGATCTGACGAAGGACGTCCTGAGCAGTTTTAGCCATGGTTAAGGCTGCGGCCGTAAATATGTTTTCTAACCGTAAGCACCGATCTGACTCGCTTTTGTAGCAATCCACACTTTTTTTGTGGTGCAGTCCTCTTGGCCAGGTTCTGGGCAGTGCTTGGTAACCGTTTCTGTCAAATTCCTTGAATCCCTGGTGTTCAGAGCGTTCTGCCCACCTTTGTGGTGTTACCTTCCAGCCAGTGATTCATAGCGTCCCCTCACATGCGTGATGCCATCACCGGATTGATTGGCCGTTACGACCAAATGGGTCGCTATTTCGATCGTTTGGCCATCGATCGTATTGAGGGGTATTTCGGCCAGGCGGAGTTGCGACTCAAGGCCGTTGAACTGATTAATCGTGAGGCGACCGAGCTGGTACGAGAAGCCAGTCAAAGACTTTTTGTTGGTGATCCTGAGCTTTTACTGCCCGGTGGTAATGCCTACACAACACGCCGGCTTTCAGCTTGTTTGCGTGACATGGATTATTTCCTGCGTTATGCGAGCTACGCGCTGATTGCTGATGACAGCACAATCCTGAATGAACGTGTTCTTAACGGCTTGGACGACACCTACAAAAGCCTTGGTGTTCCTACCGGACCCACGGTTCGCAGCATGATTCTTTTAGCTGATGTTCTCTGCGAACGCATGGTGGCAGAAGGTTCAAGTCCCAGCGACTGCATGATGCTCCGCAAGCCCTTCGACCACCTGGCATCAGGTCTTTCCGCTAACGACATCAGTCAGCGCTGAGCGCACAGCCCTGCTCTCGTTTCAAAAGGCGTTGCAAAGCAACCGTTTTGCCCCTATTGAGACCTGTCTATGCGTAGGCTGCTGGCCATTAATTGGTGATCCTGGCTTTGGCGACGACGCACTCCCCCCGATTGGTTGATTCGTCCCATCGCAGGGTCATTGCCCCGATCAACACCCCCGATCGTTTGCTGCTCGGTCCAGGACCTTCGAACGCCGATCCAACGGTGCTCAAGGCTTTGTCTCGCAATCCGATTGGCCACCTGGATCCGCTCTATGTAGAGCTGATGGGCGAAGTGCAGGAGCTTCTTCGCTACGCCTGGCAGACCGACAACCGCTTGACTTTGCCGATGAGCGGCACGGGCAGTGCAGCCATGGAAGCAACCCTTGCTAATACGGTTGAACCAGGCGACACCGTTCTCGTTGCTGCGAAGGGCTATTTCGGGAATCGTCTTGTGGACATGGCCGGTCGTTACCGCGCCAATGTGAAGGTGATCGAAAAGACTTGGGGTGAAGCGTTTACAAAGGAAGAGCTCGAAGCGGCTCTGATTGAGCACAAGCCCACCATCTTGGCGATTGTGCATGCCGAAACGTCCACCGGCGTTTGCCAACCGATGGAAGGAATCGGAGATCTGTGCCGTAAGCACGATTGTTTGCTTCTGCTCGACACCGTGACCTCTCTTGGTGGTGTTCCCCTTTATCTCGATGAATGGAAGGTGGATCTGGCCTACAGCTGTAGTCAGAAGGGTTTGAGCTGCCCTCCAGGTCTTGGTCCATTCACGATGGGCCCGCGCGCTGAAGCCAAGCTTGCAGCTCGTCAAGACAAAGTTCCTAATTGGTATCTCGACGTTTCCCTGCTCAATCAGTACTGGGGCAGTGACCGTGTGTATCACCACACAGCACCGGTCAACATGAATTTCGGCATGCGTGAAGCGCTGAGGTTGCTGGCGGACGAAGGCTTGGATATGGCTTGGGCGCGTCACCGCAGTAACGCTGAAGCGCTTTGGTCCGGTCTGGAATCGATGGGCATTGAAATGCATGTGCCCGAGGAGCTTCGTCTGCCCACCCTCACTACTGTTCGTATCCCAGAAGACGTGGATGGAAAGGCTTTCACGCAGCACCTTCTCAACAACCACGGCATTGAAGTGGGCGGTGGTCTTGGTGTTCTTGCCGGAAAAATCTGGCGAATCGGCCTGATGGGTTACAACTCAAACCCTGAGAACGTCAGCAGGTTGTTGAATCTGTTTGAAACGGAGCTTCCCCAATTCCGTCAGGATCGAGTAATGGCAGCCGTCTAGCCTAGACACAGCCTGGAGACTTGACACTCAGCTGATCAGGGGGCATATACTTGGGGCATAGACATCAGGGCAGCTACAGCAGCGCCGGATGTTTATCCCTAAGCATTTGCAGCACCATGAACAACCAAGACGTCCATCCCGTCGAGCTATTCCTTGCAGCACTGATCGCCCTCTTCGAGCTGATCTGCTGGACCATCAACGAACTAGCCG
>JASJLK010000105.1:0-15258 GCA_037620855.1 Synechococcus sp. ChBW.bin.23 | reverse complement strand
CTTTATTTGGAAAAATTTCACATTATTTAGAGGTTGATTTCAGAACGATTCTATTTAAGCATTCGGATAGACGCGGTTAAAGTGCCGCGTTTTTACTCTGCTTTTGGCTTTTTGAAAGAGTGGTAGATAGTATTGCCGGTGGATGCGCTCTCAAAGTGAGTGTTTGCCGTTCAAACCAATCTAGTTCATATGATATTGATTTCAAGGAAGGCTATCAAATTTCTAACAATTCCTGCCCCGGCTGTTTCATGTGAAGTGGCTCATCATCTTGATCACTTAAGTGAAAATTGTTTAATGCTGCTGCTGAGGAATTATTGGTTTTCTCGCATAGGGATTGTCTATGGCTTGTGTCCCGCCAATGGCGAATATCGGGATTTATTGTCTACCAGATCTGAAAAATAGGTAGGTTTTGGCGGCCATTGAGATATCGAAAGTTTTAGATAGAAAGTGAGTCTTCGATGCCGGTTTATGATCGACTCAATGAAGCCCCACCTGTCGCAAATGAGGCTAAATTCCGCAACTTGCAGTCCTTGATCTCGTTGGCATAGCTTAAATTAGAGTTAGATAGACGTTTGAGTCACGATTGTTAGTGGCGGGAGCAGGAGGGTCTTATTTGCAAGGTTGGATTAAATTTTGGAATCAAGGGACTACCTTCTTTTCTTCATGTATCCCACTCAATAATCACAATCTCTTACAGCCCCTCTTGCAGAAATTAGGTTATGAGGTACAAGAGATTAATCACTATGGATGCACATTGTGTTTGTCACTACTTTTGGGCAAAAAGGAGGAGTAGCTAAAACTTGCACAAGCATTCATCTTGCTGCTCATTGGGCCAATAGTGGTCGCTCTGTTGTCTTGGTTGATTCTGATCGCAATCGATCAGCCACTGCATACGCATCTAGAGGTTTGCTCCCATTTGATGTTGTGCCCATGGAAGCGGCGGCAAAAGCAACAAGAGGTGCAGATATTGTCGTCACTGATGGTCAAGCCAGCAGCAATGAAGAGGAACTAAAGAATTTAGTTGAAGGATCTGATTTTATTGTTCTCCCTACAACTGCGCAAAGTAGATCAATAGAATTAACGGTAGAAATGTCATGCATGCTCAATAAGTTTGACATTCCTTACGCAGCACTCATTGTGAAGGCAGATGCGAGAAAGAAGGCTTCTATTCAAATCGCTAGGAGCAGCTTGTGTGGTTTCGACATCCAAGTTCTTGACTCAGAAATTCCATTGTTGAATGCTTTTGAAAATGCTGAGACTGAGGGAGTCACTGTTGATCTGGCAGTCACGAAAAATGGGAGATCTGATCGGAGAAGAATGTCGGGATTTTTCGCCTACTCACAAGCTTGCCGCGAAATTGAACGGTTAATGCCGAAGCCACAAGTCATTCCTATGCCCATTGGTTGGAATGTTTCACGTCTAGAAGATCGTGCTGCTTAATTGCAGTGATCTGGTTTGACTCAAGCACTCAACAGCCTCGCGATGAGCGGGGTTGTTTGCTTAGAGAGGACGTAGCGCGACTCCGATTAGAACAAGTCCTGCAGTGGCCAGCCAGAACCCTGGGACTACAAGCTGTTCTGGTGTACCGCCTAATTCAAAGTGATGGTGCAAGGGCGACATTCGGAACACCCGTCGCCCCACACCATCAGATCCTTTGGTTGCTTTAAAGACCCACACTTGAATAATCACGGAGAGAGATTCCGCTAGGAACACTCCACCCATCACCAGCAAAGGCCAAAGGCTGTTCGTTAGTAAGGCCACAGCAGTGAGAGCACCTCCCATGGCCAGAGAACCGGTGTCGCCCATAAACACTTTGGCTGGATTGCGGTTGTGCACAAGAAAACCAAGCCAACAGCCCGCCATGGCCATGCAGAACCCAGCAAGGCTTGGATCTCCGCTGTTTCCGCGCAATGTGAGCTGAAGTGCCATCCCGGTAAACACCAGGGCCCCGCAGCCGGCGGCAAGACCATCCAATCCATCGGTGAGGTTGGTGGCGTTGCTTTCAGCTAAAAACACAAAGACCGCAAGCGGCCAAATCAGCCAGCCCAAGGGAAGGCTGATGTCAAACGGCAAGGCCACATCGCCACTGATCCAACCGCGCATTCCTGCCCAGATCAGAAAGATCACGGCTGCTAAGGCTTGAAGCAGTAATTTTCCACGTGGCGTTAAACCGGTGTTGGTGTGTTTGGTGAGACTGCGCCAATCGTCAATTCCTCCCACCACCATGTAGGCGAGTGTGATGAAAGCCACGGCTAAAAGTTGTTCAGCGGGTTGACCGCTCCAACTGATGAGGCCGCCTACGATCACGCCGACCGGCACCACCAATAGTCCACCCATCGTTGGGGTTCCAGATTTGCTCAGATGGCCTTGTGGTCCCTCTTCTCGGATCACTTGCCCCAGCTTTAAGCCACGTAGCTTGGGCACACCCCACCAGGTCACAATTGCAGCGATCAGCGTCGCAATCAGCAAAGGGAGGCTCAGCAAGCTGTTGGGGATCCAGCGGTCTGATGTGAATGCTGCTGCAACCACAACAACTGCAAGAACACCCGCAGAGAATTTCCCCTTTAGGAGCGCAGGAGTCTCTTGTGCGTCGTTCACATCCCGTTCCTTTAACGGCTTAGGGCAGGGACCTTAAATCAATCTTCCCAATTCTCTTCTGTTTGCTCATCGGCAGCGTTGTAATCCTCTTTTTCGCCCATGAGAGCAGAGAGCTCTTCTTCTTCTACTGTGCTCACCTCAGCTGTGCTGGATTCCTCGTCTTCCACAAGGCGACCGCTTGCTTCCAGCCAGCTCAGTAAATCTGGCTCTTCGCGTAGGGGCAGCACTGGTGCGGGTTCTTTCCGCCCGTAACGCGTGAGAGCTGGATTGATGTTGTCGAGAGCGCTCAAGTCAGACGACACTGCCCAGCTCCGTAATCGATCATCATAGGTGAGTGCAGTCTTGAGGATGTCTCTTGGTCAAAGTGTGGCTGCTCCTATCTGTGTGGGGCGGGGCTTTGTTACTGAGTTTTGGCCTGTGGAAGTGGGGGCGCTTGCATCCGGATCCGCTTGTGGTGTCTACGGTTCCAGTGCTTGCGCTGTTGTTTGTTCCTGCCTTTTTGATGGCGCTTTGGCTGTTTTGGCTTGCCCGGCTGGCTCCACAACCGCTCCAGCGGGCCGGCGGGAGTGGAGAATCAGTGCAATCTGATTCAGAGCAGGAGTCCACCTGATGGGACGCGCAACCAAGGTCGTTCTCGCCTATTCCGGTGGGGTGGACACCAGCGTCTGCATCCCTTACCTCAAGCAGGAATGGGGTGTGGAGGAGGTGATCACCTTTGCCGCTGATCTCGGTCAGGGCGATGAACTGGAACCGATACGACTCAAAGCACTCGAGGCTGGAGCCAGTCAGTCTTTGGTTGGTGATCTGATTAAGCCCTTCATCGAGGAATTCGCTTTTCCTGCGATTCGCGCCAATGCTCTTTATGAGGGTCGTTATCCCCTTTCAACGGCGTTAGCACGCCCCTTGATTGCCCGTCGTCTCGTGGAGGTGGCACGAGAGGTAGGAGCTGATGCTGTGGCCCATGGCTGCACCGGCAAGGGAAACGATCAGGTGCGATTTGATGTGGCGATTTCTTCGCTTGCGCCCGATTTAAAGGTGTTAACCCCAGCGCGTGAATGGGGCATGAGCCGAGAGGAAACGATTGCCTATGGCGAGCGATTTGGCATGCCGTCTCCCGTGAGCAAAAAATCCCCTTATTCGATCGATCTCAACCTGCTCGGACGCAGCATTGAAGCTGGTCCCTTGGAAGACCCGATGGTGGCGCCACCAGAAGAGGTCTTTGCGATGACCCGTTCGGTGGATCAAGCCCCTAACGACGCCGAGGAGATCGAGATCCAGTTTGAAGGAGGCAATCCTGTTGCAATCAATGGCAAAGGGCTGGATCCCGTGGCACTGATCCGGGAAGCCAACCGTTTGGCAGGAACCCATGGCATTGGTCGTCTCGACATGATCGAGAACCGTGTGGTGGGAATTAAAAGTCGGGAGATTTACGAAACGCCTGGGTTACTGCTGTTGATTCAGGCGCATCAGGAGTTGGAAAGTCTCACCCTGGCCGCTGATGTGTTGCGGACCAAGCGACAGCTTGAGATGCAATGGGCAGATCTCGTGTATCAGGGCCTTTGGTTTGGCCCTCTCAAAGAGGCTCTTGATGGCTTTATGGATCGCACCCAGATCCATGTGAATGGCGTAGTTCGCCTCAAGCTTCACAAGGGCAATGCCACGGTCACGGGGAGAGCTTCCGCAGCCAATAGCTTGTACGTCCCCGAGATGGCTTCATACGGCAGCGAAGACAAGTTTGATCATCGGGCTGCTGAAGGCTTTATCTATGTTTGGGGCTTACCCACACGCTTGTGGGCCGCCAAGCATCGGCGTTAAGTTCAGGCTGCGATGTTGTTTCTTTGCATTTGCCGATTGGCTCGCAAGGGCAAAGGAACGATCTCTGGTTCCGGCGGTGCTGCCATTAATTGCTGAGCCTGGGCTAACAACCGATAGCGCTCCAAGAGCGGTTCCAATCTCTGTTGGAATTTGCGTTCAAAGAGGTCGGGTAGTTCGCTAAGCAGCGTTTCGTACTCCATGACCTGCTGTTCAAGTTCATTCACCCTGGCTCTCAGTGCTTCAACGTCACCACTGGGGGGTCGAGCGGCTTTCCAGACCGGGGGCGGTGAGCAATAGCTGGAGTCCTGATCGGCCATGGGCGGACCTTATCGCCCGTCCATGGCTTGCACAATGGCCATCAGGCAGGAGCAGCAGCTTCAGGTTCGGCTGGTGCTTCTGTTCCGGGCGCGACCCGAGGAGCAGGCAATGGGCCATCTTGCTTGACGGTGAGATAGCGAATCACATCTTCACTGAGACGCATTGCTTTTTCGATAACGCCAACTTGTTGGCCATCACCGTTGTGACTCAGCTGCACGTAGATGCCTTCTTTGTGTTTGGCAATCGGATAGGCCAGACGACGCTTGCCTTTCATTTGGTTGTCGAGAACCTCGGCACCCGTTTCAGTCAAGATGTCGCGGTACTTGGTCACGTGAGACTCAACTTCCTCTTCCGGGATGTCCGGACGGAGGATGTACATGGTCTCGTAATAAGGCTGTTGGGTCATGGAGACAGATCCGACGGGGACTGAAGGCTCAGTGAATGAGCGACGGATCTACTACCTTATCGCCTGGTGTTATGAGAATCAGTACAACTGCATTCGAACCGCTTGACTTAAACCCGGTAGGTCGGGCTCACGACCTCGAGAACACTCGATGAGGGCAAAGATCACAACCGCTAGAACACCCACCACCACAGTGCTGGAAAGGGTGCGCATCATCAGTCCGCCACCGATGGGCAGGATGGCGAACGCATAGCTAATGATCACCACCACGATGTCAACCAACAGCGCTTGCAAGGTGTTGAAGCGAATGAAGTAGGGAACGTTTGGATTCCTCACCACTGCCAAGAACAGCAAGAAAAACACCAGAAGGTTGCCAAGACCGAAAGGAATTCCCCGTTCCAAAATGAACAGAGGCAAGGCCGGCAGGGTCAGCCACTGCAACACAGGGAACTGAACAAGCAGATGTTGGCCGATGGGGATGGCATCGCTCCATGGCAACACGTAAACCAACAAACCAAGCAGGCGCTGCCAGATGGGGATGGGCACAGGTTGAAGCTGGTGAATGCTTTAAGGCTAGGCGGCGTTTAGGGATGGCCCAGGTTTTCGAGTGCTGCTTCCCGCATCGCGTCCACTGGAACCTCATCCATGCCGCTCCAACGCCGAAGAGCTGCTGCCCCTTGCTGCACAAGCATCTCCAAGCCGTCATAGGTGTGGCAGCCCAACCTCTGCCCGCGCTGCAGCCATGGGGTGGGCCGTGGTGTGTAGATGAGGTCGTAGAGCACGGTCTGAGCAGTGAGGTTGTCCCAGATGTCCACTCCGAGCGGCAGGGTGGGACCTTGATCAGGCTGACGACTGCTCATGCCAATGGGGGTGGTGTTGACCACCAGATCCGCTTGTTGAATTCGGGTTTGAAGGTGTGGGTCGTTGTTTAAAAGTGGTTGCAACTGGACACTGTTTGCTGGTCTGCCTTGCTGGAGATCGCTGCAAAACGGATGGAGTGTTTCAGCCCGACGCCCCACGATTGTGATGTCGCTTGGGTTTAAGTCCTGCAAACCCGCTACAACCGCCCGGGCGCTGCCGCCACACCCCAACACCACAGCTCGTGTTCCGCTCCAGTTCGCGTCGTTGTGTAGGAGCGGGGCCAAAAACCCCTCTACATCAGTGTTGTGTCCGTGCCAGCCACCATTGGGCAATGGAGTGAGGGTGTTAACGGCCCCGAGCCGTTGAGCCAGCGGACTGAGTTCGTCACAGAGCAGCGAGACGGCCTGTTTGTGGGGGATGGTGACGTTGAGCCCACGGCACCCCACGGCCTCCAGTCCTTTGAGCACGGTGGCGAGATCATTTGCGCTGCAGGGCAGTGCCATGAAGCTCCAGTCGAGCCCCATCGCCCTCAGGGCTGCGTTTTGCATCACCGGTGAAAGTGAGTGACTGACTGGTTGTCCCAACAGTGCGACCAGTGCCGTGGTTCCGCTGATCATTCCTTTGTTTGACAGTCCGTGACCAGCCTGCCGTTCGGGCTGTTCGGGAACCACACCTCGCCTCTTGGTGATGTCTCTGACGAAGATGCACGAGTTCTAGTCACACTTTTTCGAGAGATAGGAGGGCACTGATGGGCAAGGTTGTCGGCATTGATTTAGGTACCACCAACAGTTGTGTCTCGGTGATGGAGGGCGGCAAGCCCACCGTGATCGCCAATGCTGAGGGCTTCCGCACCACTCCATCGGTGGTGGCCTATACAAAAAATCAGGATCAGCTGGTCGGTCAGATCGCAAAGCGTCAAGCGGTGATGAACACCGACAACACGTTTTATTCGGTCAAACGTTTCATTGGACGTCGCGTTGATGAAGTGAATGATGAATCCAAAGAGGTGAGTTATTCCGTTGAGAAGTCTGGATCTAACGTCAAAGTCAAATGTCCCGTTCTCGACAAGCAGTTCGCCCCTGAAGAGGTGAGTGCCCAGGTGCTGCGCAAGCTGGCCGAAGATGCCGGTAAATACCTCGGTGAAACCGTGACCCAAGCGGTCATTACCGTTCCTGCTTATTTCAACGATTCCCAGCGCCAAGCCACAAAAGACGCCGGCAAGATCGCCGGTCTGGAAGTGCTGCGCATCATTAATGAGCCAACAGCCGCGGCGTTGGCTTATGGCCTCGACAAAAAGAGCAATGAGCGCATCCTCGTATTCGACCTTGGCGGCGGCACCTTTGATGTGTCTGTGCTGGAAGTTGGAGATGGGGTATTTGAAGTGCTCTCCACTTCTGGTGACACGCACCTTGGTGGCGATGACTTCGACAAGGTGATTGTTGACCACCTCGCCAACAGCTTCAAATCCAACGAAGGTATTGATCTTCGTAAGGACAAGCAGGCTCTGCAGCGTCTGACCGAAGCTGCTGAGAAGGCGAAAATTGAGCTGTCGAGTGCGACCCAGAGCGAAATCAATCTGCCCTTTATTACTGCGACCCCGGAAGGACCTAAGCATCTCGACCTCACCCTGACTCGTGGCAAGTTTGAAGAGCTGGCTTCCACGCTGATCGATCGTTGCCGCATCCCGGTTGAGCAGGCTCTTAAAGACGCAAAACTCTCTTCGAGTGAGCTTGACGAAATTGTGATGGTGGGTGGCTCCACCCGCATTCCGGCTGTGCTTGAGCTCGTGAAGCGCACCACTGGCAAGGACCCCAACCAGACCGTGAATCCTGATGAGGTGGTGGCGATCGGAGCCGCCATCCAAGGCGGTGTTTTGGCTGGTGAAGTCAAAGACATCCTTCTGCTGGATGTCACACCCCTATCCCTAGGAGTCGAGACGCTTGGCGGGGTGATGACGAAAATGATCACGAGAAACACCACCGTCCCAACCAAAAAATCAGAGATCTACTCCACTGCTGTGGATGGCCAAACTAACGTTGAAATTCACGTGCTCCAGGGTGAGCGCGAGATGGCCTCAGATAACAAGAGTCTTGGTACCTTTCGTCTCGATGGCATCCCCGCTGCCCCTCGCGGAGTGCCTCAGATCGAAGTCACGTTTGACATTGACGCCAACGGCATCCTGAGCGTGACAGCGAAGGACAAAGGCAGCGGTAAAGAGCAGTCGATCTCGATCACAGGAGCCTCCACCCTCTCTGACAATGAAGTCGAGAAGATGGTGAAGGATGCCGAGAGTAATGCCAGTGTTGATAAGGAGAAGCGCGAGAAAATTGACCTGAAGAATCAGGCTGAAACTCTCGCGTATCAGGCTGAAAAGCAATTGGCTGAACTCGGCGACAAGGTTGATGCTGAGGCCAAGACCAAGGTTGAAGAGAAGGCCGCCAAGCTCAAGGAAGCGACGGAAAAAGAGGACTTTGAGTCGATGAAGACTCTCCTTGAAGAGCTACAGCAGGAGCTTTACACCGTTGGAGCATCTGTTTACCAACAGGCTGGTGCAGAAGCAGCAGCTTCAGGCGATCAGGGAGCAGCTGCGGGTAACTCTGGCGATGGATCGAGTACCGCTGGAGATGATGTCATCGATGCCGAATTTACAGAAACCAAGTAATTCAAGCCTTGGTTTTTGATTGAATTAGACATAAAAAAGGGGGGCCAATGTCCCCCTTTTTTTTGCCATTATTCGGCGATTGCTGTTACTCCTTAATTGTGTTAGCAGCTGCTTTTGCTTGAACGATCACCTCTGGTGGAAGGGAGATATATCCCAGCTTGGGTGCTTTTGCCTGTGATTCCTCCGACAACATGTAATCGAACGTTGATTTGAGTACAGCAGTGTTGCTTCCGTTGCCGTTGGCGTAGGCAAGCACCCAGCTGAAGGTCACGATGGGATAGCCGTGCATTGGGTTGGCATTGCTACCGATGAGATCGGGCCCGAGGTCGATCGAACCAAGGGCTCGATTCGCTGTGGCATTGGTTGGAACCACCTTGTCTCCGGATCTGTTTTGAATGGCAGCCGCCTTTAGATCCCCTTTGACATAGGCCAGTTCGACGTACCCGATCCCACCATCAATCTGGGTGAGTTGGGCGGCTACACCCTCGTTGCCTTTGGCACCCACACCAATAGGCCATTGCACGGATTTATTGGCGCCTACAGCGTTGCCCCATTCCGGACTGATTGCAGAGAGGTGCTTAGTGAAGTTGTAAGTGGTGCCAGAGCCATCAGAGCGATGCACCACCTTGATTGCTTTGGCTTTGCAACCCAATGCGCTGTAATCGCGAATGGTCCCTAAGAAGATTCCAGCGAGTTGCTCTCGAGTGAGCTTCAATTCACAGCCCGGATTGTGGTAAGCCACCGCAATGGCGCCTGCTGTCATCGGCACCTGAACGACGCCGCGACTCACTTTGGCAATGGCCTCGGCCTGCATGGGCTTGTCAGAGGCCCCGAAATCAACGGTGCCTGCAGTGAATTGACGGACTCCCGCACCTGATCCAATGGATTGGTAGTTGACCTGGATTCCTTGAGGCGCCAGATCTTGGAACCAGCGTTGGTAAATCGCAGCTGGGAACGATGCTCCTGCGGCTGATAGACGGCCTTGTTGTTTGCCAGTTCCCTGATCGCTCGACGAGCAGGCAGCAAGACTGAAAGCGGTTGCAACGCCGATCAGTGCAGTGCTGGAGCGGTTCATGAAACGGCGACGCATGAGGTCGAATGAGCGATTTACTTGCATGTCATCCATACATCTGAGGTGTCAAAGACCAATAACGATCGAGTTGAGACAAGGTCAGGAAGCGGGAATCTTGGTTGTATTCATCATTTGCTGACCAACCCAGTCTGCCGTAGCAGGCGCCAAAAGAACTCCGTTTCGGTAATGACCGCTGGCCAGAATCAAGCCTGGCTCCAAGACCTCAAGCAATGGAGCTGGACGCCCAGAGGGTCTGGCCCTCAGGCCATGCCATTGATTAACGACCTCGGCCTGTTGCAGCCAGTTCGGTGCCAGGCCATCCAATCGGCGCATGATCGAAGGTTCCTCAGCGGAAGGTTCCTCACCTTGTTCGAGCGTTGCGCCAAGCCAAAGCCTGTTGTTTCCATGACGAATCAGATTGATTCCGTTGCAGACCAGCACTGCTGGCCAGTGATCCCAGGCCTTTGCAGAAGCCGAAACTTGAAGGTCCAGCACCTGGCCTAGGACTGCTTCCATCGGGAACTCGTGCCCTAGAGGTTGCAACAACAGTGAACTGTCTAAGGCTGTGCAGATCACAACAACCTCGCAGTGGGTGCTGTGGCCTGTGTTCAGTTCCAGCCGCCAGAGGTTTCTATCACCAGGATTCGGGCGATGGAGTGTCGTCACGCGAGCCGGCAAAAGAGCTACCTTTTCCGCCTTGAGGCTCCGTCGTAACGCCCGTTGAAGGGCCAGGGGATCAATACGGCCGTCGTTTTGGGAACGCAAGCCTCCATGCCCAGGATTGGGCCAGCGAATCTGATCGGACGTTTGTAGAGACTCTGTGCTCTCTGAGCTAAAGCTTTCGAGTCCAAGCTCGCGCCGTTGCTTGGCAAGACTCTGCATGCGTTCTGATTCCATAGGGCTAGAAGCCAGCTGGATCAGTGGAGAGTCGAGCTGCAGGGGAGTATCGGGATGGTTGAGCTTTCCCACCCATTGAGGCCAGAGTTCCATGCTGCGTTGACGCAGACGCCAAGCCCGCCCGCTGGAACGACGAAACACGTTCCCCATCAAGACGCCAAGGGAAGCAGCCGTGCCATTGAGGGCTTGTTCATGACTGTTGCTGCGCTGAATCGGTGCGTCTAATGACGGATCAATCAGCGTGACATTGTGTCCTTGACGGGCTAAATGCCAAGCCGTGCCGGCGCCGACGGCACCAGCACCAATCACGGCAATCGAGATAATCAGCTCAGAGCTTCAGCGGGAATGACGCGAGAGTAATTAGCAAAACCCGTTACAACTGATGTGTAGGACTTTTGCAAGCGTGTTCCGTCTTGGAGACGGGCGGCCTCATCCACGTCAGCGAGAGCTTCTTTGAGCTTTGTTGCCAGTTTGTTGGCTTCGGCGCGATCGTTTGGAAGGAGGCGTTGATTGATGTACGACATCTCGCGACCGACCTCTTGCATGGGTCCGTGAATCAGGTTGCGGGCAAAGGTCCAATCGCGCTGATTGACGAGGGCTGCGAGATCTGGGAGACGCTCCTGGGCTTGCGTGAATCCCTCCGCCTGCCTGCGGATGACTGCCATGTCTTCAGGGCTAATCGTTGGGGGCTTGGCATTGCCATTACCGCTGCAGGCTGCGAGGCCGAAGCAGAGGCACACGCAGAGGCAAAACGCAGCGATGCGACGCAGGGCGCTCAGCATGGGGAAAGGGAGAGAAGGGAGAATGCGACTTTACCTGCGTTATTACGCTCCCTGAACACGGACTGCCAAGAGAGAATGAACTTGTGAATTTCTGCTGCGCGTGAACGGGTCAACGGTCATCCTTCAACTGATCTGTCCTGATCGGTCAGCACTCGTGAGTGAGCTGGCTGGATGGGTGGCAGCCAACGGCGGAAATATTCGTCACGCTGACCATCACACCGACTCGGGTGCTGGGTTGTTTTTGAGTCGGATTGAGTGGGAGCTTGATGGCTTCGGGTTGCCTCGGCATGCGATTGAGCCAGCAGTTCGTGCCCTCGCAGAGCGTCTTGGTGGGGAGGCACAGCTTCACTTCTCTGATGAGTTGCCCCGTGTTGCGATCTTTGTGAGTAAGCAGAGCCACTGTTTGCTGGATTTGCTCTGGCGCTCACGCAGTGGTGAATTGCCGATGGAGGTTGCTTTGGTGATCTCCAATCATCCCGAATTGGAACCACTCTGTGGTGACTTTGGTGGGCGATTTGTTCACGTACCGGTCACTCCCTCAACCAAGCGGGACGCTGAAGCCCGAATTCTTGACCTCCTTGAAGAGCAGGACATTGAGCTCGCGGTGTTGGCGAAATACATGCAAGTGCTGAGTGGCGAATTTTTAAAGCGCTTCCCCCAGGTGATCAATATTCATCACTCGTTCTTACCGGCGTTTAAAGGCGCTCAGCCATATCACCGCGCCTGGGATCGGGGCGTGAAACTGATTGGTGCGACGGCGCATTACGTCACTGAACAGTTGGATGATGGTCCGATCATTGAGCAGGCCACCCTTTCTGTGAGTCACCGAGATGAGGTGGAGGATTTGATCCGAAAGGGTCGGGATACGGAGCGGTTGGCCTTGGCCAGGGCTCTGCGGTTGCATTTGTGCCGTCAGGTCATGGTGTATCGCGGCCGTACGGCGGTGTTCGCGTGATCCAGCGAATCGATGCGTCACGCCCGCTTGAAGCGTCGCGTTGGGGTTGGCGATGTTTCCAGATTGGCGTGTTTTTACTGCCCTCTTCGGCACTGCTGGCGTGTCTGTTGTTGTTTCCCTCTCTGCTCATGAGCAGTTGGAGGAGTGAGCGTCCGTTTTGGCGTGACCCTTGGAATGCGCCCTTGTTTTTGGCGTCGTTGTTGATGGTGATCGGATGCTTTGGCTCCTATTCCGGATCCCTCGCATGGGTGGGCATGGGGAACTGGTTGCCTTTCTTTTGGGCTTTTTGGGGCTTTCAGCCCTATGTCACCTCGGCTGAGGCACGCCGTCGTTCTGCGCTTTGGTTGGTGGCAGGTAGCTTCCCAGTGGTGTTGACGGGTTTGGGGCAACTTTGGTGGGGCTGGCAAGGTCCCTGGCAGGTTCTGGGTGGATTGATTATTTGGTTCATGACCCCTGGTGGCGAACCAGAAGGTCGTCTGTCCGGGCTGTTTGATTACGCCAATATCGCCGCCGCCTGGTTGGCACTGGTTTGGCCATTGGCGTTGGCAGCACTGATTCAACCGGGCCTGAGCAAGCTGCGGCGGGCTGTTGTTCTGGGCCTGGTGGTCGCTTTTGTGACGGCCCTCGTGCTCACGGAGTCGCGCAATGGCTGGGGAGCCTTGGTGCTGGCGCTCCCGATTGTGTTGGGTCCGATCAGCTGGCCCTGGCTTGTACCGCTGTTGGCTATTGGCCTTGGAGTGGTGATTTTGTCTGTTGTGCCTGGGGTGCCGTTGTTGATTCAGGCCCCTGCGCGGTCGCTGGTGCCAGAGGGGATCTGGGGCCGGCTCAGTGATAGTCAGCACGCTGGTGAGCGCGTTCTTGCGTCTACGCGACTGAGTCAGTGGGGTGTGGCGCTTCAGTTGATCGCTGAAAGGCCCTGGCTGGGATGGGGAGCAGCGGCTTTTTCGGTGATTTATCCGCTCAGAACAGGGAAATGGCATGGCCATGCTCACAACCTTCCCCTTGAACTGGCCATTGCTCATGGCTTACCGGTGGCGGCTTTGGTGGTGGGGTTGGTGCTGGCCTTGTTGATCGTGGCGCTCCGTAGGGGGCTCACACGGTTGTTTGATCGTGCTTGGTGGGCAGCAGTGCTCACCTTGATGGTGCTGCACGGCACCGATCTGCCGTTTTTTGATAGCCGCGTGAATATTGCTGGTTGGATTTTGTTGGCGGGACTGCGCTGTTTGCTCAGACCAAATCAGGAGCGTTGTCAGGAGCGTTCTCTGGACTCAGCGCTTGGCGTTGATGCTTGAGAAGCGTGACTCTGGGCAGGGGACCATCGAGATGGCACCAAGGAAGAATCTGGTCGTCTGACCAGGTTTCATGCACGACTTCCTCCCAGGCGGGGGGTCGGGGCAAAGGCACTCCGGCAGAGCTAGCGGCTGGTAATTCTTCCGCTCGTGCTGCGCGATAAGCCTTTTTCCAGCCACCAAGACTCTCTTGAGAGCCCCTCACCGCGGCGATCACTGGTGCGAGTCGACGATCACTACGGGAGAGCAGGGCTTGGATCACGCTCCAGCCGTAACTCTCAGGTCGCAGTTCCACACCTTTCGGTTTGAGCCGTTTGGCGAGTCGTTTGAGGCGTTTGTCGGCTTCTGGCCTCACCCCTTGCCACTGAAATGGTGTGTGCGCTTTTGGAACAAAGGTGCTCACGCCCAAAGTGAAGCGCAGGCCAGGAGTTTGTTTTTTTAGATCCAGAAGCAGGTCGGCGGTGGCCTCGATGTCCTCGTCTTGCTCCGTGGGGAGTCCCACCATTCCGTAGAGCTTGAGGCTTTTCAGTCCTCCTTCTTTTGCATAACGGGCGGCGGCGCTGATTTCCTCCCGGCTGAGTTTCTTATTCACGACGCGTCTCATGCGATCACTTCCGCTTTCGATGGCGATCGTCACTGACTTGCTACCGCGGCGACTCAAGGTTCCAGCTAATTGAGGTGTCACGGTGGCAGCGCGCACGGAGCTGACACTCAGGCGCAAGTCATCAAAGCGGTCTTGATCAAGCCACTGCAGCAAATCGCTGAATTGGGGATGTTGGGTCACCGAGGCACCCAATAATCCGAGACGACGGGTTGCTTTAAGTCCTTTCTCAACTGCAGGAATCAGGCCGTCATCAAGAGATGGGGTTCGGAAGGGCAAGGTGAGGTAACTCGCTAAGCAAAAGCGACATAGTTCTGGGCAGCTGCGCACCACCTCCACCATGTGAATGTCGGGCCACGCGGCTTCAGGGGTGATCACCGTGGAGTGGCTAAGGCTGTTGCCCCTCCAGGTTTGTTTCTCGATTCGCTCAGGTAGATCTGCCTCTCTGGGTTTGATGCCCACAAAGGCACCGTCGGCACTGAATTGCGGAGCATGCAGATCGGGCACATAGATGCCAGGGATCTGCGCTAAAGAACGAAGTCGCTTCTGACGGGATTCGTCTCGCACCTGCTGCAGGGCATCGATGAAGGCGGGTAGTAGCTCCTCTCCATCCCCAAGAAGCACAACATCAAAAAATGGGGCGAGTGGTTCGGGGTTGGCAGTTAGAACGGGGCCGCCACCGAACACGATTGGATCCTGATCACCCCGTTCATGGCTCCAGAGGGGAATCCGTTGTTGTTCCAGGAGATCCAACAGCACAGGTCCATCAAGTTCCCAGCTCAGGGAGAGGCCAAAGAGATCACAGCGACGGTGTTGAGGATCGCCTTGATCTGTAAAAAGCCTTCTGACATCAAGATCGGAGCGCATGGCCAAGCTGGCCCATACGAGTTGGTAGCCAAGGCTGGTGATGCCCACGGTGTAGGTGCTGGGGAAGGCCAGCACTGTTTTCAGTGCACCTACCTCGGCTACAGCAGGTTCAAACAGGAGGGTTTCGCGGTTCAGCAG
>JASJLK010000104.1:0-5251 GCA_037620855.1 Synechococcus sp. ChBW.bin.23 | reverse complement strand
ATAACTTCCCCCTCGACCTGGCAGCTGCTGAGTCCACACCTGTGGCACTTCAAGCACCTGCAATCGGTTGATCTGGAAATCATCCAAAGTTCAGATCAACTGAACTAGAAAGCTCCCGCCGAAAGGTGGGGGCTTTTTTGTGCGCTGGCTTCTCCTAAAAGCAAGGTGCTAATCACAAACAATCCTTCGACCCTTATCCAATAAGGGGCTCTTCACATGTCACACGTTCCAGTTGAAAAAACTGACTAACACGATGACAAAACCAGTCTTCTCGACTATATTTAGAAAAGTAACGGAAATTTATTGATGGGCGAATACGTCGTCTCTGAAAGCATCAGCTTTCCGTTCCAACTTGTTTTTAGCATCGTTGGAAGCTTTTTTATTGGGGCATATGCACTTACCCAATCCAACGAAAACTCAGATGATGATGATTTTGGGAATGGAGATGGAGGCATGATGCAGCCGGTGGCTGCAACCGGAGCCGTCTGAGCCACACATCCAACGACTTGCCTGAACAAAGCAGGGATCAACACCAGGGATCAACACCACCGTTGCCTGGTGTTTTTTATTGCCTTTACATCGGACTCCATCGCGAACAACGTGATTGCCAAGGCCTTCAGCTCGTCGATCCAGGCATCGTCCTTAGGCCTCAAACCCACTCCAAGAGAACAGTGATCAGCTGAGCTGATCACTGAAATCAGGAGCCCTCACGCTGGGAATCGTGTTAGCCGCGCAAACTTCCGTTACATTGCGCACATCGGTTACACCGACCTTCCTTATTCGCCACCGGGATTTATCCCAGCCTTTGGAGGATGCCTGCGCCGATGTGGTCTGGAGCCAGGATGCCATCCTCCACTCGGGAGATCGCCAACAGGTGATGAAAGAAGCCTCAAGACTTCTCAAGCCCGGTGGCGTAATGGTGATGACAGACCCCATGGCAGCCAACGGTGTGCCCTCAGGATCACTCTCCAAGATCCTGGAACGGATTCACCTCTCCGATCTGGGCTCGCCAGAGCGATACAAAAGTTGGGCGAACAACGTTGGGCTTCAACGCGACGTTTGGGATGACCGCACGCCAATGTTGATCCTCCACTACAGCCGTGTTCGAGACGAGCTCCAAAGGCGTCATGACGAGCTGAAACTGAGCATTAGTCCTGAGTACCTCAAGACGATGAGCGCAGGTCTTGAGCATTGGGTTGAAGGAGGACAAGCTGGAAGGCTCTGCTGGGGCCTGATGCGATTCCAAAAACCAAAAGAGTGAATCCCATGAACGAACGCAACGCATCTGAAGTGGTTGAGAAGCTGGTCGAGGAATGGAAGCTGCAATCGCATCCAGATGGTGGCTGGTACCGCGAGCTACATCGAAGCTCTGCCCTTGTGGTTCGACCTGATCAACAACAGCGCTGCGCCATCAGCACAATCTTGTATCTCTTGGATGCAGGATCGCTCAGTCGCTGGCACAGGGTGAGCCATGCCGATGAGGTGTGGACACATCTGCAAGGAGCGCCACTAAGTCTCTGGTGCCTCAAGCCAAAGGCTGACCAGGCCACTCGAGAGGTGTTGTCGATGCACAACCCTGTTCAGGTGATTCCAGCGGATCACTGGCAGGCCGCTCAAGCGGAAGGTCCCTACAGCCTGGTGAGTTGCTGTGTTGGGCCTGGATTCAGCTTTGAAGATTTCACCATGCTCAGAGATCTTCCAGAAAGCGAACGTCCAACGGCAGCGCTTCCTGATCTGATCTGAGCTCTGATCAGGGCTCATTACAGCTCAACAGTGAACCCGACTGATTACGCTCATCCCAGCAGGGAGGTCCCATGGGCAGCAGCTTCGGAGAACTGTTTCGGATCAGCACCTTTGGGGAATCGCATGGTGGAGGCGTAGGCGTCATCGTCGATGGCTGCCCTCCCAGGCTGGAGTTAGACCTTGAGGCCATTCAGGCAGACCTGGACCGCAGACGGCCTGGTCAAAGTCGTATCACCACACCGAGGAAAGAAGCAGACCAGGTCGAGATCCTGAGCGGATTACTGGATGGGGTAACCCTGGGCACACCGATTGCGATGGTGGTGCGCAACAAGGACCAACGACCTCAGGACTACAAAGACATGGAAGTGGCCTTTCGCCCCTCCCATGCCGATGCCACCTACCAGGCGAAGTACGGCATCCAGGCCCGCAGCGGCGGAGGCAGGGCCTCCGCACGGGAAACGATTGGACGGGTTGCAGCGGGAGCTATTGCCAGGCAGCTACTCAGAAAAGCCAATGGCACCGAAGTCATCGCTTGGGTGAAGCGAATCCACGACCTCGAGGCGAGCGTTGATCCCAGCTCAGTCACACCCGAACAAGTAGAAAGCAACATCGTGCGCTGCCCTGATGCAGGGATGGCCGAACAGATGATTCAACGCATTGAAGCGATCGGCCAAGAGGGAGATTCCTGCGGCGGGGTGATTGAGTGCGTGGTGAGGCAAGCGAGCACAGGACTGGGAATGCCCGTGTTCGACAAGCTGGAAGCTGATCTAGCCAAAGCCGTGATGTCACTGCCCGCCACCAAGGGCTTTGAAATCGGATCGGGCTTTGCCGGCACTTTGCTGAAGGGCAGTGCCCACAACGATGCCTTCCTTCCCACCCAGGATGGAAGCTTGCATACAGCCACCAACTATTCCGGAGGCATTCAGGGAGGGATCAGCAATGGGGAACCGATTGTGATCCGCGTGGCCTTCAAGCCAACGGCCACCATCCGCAAGGAGCAACAGACCATCAACGCGGCAGGGGATGCCACCACGCTCTCAGCAAAAGGACGCCACGACCCTTGCGTCTTACCAAGAGCCGTTCCGATGGTGGAAGCCATGGTGTCCTTGGTCCTTGCCGATCACCTACTCAGGCAGCAAGGGCAATGCAGCCTTTGGTGATCTGAGTCACCCCTAACTTCTGGCTGGAGATTGGATCCCGTTGCTGTTAGCTAACTGTGCTGCCGCTTTCGCCATGCGGCCAGCAGTAGAACGAGCCGACGTGGACTCAGGGCTCGACTTACGGGCACGGCGCGCCTTACGAGGTTTCCCAACTGACGCCAAGGAGGTGGTAGACGTTTCCGCTGTCTTGACCACCGGAGCTTTAGCGACCCGCGAGGAAGATGAGGCTCGTTTGCTTTTCGTTGCGGTCGTGGTACGAGGAGCAGCGGGCTGATCAGCCTTCACAGCTTTGCTCGCTTGACGCGGTTTGGAGACTTGGCGATTGCGATGACTCAACACCATCACCCATTCCTCATCCGTCAAGGATGCGGGCTTGCTTCCATGCGCAGTTGCCAGCTTTGCCGCTTTCTCAACGTCTCCAATCAGATTGACCCAAGAGGTGGCAAAGCGCTTATCGGACTGAGAACGCGCACCACTTTCAACCAGGGTCTCAACAACGCCAGCTGCCGTGACCTTTTTACGGCGACGATTAAAGATCTCTTTCTGCAATTGCGCGATCAGAGCATCCGCCTTGTCGCTCAGCTTGATGGATAACTGAGACATCCGAAATCAATTGACTATCCCATCTGTAGCAGACAAGACTCACGTCAACCAATTACGTAAGTCGGCTATGGCATCCGTGGTACTGAGAACCCCACGACCGAGGGCAATCGCATCGTAACCAGCCGATAGCCACGGATCCAAGTCGGCCACACTCAAGCCTCCGGCGGCAATCATGAAGGGCAGATTCCCCATCGGCGCTGAAATTTGCCGGTGGTAATCGAGGCCCAGCACAACCGCTGGAAATAATTTCACAACATGGCAACCAAGAACCATCGCCTGCCGAATTTCGGTTGGCGACATCACGCCAGGAACGAAACAACAGTTGTGTTGATAGGCCATAGAGACCAGACCCTGATCCAACAGCGGCGACATGGCATAGGGCAGATCAAGATCGATGACTGCTTGGAGACCGCGTTGAGAGGTGACAGACGCCACTCCCAGCTGAAGGGTTGGATGCCGCAGACGGATCGCCGCTATCAGGTCACTCCAGCGAGAGTGATCCATCCAGGCAATCTCAATGTGATGGACACCAAGATCGACCAAATGATCGAGGCGTTGACACAACAGTGAGTGTAAAAACGGCCCAAAGAGATCACTCTCATTGGGCCGCAAAACGATAATGAGTGGCTGACGGCGCAAAGAGGCCATCAACAACTGCTGACGATCAGACGTACTCAGCAATTCGAACATCGCGTCGGATCAGCAGATCCTGAAGTTGCTGAGAATCAACAGTTTCGCTTTCAACCAGCATTTCAGCGAGCTCGTCAAGGACAGAACGGTTGTCGTTCAACACCTTGGTGGCACGGTGATAGGCCACATCAACAAGATCCGACACCTCTGAATCAATCGTGGCGGCGGTGTCTTCTGAAAAGTCACGTTCAGCAGCGATGTCTCTACCCAAGAACATCCCTCCTTGCGCACGGCCAAGAGCAACAGGGCCAAGCTTGTCGCTCATGCCAAAACGAGTGACCATTTGACGGGCCACTGAAGCAACCTGCTGGAGATCGTTGGATGCACCGGTTGTGACCTCGTCTTCTCCGTAGACAATTTCTTCTGCAACCCGGCCGCCCAAGGCCACTGCCATTTGATTCTGAAGATAGGTGCGGGAATAGAGACCCGATTCCATCCGTTCTTCGCTCGGCGTAAAGAAGGTCAAACCACCAGCATTGCCTCGGGGAATGATCGAAATCTTCTGAACGGCGTCGTAATCAGGCATCAGGGCACCCACCAAGGCATGGCCTGCCTCGTGATAAGCGACCAGACGCTTACGACGCTCGCTCATAACCCGATCCTTCTTCTCGGGACCCACCATGATGCGCTCAATCGCATCACTGATCTCGTCGTTGCTCACCTCAGTGAGTTGGCGACGGGCCGCAAAAATTGCCGCTTCATTCAGAAGGTTGGCCAAATCAGCACCGGTATATCCAGGAGTCCGGCGAGCCACTTTGTCGAGATCCACGTCCTTCGACAGGGTTTTGCTGCGGGCGTGGACGCCAAGGATTTGGAGGCGACCATCGTAATCAGGGCGGTCAACCGTGACTTGGCGGTCGAAACGACCTGGCCTCATCAAGGCTGAATCCAACACATCAGGACGGTTGGTTGCCGCGATGATGATAATGCCGGTATTGCCTTCAAAACCATCCATTTCCGTAAGGAGTTGGGTCAGAGTTTGCTCCCGATCATCGTTACCACCACCGAGACCAGCGCCACGCTGACGACCGACAGCATCAATTTCATCAATGAAG
>JASJLK010000103.1:0-6780 GCA_037620855.1 Synechococcus sp. ChBW.bin.23 | reverse complement strand
CAATACGCCTCCTTCAACAACAGCCGTAGCCTTCACTTCTTGCTGGGTGCCTGGCCCGTTGTCGGTATTTGGTTTACGTCCATGGGCGTTTCAACCATGGCCTTCAACTTGAACGGCTTCAACTTCAATCAGTCAATCCTTGATGGTCAGGGCCGCGTCCTGAATACCTGGGCCGACGTGTTGAACCGTGCCGGTCTCGGCATGGAAGTGATGCACGAGCGCAACGCTCATAACGTCCCCCTCGACCTGGCAGCTGCTGAGTCCACACCTGTGGCACTTCAAGCACCTGCAATCGGTTGATCTGGTAATCATCCAAAGTTCAGATCAACTGAACTAGAAAGCTCCCGCCGAAAGGTGGGGGCTTTTTTATGCGCTGGTGGAGACAGTTCAACCCGAGATTATCCATAACGAAAAGCTGCGCCTACACCGTTTTGGTGCAGTGCCTTTTCCCTCGGTTTAGGCGTAGGGACCGAAGTGTGTCGCGCAGGTCGCTCCGCATTGGGCCCCAAGCTTGATGGCGTCAGTGGCGGACCATCCTGCAGCGAGTCCGGCTGTCACGCCAGCCGCAAAGCTGTCGCCGCATCCATAGGTTTCCATAAGTGGGCCAGGCAGAGGTTGGGCTTCAAATCGTCCGCCTGGAATGAGGAGGCCTCCTTTCTCTCCTTCCGTGGCGATCCGCAAGGTTGGCGCTGGAGTGAGTGCACCCTCTTCGATGCATTCGCCTGGATCCAGATTGCTGCCGATCAAGGCATCGAGACTGACTCCCGCCTCATTGAGAATGGGTAGCCGAAGGCGGGGGGTGGCCGTTAAAACTTTGGCGGCTCGAGCCAGCTTCAGGCCCTGAGGATCGGTCGCAGAGACGAATACCCCAGCGCAATCGGCGAGGAGTTCCCATGGCAAAGGATCATCAGCGATTGGCGTAAGCCGCTCTCCGATTACCGTGATCGCCCGATCGCTGCTGGGATCAACCAAGCTGATACCGCGGCGGGTGGGTTGGTCACGCCAGGCAATGATTGGGTTGACACCCAACTCGCGCAGGCGCGCTTCGCTGCGTGCGCCGATCTCATCTTTCCCAAGGGCCGTGAAGAAGGCCACTTTTTTCCCAGTGAGCTTGGCTAGTTGAACAGCCACCACTGCTCCAGCTCCAGCTGGCTCTTCGAGGGATCGATGGGCACGGCTGATCTGCCCAGGCGAAGGGAGCTCACTAACGGCAAGAAACGTGACCCACTCGAGATGCCCGACAACAGCAAGATTGAGATCAGTAGGAAGTGATGCCATCTAAGGAATTGGCAAAATCGACTTGGCCGCATCCCGTAGGCGCACATTGATCCGACCGCCTACTTCGGTTACTTCTACGGCTCCACCTACGGTCAATTGATCTTCGTTGGATGTCCCTACTAGGACAGGACCTTCATCCACGCCTTGCACTTTGACTGGGGCATTGACCTCATCAACTGAAATCTGTCCTTGAACCTCGAGAGTTTTGTTTGAGTCAATCAAGACGGGTTTGGTGACTGAAACTTGGCCTTGAACGGGAAGGGCTTCAGAGGCATCAATTGAGATTGAGCCCTCACTTTTCACGCTGACAGGTGCCTTGAGTTCGTCAACAGTGATTCCGCCAACGACTCGTACTGGAAACGGCTGACCGAGGGGAAGTCCGATGGGAATGGGTTGACGCAGAATCTGAATGCAAGCAACAGCAACCGACCACATTGCTATCACAACAGCGAGGGGCCAGCGGCTTGCCATCGCCAAAGTGAACCAGCGCGGATCGTTGTTCTCTGGCATCAAATTAATTCTAAAAACCCATCCGGTTGTACCGGATTTTTAGAAAATAATTAGTGGATGAGGTCCAGATCTTGAAAATGTCCTAGAGCTCGTAATCTTCCTCGAATTGTTTGAGAAGACCTTTGTAGAGAAACAGCGTGCCTTCACTTTCTTCAGTAATGCCCTCAGTGTCGTAAAGCTGGGCGAGATGGGTGCAAGAAGCATGTACTTGCACAAATGCTTCCGCGTATTCGTTTTGAATGTCTTCTTCGCGGATGTCTCGAATTAACGCCGAAATAAACTCAACTTTTATATGGGCCGCTTTGATCTCGGCTTCCATGTCTTTGCTGAGTTTGCGCCGCTTTCGAGCCATTGGACTGAACTGTCAGCCCTTAATCCTAAGGCCAGGGGGCTGACAGAGATTCGTTGGTCTGATCAGAAACAGAATGGGAGCATCTGAGCACTGCAAGCGGTGTAACCATCAACGAGGGGGCCGAGGCCGATCTGGTGGAGGATTCCCTGGCCTGTGAGTCCTTCCGTAATCACCCCGATCACGAATCCGAGCATGGCTGCACGACCATTGAAAAGCTCAACTTTCTTGAGTTGATCTTCGTGAATGGAGCGAGCTGCTTTGTTTTGGAACCAAGTGTCGTTAGCGGGGGTGCGATCCATGGTGATGCGTCAATTGAAACGAACTGTAACAGAGGTTTGACGTTGGACCTTCTTGCGGCTAGGGCCTCCTCCAAATCACCGGCTGTCGTCGCTTCGGGTAGAGCTCGCGGCACATGGGGCAAACGGTTCCATCGCATCCACGAGCAGTGCAATGCTCGCGCCCATAAAAAATGATTTGCAAGTGAAGCTTGTTCCAGCTCTCCGGAGGGAATAGGGATTTCAAATCCTTTTCAGTGCGTTCAACGCTGTCTCCATTGCTGAGCCCCCAGCGCTGCGCTAATCGATGAATGTGAGTGTCCACAGGGAAGGCTGGTACTCCGAAGGCTTGGGCCATCACCACGCTGGCGGTTTTGTGGCCTACGCCAGGCAGTGCCTCCAGCTCTTCAAAGCTGCTTGGCACTTTTCCCCCATGCAGAGTGATCAATAGGTGAGCGAGTTTGCGCACATTGCGGGCCTTGGTTTTGGCGAGCCCGAGCTGGCGGATGTGTTCGAAAATCTCTGCTTCTGGTAAGGCCGCCACGGCACTTGGAGTTGGTCCAGCCGCAAACAAGGCAGGCGTCACTTCATTGACTTTTTTGTCGGTGCACTGCGCGCTGAGAAGCACAGCGATCAGCAGGCTGAAAGGGTCGCTGTGATCGAGAGGAATGGGTGGATTTGGATAGTGCTCATCCAGGCGGCAGAGCAGAAGGGAAGCACGCTCTTTTCTGAGCAATGGTCATCGCGTTGCAGGACTGCCATCATGGCCACACTGCTTTTGCGGCCATGACATCTGTTCGTGACGACGGTTCATCAGACGTCACTTCCGCTTATCAGCGTGCGATCGCACGAGAAGAAAAGGGCGTGAGTTCCGATGAAAATATTTCAGCAGTTGAGTCCCCCCAGCCGCGACCCCGTCTCCAGTACCAAGCGAAAGCTGAGAGCGACAGCGGTGGGGATAGCGATCTCTACCGCCATCACAGCCAGCAGCAATCGGCTGAAGGGGGGTGAAGTTTTGGCTCTTGGATCTCTTGATCTTCGTGATCAGAACATCAAGGATTGAACTCTCACGCGCCAGGCTGAATGGCTTTTTTAAGGGAGTTCACGCCTTCCTCGATCGCTTCTTTGGGGGCTTCGATCATTCTTTTCTGGGTGTTGGACCAGATCGTGACGGCATAGACCAGCGCACCGCCAAGAATTAACGCTGCCAGAACTAGGCCAATGCCAGTGCCGCCGCCGCCTTGCGTGATCACGACAGGTTGCTGTTGATTGTCTTCGGGCATAGGAGGACCTTTCTGCTTCTATCAAAGTGATCTAACAAAGGTATTAGCGACGCGCAGGTTGATTGGCAGGTTGCTTCAAGAAGCTTTGAAAGAAACCCTTCCATTAGAGACACGAGTAATCAGCTGAATGATCGGCCTTTCAATCAGCCCTGAAGTAGTTGGATTGACGCTTGCCCTAGCGTTGAGTTGAACAAGCATTTTCAAAAGGAGCTGCCGTGAACACCGCCGTGAGGGGGATTCTCTACGTTTCGGTTTGGGTTGTGGTGTGGGGTGTCGCCTCATCAATCGTGGATTGGGTGTTGTTAGGCGGAGAGGTCTACGAGATGGGATCTTTTGGCCAAGTGGCCACATTTATCGGCTACGGAGCCGCTTGTTCTGTCTTGGCTGTTCGCTTGTCTGGTCGCTTCCTCAAATCAGCTGAGGATCAGGCTGACGGCTGATGGGGCTCACGTGATGCAGCGCCAGCTGCCAAAAGGCCAGCGATGAATCCACTCGAGTGGCCAATCCAGCTCACTCCCGCGGGTGAGGCCCAGGGCAGCAATCCAGGTAAGGCGCTTCCGTAGAAGGCAACGGCAATCACGCTTAAAGCGATGGCAAGCGGTCGTCGTTCGAGAAATCCGATCAGCACGAGGTAGCCAAGGAGTCCGTAAACCACTCCCGAGAGTCCGTGGCTGCCAACAGGCCAAAACAACCAGACCGGAATCTCGAGAAGAATCACGGCAATCCAAACCGCCACATAACCGCGCAGGCTTTTTAACAGCACGAGATAACTGAGAGGCAAAAAAACAATGCTGTTGCCGATGAGGTGACCAAGATCTCCATGGCTGAATGGAGCGGTGAGCAGGGTCCACCAAGGAGTGCCAGGCCCCATGGCTAAATTCCATTGTCCGCCAAGCAAGAGTTGGTCGATGCCTTCCTGAAGCCAGGACAGGCCTAAAAGGATTAGGGGAAGAACGATCACTGCACTCTGAACGTCACTCCCATCACTGCGGTGATGTCTTTGTCGATGGTGCTGGTGTCATAGGAGCCATAGCTCCCCATTTTTGTGGAGTTAGGCACGGTGATTTGGAAGGTGCCTGTGTCGGCATTGGTGATTGCTCCAATGCCGGAGCCAGCCTGACCTGCGATCGCAATCGCTCGATCGCGAGCATCGGCAGTTGCTTTGGCAAGCATGTCGACCCGTTTTTCAGCCAGTTTTGTGTAGGTGTAAGCAGGTTGCTGAATCGCCAACGACACACCGTCGCCAATCAGGTTGCTGATGGTGTTTGACGCCTTATTGATTAACGCCACATTTGAGCTGCCAACGTGGATTGACTGACGCGCTGTCCACTCCGTGTTGGTGAGCATCCCGGTGACACGGTTGCGAATGTCGTTGCGATCAGTCCGTAAAACAGTGAGCTGGGTGTTGCTTTCAGGGATGCCTGCAGCTTGCAGAAAGGCGAGCGTGCGCTTCAAATCAGGTTGCAGATTTTGGTAAGCCTGTTGTTGGCTCAGACCGTTACCACTCACGGTCACGGTCCAATCTGCGTAGTCGCTGCGGAGCCGTTCGGTGCTGGCACCGGTCACGGTCACGGTGTCTGTAGCGGTTCGAATCCCTTTTACGGCAACAGCTCCAGCCACAACAAGACCGCCGCTCAGCACCAACATCGGCAACACCAGGGGAGGCGTTCGACGCCATAGTGAAAGCCTGTTCTGGCCTGGGGACGATTGTTCTGGCACGGACTTTGGACTTTTATCCATTTCAACCGATCTTTGGATTGGGATGTATTTTTCGCGATCACAGCTGTGACTGGCTATGACCCAAATCAAAACACTTAAGTAATTGATGCCAAAAAGCACTGAGGTGATCGTGATCGGCAGTGGGATTGGCGGCTTGTGCTGTGCCGGACTCACTGCTCGAGCTGGTAAAGAAGTTTTGGTTCTTGAAGCCCATAGCCAACCAGGCGGCGCTGCCCATGGTTTTGAACGTCAGGGCTATCGCTTTGAATCTGGTCCATCCCTTTGGAGTGGGTTGTCGCGTTGGCCAAGTAGTAACCCGCTCGCTCAGATCCTGCGTGCCTTGGATCAGCCCCTGGATGTCCTGACCTACAAAGACTGGGATGTTTTGTTTCCGGAAGGGCATCTCCGCGTTGGGGTTGGAGGGGATGGATTTGAGCGCGTGGTGGAGAGGCTGCGCGGACCTGAGGCTGTGGCTGAATGGCAGCGTTTTACCGGCGTGCTGCAGCCGATCGCAGCAGCAGCGGATGCCTTGCCGTTGCTGGCATTACCCGCATCTGTCGATGGGATTGGTCCTCTGTTGAGGCGTAGTGGGCGCCTTGTGCAGCATCTTCCAGCCATCCGCCATCTCAGTGGTGCGTTCGGACCGCTAGTGGACCGTCACTTGCAGGATCCATTTCTGCGCCATTGGGTGGATTTGCTCTGTTTTTTGATCAGTGGTATGCCGATGGCTGATACCAACGCAGCGGCGATGGCCACCCTGTTTGGTGAGTGGTTTAAACCTGAATCATGCCTTGATTTTCCTAAAGGCGGCAGTGCGGCTGTGGTTGATGCACTCGTGCGTGGCCTCGAGGCTCACGGCGGCAGCTTGCGGTTTGGCGCAAGGGTGCGTCAGGTGTTGCTCGATGGTGATCGGGCCATTGGAGTGGAACTCAGCAATGGCGAGACGCTTTACGCTGACGTTGTAGTAAGCAATGCGGATGCCTGGGGTACAGCGGCTCTGTTACCCGAGACGGCTGCGAAGGCTTGGAGTCAGGACAGGCTGTCTACTCCTAGCTGTCATTCCTTTTTGCATCTTCATCTCGGCTTTGATGCGAGTGGTCTTGAGGACCTACCGATTCATACGGTTTGGGTCGGAGACTGGGAACGCGGGATCGACGCTGAACGCAATGCTGTGGTGGTGTCGATTCCATCTGTGCTCGACTCCTCGATGGCGCCGGAAGGACATCATGTGCTCCATGCGTATACGCCGGCGAATGAACCTTGGTCAGAATGGTCTGGTCTTCAGCGGGGAACGGCGGCTTATCAGGAGAAACGCGGACAACGTTGCCAGGTGTTTTGGGACGTATTGGAGCAACGCATTCCC
>JASJLK010000102.1:0-2865 GCA_037620855.1 Synechococcus sp. ChBW.bin.23 | reverse complement strand
CCAGGCCTGAGCGATCACAGCCAGCCCTGGCTGGCAGCCGCTGGGTCACTGTTTGTTGTAAGCATCGCTACACCAGTTGTCGGATTGGCATCATCAATAACTCAATGAAGAAAAATGGCTCTTCTCCTTTAGGGAGACTCTGGAAAACCCTGCCACCCTGCGCGACAATGGCCTTGTGATCGGTGACGTGGACAGGATTCATGGGCGCCAAGCAGTTTGGTTTTGGTGATTACGAGCAGTCCATGGCCAAAAAGCGCACCCGGCGAGAGCGATTTCTGGCTGAGATGGAGGCGGTTGTTCCCTGGAAAGCACTGATCGATCTGATCGAACCCCACTACCCCAGGACCAGCAGCAAGGGTGGCCGGCCGTCCTATCCGCTGGAAACCATGCTGCGGATCCATCTGCTGCAGCAGTGGTATGACCTGAGCGATCCGGCGATGGAGGATGCGCTCCTTGAGGTAGCGACCATGCGCCGCTTTGCCGGTATCGCCCTGATCACCGACCGGATCCCGGATGAGACCACGATCCTGGCGTTCCGGCATCTACTGGAGGAGAAGGATCTGGGCGCTCAGATCTTTGAAGCCGTGAAGGCCCACCTCAAGGCCAATGGCATGGCCATGACGCAGGGCACAATCATCGATGCGACCATCATCGCGGCACCAAGCTCCACCAAGAATGAGAAGCGGGAGAGGGATCCTGAGATGCACCAGACCTGCAAGGGCAAGCAATGGCACTTTGGGATGAAGGTCCACATCGGGGTGGACAGCGAGAGCGGCCTCATCCACTCGGTGGAAACGACCGCCGCCAATGTTCATGACCTCACCCCCGCCGCTGATCTCCTGAACGGTGAAGAGACAGTGCTCTACGCAGATGCGGGATACCAGGGGATTGAGAAGCGGCCCGATATGCAGGGCAGAGGCATCGGCTTCCGCGTTGCCATGCGCCCAGGAAAGCGTCGCGCCTTACCAGATACACCCGAGGGACGTGTGGATGATCTGATTGAGACGGCAAAGGCTCACTTTCGAGCAAAGGTGGAGCATCCGTTCCGCGTGATCAAACGGCAGTTCGGCTTTCAAAAGACCCGGCTGCGGGGAATGCTCAAGAACCGTTGCAAGGTGAATGTGCTGGCCGGCCTCTCAAACCTATTCATGGCGCGCCATGAGTTGCTATGCAAGACATGACTGGGGGAGTGGTGTGCCCATTTGGGGCAGGCACCACCCCAAATGGGCAAGATTCAGCGTCCACAAAGGTGAATTCAGGCTGATCAACACCCGAACCACCCTCAAATAGTTCATCTCGAACAAACCGCGGCTCCAGACTCTCTTTTAGGGCTCGTTGTCCAGAGGTTCCTTAGGAGTTTGCTGAAAAACGAGCCCACGAGCCAGTTTTCCACAGGCATCAGTGGATTTCCGGCTCAAAAAGTCGGATCGGCGGCTATCAGAGCCGCAAACTGCCCGATTTCGGCATCGTTGGCCTCTCTGCAAGACATTGGTTGAGGCCGATTGGGCACACCTCTGGACAACGGGCTGTTCATGCCATCTCCATCGCGGGCTTGAGCAGGTTGCCCAGGCGGATCAGGTTGTAGGCGATCACGTGCAGGCCAAACACGGCGCCGACCTTCTCGGTACCGCGCAGTTTGAACTGGCGCAGCCCGCCAAATGCCTTGATCCAACCAAACACCTTTTCGATCCCACGGCGGGCATTGATCGATTTGGCGTAGCCCACGTGACGGGTGGTGCGGCCATCAATGGCTGAGCCACCGCTGCGGGCAGTGTTCTGGGCCACGTGGGGCGTGACACCGATCCGCCGCATCTCAGCGACAAACCCTTTGGTGTCGTAGTTCTTGTCGGCGCCGACGGTCTTCTGGTGGGCACCGGCGAGGTCTGCTGCCATCTCCTTGGCGGCATCCCGCTCACCGGTGCCCGTGGCCTGTGTGACGCGGCAATCGACGATCAGGTCGTGGCGGTTGTCCATGAGCACATGGCCTCGATAGCTCAGCTGCGCTGGATGGGCATTCGATTTCCGGGCCAGCCGTGCCTCAGGATCGGTGCTGGAGCGGTGGGTCTCGTTGCTGAGCTTGATGCCGCGAAAGTCTCCTTTGGCGCGCTTCTTGCCCTCTTTGGGAGCACCGAATCCTTCGCCAGGCCCTGTGGGCGGAGGCGGAGGATCCTCCTGGCCATCAATCCGCTCCAAGGAAGCGTGTGACGCCCAGGCCTGGAGCAACGTGCCGTCCACGGAGAAGTGCTCGTCACTGAGCAGCGGTTGGACCTCGGGAGCTCCCATCAGCTTCTCCAGGAACAGCCCCATGACGTCGTCAGTGAGGAGCCGATCACGATTCTTGGTGAATGTGGTCGGATGCCAGATCGCATCGTCAGGGCTCAAGCCCACAAACCAGCGGAACAGCAGGTTGTAGTGGAGCTGCTCCAGCAGCAGCCTCTCGGAGCGAATCCCGTAGAACGCCTGCAACAACGAGGCCAGCAGCAGTTGCTCCGGCGGCACCGATGGACGACCTTCTGAGGCATACAACCTGCAGAAGGTGGGGTTGAGTCGATCGAGGGCCTGATCCGCCAGCTTCCTGATCCGCCTCAGCGGATGGCTGGCCGGGATCCGCTCCTCGATCGAGACGTAGGAGAACAAGGAGCCGCTGCGCTCCTGCTGACCTCGCATCAAACCTGGGGCAGTTGACTCATTCTCGCAGAGGAAGCGGGGTTTTTCAGCAAACTCTTAAGGGCACCTCGAAAAATGAAGAATTTCAAGCTTGCAGTCATCTACAAAAAAACGCCTTACGGCGCCAAGGGGTCTACTAAATTGCACACCAAAATGACAGGAAAGGTCTCAGGTGGCTTCAGGTGAATTGCGCCTCAT
>JASJLK010000101.1:0-8817 GCA_037620855.1 Synechococcus sp. ChBW.bin.23 | reverse complement strand
CGCTTCAAAGCGGGTCATTGCCCTGTTACCGCGGTAGGTGCCGTTGGGGTAACCAGCAACACAGCCGTAGCGCTCGATCAGGTTGCTAAGTGCCTGATAAGCCCAATCGGTTGGGTAAACGTCTGAAAACTGAGTGATGCTGGTGACTTGCTCGCCAGAAGCGGCGTAGTCAGACACACCGTTGATGTTCAGCTCAGTGGCATTAGCAGCCATAGGAGCCAAAAGGCCCAGGGCAGCTGGGGCCACCAGCAGTTGATGGAAAAGTTTCATTTTCGGTCCTCACACCAAAAATTAATGAGGGAATTAACCCGCAATCAAATTATTCGACCAGCAAATAATACCCTGTATGCTCGACGCCAATAGGATGTATTCCAGATTACAATTACCCCCAATTAGCCCTCTTCATTAATCTTTTACCACCGGTTAACTTCTTCTTAACCAAACCCTTTTAATCTTTTATCTTATCAGCTTTAAAAAGAAATTTTAGAGTCAAAGATCCTTTGTTCAAAAAGGATAGAAATGGCTCCGATGATCTCCGTGTCCATCTAGGCCCTGTTGTTGAGTGCGTTGCTGAACGCTCTCAGCTGTCATTGAGCAGTCCAATGGGTACTAGCCATTAAGACGTCTGCCAGCCCTGAGTAGCTCGATTCGTCTTTAACTCTCCTGCTCAGATCCTGCGGGACATAAACGATCAATCGGAATTAAAAATGTGCCTCGCCGAAAGCGGACAGCGGCAATTTCGAGGGGATGGAGAGCAACCACAGACCCTGATTCATCACTGCCAACGAGATCGGAAGGCCGAAGCATTGGCATCGGATCTGCCGTTTTCAGATAGGGCATCGGGCTGATCAGTTGAACTTGGTCACCGATGGAAACGGTCATGACACCTGGGCAATCACCCTCTCCTACAGCAGGATGGGGTCAGCTGTTATTTGCCCGTGCGGGCTCTTGCCACTTGGAGCGGCGCGATCGCGGGACTGCTTCTGATCCTTGTGGGAAGTTTGATCCCGGCTGCCGTCCTGGTTCCGGTTGCAGAGCTTCCCCCCCGATTGCTGAGTTTGCCCAGCACCTGGCAAGTGCCGGCGTTGTTGCTATGTGCTCTTGTCTGCGGCCCACGATCAGGCGTGATGGCAGCGGTTGCTTACATCACCGTGGGACTAGTTAATCTTCCTGTCTTTCATGACGGTGGAGGTCTTGGCTACGTGCAAAGTCCCGCCTTTGGTTATCTCGCAGGCTTTGTGCCAGCAGCCTGGCTCACGGGACGGCTTGCTCATCAAGCAAAGATGAACGACATGGCGCGCCTCACTTTGGCGGGCATCTCCGGCGTGGCCACGATTCAGGTCTGCGGAATTCTTAATTTGCTACTCGGTGCAGGTTTGAACCGTTGGACTGAATCACTACCTGATCTGTTGTACAGCTACAGCCTGGGTCCGTTGCTTGCCCAAGTGGCTCTATGCGTCGCAATCGCCTTGATTGCACTACCAATTCGTCGTCTGCTCTGGATCGAATGATCAGCCGCAGCAACCGACTGATCCGGCGTCGCACTGTTGTGTTGATCAGCCTGTTGATCCTTCTGCTGGATCAAGCGTCCAAATCTTGGGCTCGATCCCATCTGCTTCCGAATCTGTCGCAAGGGTTCTTACCTGGATTGCTGCAGTTACGGCTTGTGCGCAACACCGGCGCCGCCTTCAGCATGTTGAGTGATTCCACGGCCCTCCTCGGACTGCTCAGCTTGCTTGTTTCGGTGGGTTTGCTGGGCTGGATTTGGCGATCAAAGCGACTCGATCTCTGGTTAGGTCTGGCCTTGGCCTGCCTACTGGGAGGAACGCTTGGCAATGGCTTCGACCGCTGGCAACTGGGATATGTCACCGACTTCCTGGAGCTGGTGCCCTTCCGTTTTCCCATCTTCAATGGCGCGGACATTGCCATCAACCTCGCAGTCCTCTGCTTCGCCATCGACGCTCTCTCCCAACGCAATGGACAAGCGAAATCCTGACGGCCCGTCCTCAGCCCAACTGATCATTCATCAGAGAGATCAGGCGGATCGAACTCTTCCATTGCATGGCGATGGCTATCGAATTGGACGTGATGGTCCTCTGGAAGTCAGCATCGATCATCCGGCCGTCAGCCGAAAACACGCTGTGCTGCATCGCCAGGGACGGCATTGGATCCTTCAAGATTTGAATTCCACGAATGGCTTGTGGTGGAAGGGCCGCCGGGTGACGCAGCTGGAACTGCGCGATGGAGACGTCATTCAATTTGCGCCGGCCCTAGACGAAACGGCTCCCTTTCTATATTTCAACGACGCAGCCGGGCGACGACGCCATCGGATCGAGCGCTGGTTGGGCCTGCTCTTGTTGGGATGCCTGGGTGGCGGAGGAGCGCTGCTAATGCTGTCCAATCTCACCATGCCAATCCGCGGGCAACTGGCGCGCGTGCGCGGTCCGGTGGCCATCTACGACGGCAATAACCAACCGCTGACATCCGTTGACTCCAGCCGTCATCGCGAACTCAAGTCGGTGAAAGAGTTTTCCCCCTTGCTGGTTGATGCTCTGCTCAGCAGTGAGGACAACCGTTTCTGGTGGCATCCAGGGGTCGATCCCATTGGCACGCTGAGAGCCTTCAGCACCAATTTGATCGGCGGAAAGCTGCTCGAGGGAGGCAGCAGTCTCACGCAGCAATTAGCTCGCAGCCTCTATCCCAACTACGTAGGAGATGGAGACACCCTGGCGAGGAAATGGAAAGAGCTGCTTGTGTCCTTGCAATTGGAAAGTCGCTTCAGCAAAAGGCAGTTGCTGTTGAGCTATCTCAATCGCGTGTACTTGGGTGTTGGTTGGGGATTTGAAGATGCCTCACGCGTGTTTTTTGATCAATCCGCAGCAGACCTAAATGTGCAGCAAGCAGCACTTCTTGTCGGTCTGTTGCCATCACCCAATGGGCATGATCCCTGTCAGTTTCCCCAGCGCGCACTCAAAGCGCGTAATCGGGTCATCAACAAAATGGCCGATGGCGGTCGACTGTCCTTAGAGCAGGCACGACTGGCGCGTCGACAACCAATTCAACTTGCGAAAGAGGCCTGCAGTCGGGAGCAGGTCAGTCGCTCAGCACCCTTTTATACCGATCAAGTGCGCCGAGACCTCACAGAGCTCGTTGGCCCAGACGTGGCTGATGAAGGAAATTTCTTGATCGAAACCCACTTGGACCCTGTTCTGCAATCCGTGGTGGAGCGCCAGTTGAGCGGTTTGTTGACCAGCAATTCCACGCTTGGCGTTGAGGAAGGGGCCGCTGTTGTGCTGGACAGCCGCACTGGCGGGGTTCTCGCCATCGCGGGAGGTCGTGACTACAACGCGAGCCAGTTCAACCGTGCCTCTATGGCATTGCGGCAACCAGGCAGCACCTTCAAACTCATCACTTACTTAGCGGCCCTAGAGCAAGGCCTGAAACCCAACGACACCTTGGATTGCAGCCCTCTTCGCTGGGGAGGACAACGCTTTGACAGCACCTGTTCGGGCAAACTGACCTTGGCCAGTGCCTTCGCCTCAAGCCACAACACCGCAGCGCTGCGCTTGGCCCAACGCGTGGGACTGGACCAAGTGGTGAGCTTGGCGAAACGCTTGGGAATCTCGACTCCCTTAAATCCTGTGCCGGGACTAGCTCTTGGACAGAGTGAGGTTCGTTTGATTGAACTCACCAGTGCCTATGCCGCTGTGGCCAATGGCGGCATCTGGCAACCTCCCACCACTATTCGTCGGTTGCTCGATGCAGAAACCTGTCGCTTGGACCGACCCAGTGCCTGCAGCAGCCTTAATGGAAGTGGTGGAGATGGCAGTTCTGGACAAAGCAGTCAGCGCCAAGCGTCTCGTCGTGTGCTGAAGGGACAGACAGCTCGGCAAATGCAGGGCTTAATGCGAGCGGTGATTCGCAGTGGCACAGGGCGTGCCGCCTCGCTCGGTGGACAAGAAGGGGGGAAAACAGGAACAACAAATGATGGGCGTGATCTGCTGTTCATTGGCTACGAGCCGAGTCGCCATTGGGTGCTGGGAATTTGGCTGGGCAACGATGACAACAGTCCTTCAGCCAGTTCCAGCGCGTTAGCAGCCTCTCTTTGGAGTCGCATCATGCGTGCCGCAGGTCAGGGCGGCGTGGTGGGCCGATGAAAGGATCCAATCGCCTGATCTTGTTTGGCGCCGCTGGGCTGATCGTCCTCTTGGTGCTTGGCCTGGTGCTCCAGGCGATTCGTAATCTGCTTTGGGATCTCAGCTACATCCTTCCGCCCTGGCTTGTGGGTCCCGTGCTGCTGATCGGCACGATCTTGGTGATTGCATTCGTCGTGCAGGTTGGCTGGCCCGTGTGGAAGGGATGGAAAAGCCGTCGCGGAGCGACAAAAGCAGGCACCACAAAACCTCTACCGCCTGGGTCGCGTCGTCAAGCTGCTGAACAAAGCCTAGAAAGCATCGATCGCCTTTTGGAACGTCTCCAAGACGATGTGGCCAGGAAAGCTTTGCATCTGGAGCGCGAGCGCGTGGCGCGTGAATTGGCACGCGGCGATTTAGTGGTGGTGGTGTTTGGCACGGGCTCTAGCGGAAAAACATCTCTGATTCGTGCCCTGCTCCAAGACATTGTTGGGCGGGTTGGAGCACCGATGGGCTCTACAACCGGCAGCCAGACCTACCGGCTTCGCCTCAACAAGCTGGAGCGAGGACTGCAATTGGTGGACACACCTGGAATCCTTGAAAGCGGACTGGATGGAAGAGATCGGGAACAAGAAGCCCGTGAACGCGCCAGCCGGGCCGACTTAATGCTGGTTGTGGTGGATGGTGATCTTCGTTCTGCCGAATGGGATGTGGTTCGCAGCCTTGCAGGTTTAGGCAAGCGCTTGATGTTGGTCTTGAACAAATGCGATTTGCGGGGAGAGGAGGAGGAGAGGCGTCTACTGGCCTTGCTGCGCGGACGTTGCAAAGGTCTACTGGCTGCTGAGGACGTCATCCCGACCAGTGCCTCTCCCCAATCCTTACCAAGACCTGGGCAAAAACCCTGGCAACCTCCAGCTGAGGTGGCGGTTTTACTTCAACGCATGGCCGTAGTGCTTCATGCCGACGGCGAAGAGCTCTTGGCCGACAACATTCTTCTTCAGTGCAGGACTCTTGGCGATAAAGGGCGTTCACTCCTCAACCAACAGCGTCAGACCGAGGCAAGACGGATCGTGGATCGTTACAGCTGGATTAGTGCAGGCGTGGTGGCAGCGACACCACTACCCGGCATCGACTTGCTTGGCACTGCTGCCGTAAACGCCCAGATGGTGATGGAAGTCGCGAAGGTCTACAACGTGCAACTCACACGCGCCAAAGCGCAGGAGTTGGCCGTTTCGGTAGGAAGAACCCTGGCAGGCCTGGGTGTTGTCAAAGGCGGTGTCGCCTTGATTGGAACCGCACTAAGCGTGAATCTGCCCACCCTGTTGCTAGGAAAAGCCGTTCAAGGTGTTGCTGCTGCATGGCTAACGCGAATCGCAGGAGCCAGTTTCATCACTTACTTCCAGCAAGATCAAGATTGGGGAGATGGTGGCGTGCAAGACGTTGTGCAGCAGCACTACGACCTCAACCGTCGCGATAGCGCCCTCCAACGATTCCTCGATACCGCTGTCAGACAGGTGGTGGAACCACTTCGGCAAAAGGCAAAGAAGCGCTTACCACCCCAACCAGGGCCTCGGGCGGAGGGGGACGCATCGGGCCGCGGGCATCAAGAACCGTGATCAGCGCCAAATAGGCCACACCAATCAGTACAGACACAATGCCTGTGACGATCGCCACCCAGCGGCCACGTTGTTGCTTTGGGGCAGCCATCAGAGCAGAGCCTCCACGGATTGATTCAGAGCTGAGGCAAGTTGGTCCAGCAAACCATGATCGGTATGCGGGTTGCCAAGAACAGCCTTGAGGAAATGCCGTCCTTGATGGAGCGGTCTCGACAGCATGATGCCCTGGCTGAGCAAGAGCCGGCGTGTCTCGATCGACCAGCGTTCGTGCTGCTGCGGCTGTCCACATTGGGGACTGCAGGCGAGCACATGCAAAGGGCCGGTGATAATCATCAACCTGTTGGGATCCAGTTGCTGCTGGAGATATTCACGTCGAGCGATCGCGGCGGACAACACTTGTTCAATTCCTGATTCACCTAGTTGTCGCAAGCCAAGCCAGAGTTTGAGCACTTCTGCCGGCCGACTCCCCTGCAGACCCAGTTCTCCGCCGTGATCATGCTGAAGGGCAGGCTCCATGTAAGGAAGGCCTGTGGAGAACGCATTGGCCAGAACAGCGGCCTTGCGAACCAACAGAAGGGATGAGGTCTTCGTGATGCCAAGAACTTTCTGGGGATTCACGGTGATCGAATCAGCGCGTGCAATCCCATGGAGCAGATGGGTTGTAGTACCGCTCAGAGCAAAAACCGCACCGATCGCCCCATCCACATGCAGCCATAGGCCCAAGCGAGCGCAGAGATCAGCCATCGCAGAAACGGGGTCGATCGCGCCTCGCACTGTGGTGCCTGCTGTGGCCACCACTGCGATACAAGGGCGTCCTTCTCTTGAAAGCGTTGCTAATTCAACCTCTAATTGCTGCAGATCAATGCGCCCTTGCTCGTCCACCGGGATGGCACGAACTCCGTCGCTTTGAAGCCCCATCACGCGCGCTGCCTTGTGCCAGGACACATGCGCATCAGCACTGACTACCACCACGGCCTCTGGGTTGTGCTCCAAACCCGCGTGATGGCGAGCGGAAACCAAGGCGATCAGATTGCTCAGCGTGCCACCACTAGCCGCAACACCAGAGGCCCCGGCAGGAAAGCCAAGGCGTTCAGCAAACCAGGCGCAAAGCTGCCGTTCGAGATGACTCAAACTGGGAGACAGCTCCTCGGCCAGAAGGTTGTTGTTCAGCCCCGCGCAGATCAAATCCGCGGCGATTGACGCACTCAGTGGCGGCGGATCGAGATGGGCAAGCGCCCCGGGATGGGAAGGCTGAAACGCCCCATCCATCACCTGCTGGAGGTCATCAAGCAGTTGCTCCATATCGCGACCATGGGCCTGCGGAGCAGCATCAGGAAGCACCCGAAGTGCTGGCAGTGGCCCTCGCTCACCAGCCGAACCGATCCAGCGGCATAGCCGCTCGGAAGCACCCTCCAAAAACTGAAGGAGTAGAGGGTCAAGCGCATCGGGTGAAGCAAACGCCGACAGAGCTACCGGTTCAGGATTACTTGAAGATCCAACCAAGAAGACAAGATGGGGAGTGATCATTCTCCCCTGTGGTGGCACATCAACGTGGTGGCACATCCAAAGATGCGCTCAGCCAAGAGCCTGACGGTGCAGTCTCCTATCGAACTGTCTTCCACGCAGATGCAAGCCTGGATGGAGCGTTTGATTGAGCGCGCGCGCCGTTTCGGTGAAAGAGGAGAGGTTCCCGTTAGCGCCATTGTTTTGGATCACCAAGGCCGCTGCATCGGCCATGGCATCAACCAAAGGGAGCTGAACAATGATCCACTTGGGCACGCTGAGTTGATGGCTGTTCGTCAGGCCTGCCGTTTGCGTGGTGACTGGCGTCTCAATGACTGCACCCTGTTGGTGACATTGGAACCCTGTCCCATGTGCGCCGGTGCGTTAGTTCAGGCGAGAGTCGGAAAAGTGATCTTTGCCGCATCTGACCCCAAACGAGGAGCGATGGGAAGCACGGTCAACTTGGCCACTCACGTGAGTTCACATCACCGAATGACAGTGATCGGTGGTGTGCAGGCTGAGGAAGCGAAAGAGATGCTGTCGAACTGGTTTAGACAGCGACGGCGACGTTCTGACGGAACTGACGTGGTTGAGCTATCTCCAGTACTGGACTGTGTTTCTATCTGAGCTATATGCCCTAGGTCTATGCCCCTTAAAGTTTGCTGAGAGTTGAGGTGAGACCAGTTATCCCCTCTCAAAAGCCTTGCGAAACGAGTGCATGCTGTCAGCCCTTCGAGGATGGCCTGTGAGGTGCTTCTAATATCTAAGACTAGATTGCCCTATGAATGGTGGTAAGGCCAGCCTGAGAGTCAGCTAGACACCTCTCATAGCGATATAGCTTGGCCTTCCTTCTGGTAAGCCAGGAAAAAAGCCATACAGATCATCACTTAAATACAGCAAACCAAAGCGGCCCATCCCGTGTCCTGCCTCAGCCTTATTGCGAACCTTCTCAATAGTTCATAGCCCTGAGCATTAGTACCTAGCGATAGGGCATGGCTCCCCTGTTCGGTGAGTACTGAGACCACCATCTAGATACATTCTCTAATGACTGTCTAGTCATACCAATGGTTCTGGCCCCACAGCCAGCACACGCCGCATAAAAAAGCCTGAATCCAGGGCTCCAAGGGCAGAGATAAATGGATAAATGCAGACCCAGCGCCCACCACGAGGCATACCCGCCACCACCTCTTTTCTTAGCCAGCGGACCCCCTTGGGGGTAAGCCCGGGCTCGCGCTATACGATATGGGTTACAGAAAAATATGTCAGAATCTTTTGACCCCTCTAAATAACTCTGTAAGCGCCGAAGATAAGCTCCCTGCAGATACTATCTAAACAAGACTTAAGGCCCATCAGAGAGGTTACAGGGGGCTTAGAGAGCTAATTAGATGTATTAACTGGTCCACACTAAGGCAGGATCAGTTACATACAATCAAACTAAGCCACAGAACCCCTTAACTCTCCAGGAATCATCTTCGTATGGCTAGGTGAGAAACACCGACACCAACTAGGACGACGAGTTAATAACTCAGCAGCAAACATTTCTGTTGCAGTAAGGGTAGCCTCAG
>JASJLK010000100.1:0-5372 GCA_037620855.1 Synechococcus sp. ChBW.bin.23 | reverse complement strand
AAGGGCAAGTTGACGCAATGGTTTGAAAATTGTCATGGGTGAATCTAAAAAGCTCAGGCCTTCTCTGCGACTTACTTCTTTGTGCTGGGCTCACTTGGCGTGCCTGGTCGACCTGTGTTGCTTCGATCGGTGATCAAGACCTGTGATCATGGGTCAGAAGCTTTGGAATCCGGGTTGCGCGGGAGGTTTGGGAATGGATACACGTGCAGATCAGTACTGGGGTTTCTGGCCGCTGCTGCCGCTGTATCCCTATGGAAAGCGCGCCACCCATGTTGAGGAGCTGATCCCCGGCCAGGTATGGAGCTTTGAGCAGCTTCAGGGCGTCTATTACGTAGCGGTGCCAATTCGCCTCACCGTGGTGAAGGTGCCCGGTGGCTTGATGCTGGTGAATCCGCTGCCCCCCACGGCTGAGTTGTGCACAGGCCTTAGAGCACTGGAAGCGAAGCATGGGCCCGTGTGCACGATCGTGCTGCCCACCGCATCCGGCCTAGAGCACAAACTGCCGCTTGGCCCGCTCGCTCGCAAGTTCCCCAAGGCTGATGTCTGGGTATGCCCGGGCCAGTGGAGTTTTCCGCTACAACTTCCCCTGAGCTGGCTCGGGGTGCCGGCAGCACGCACCAAGGTTTTGCTTACGGATGGTGTGCCCCACCCCGAGATCTGCCAATGGATCTCCCTTGGCCCCCTCAATCTCGGTGTGGGGCGGTTTCAAGAGATCAGCTGCCTGCATCAACCCAGTGGTGCCCTGTTGATTACCGATGCCTTAGTGGGCATTCACTCCACACCACCCGCGATCTTTGATCGTGATCCAACGCCCCTGCTGTTTCATGCGCGCGATCGTGGTGATCAACCCCTCACTGATTCACCAGAGGCGCGCCGGCGTGGCTGGGCCCGGTTGGTTCTATTTGCCTCCTATCTCAGGCCCCATTGCTTGCGCGTGCCACCGATCGCCGAGCTGTTGCGCCATGCCTTTCGGCCAGGGTTGCGGTCGTGGAAAACCCACTTCGGGGTGTATCCCTTCGATTGGCAAGCCGGGTGGCGTGAGGATGCTGAGGCCTTGATGGGGGATGAAATCGCCAAGATTCAGGTGGCCCCAGTGCTGGAACGACTTGTATTACCGCGTGCAAAACAAGCGATCAACAGTTGGCTTGAACAACTGGAATCCCGATCGAATCTCAGCTGGTTGATCCCCGCCCACTACAGCGCGCCGCTTGCGTTTAGCGCGCAACAGGCATCCGTGTTGCGATCAGAATTACAACAAAAAAACTGGGCACCAAATGAAGGAAATTGGACCTTCCTCAGTGGCGTAGATCAGCGACTTTTAGAGCTTGGATTTGTCCCTGAAAATCCTATAAAAGAAGACTGATTTTTTTACAAATTGGTCAGCAAATTAAGAAATTAGCAACTTAACAAGAGAGAGCTATTGAGTACTTTAACTAAAGTGTAAAAACTCAAAGATTGAGATCTTCGTCTGGGTTAACAGCCATTTCATCGTCAGCGAAAAGCGTTTCCTCCAATTCCTTGCGCTGCTCCATCTGACGCAAGAAGTAACCAGTCATCATCGCAGAAGCCAACATGTTGGCCAAGTTGTCGCGATTTGAAGTGACCTTTACCTCAAACTGCTCGCCGGGAAGCATTCCCAGCAAACCCTGCACGTTGTGGCGAATAATATCTTGTACATCATTACTGGCGGAACGAGCAACTCGCTGCAAAACGTCCGGCGATTGGTCCTGGAGATATTGGATCAAGCTGTTAACGGGCTGACCTTCCTGGCTGTCCGTGGTTAGGAATTCTGGATTGAACATCCTGCCCACCTGTCGTCACTCATTTGATCTTATCGCAGCTGCGATTTGAGGCACCTCTGAATCTTGGTGTGAGAACCGAATCGGACCGAACCGGTTCAGAGGCCAATAACGCCACACCGCGGTGCCAATCACCCTCTCATCGGGCAGCGCACCCCAAACATGTGAATCAAGGCTGGCATTGCGGTTGTCGCCCAGAACCCAGTACTGCCCCTGGGGAACGGTGAGTGGCCCCTGGTCGTAATCCATCTCTGCAGGCTTCCAGTCTTCTGCCACCGGAGTGTTATTTCGCAGCAACTCGCCGCCTCGCACTTCAATCGTGTCTCCAGGCCGGCCCACAACACGCTTAATCAACGCTGCATTCGGGTCGTAGCCAGCCTCCACGAGTTGAGGTGGCACGGCAAACACCACGATTTGATCCAGGCCAATCGGTTTGTGGCGTTGGCGATTCAGCCGAGGAGTGATTTTTTCCACCAGGATCCGGTCTTGCAACTGCAAGGTGGGCAGCATCGAACCCGAAGGAATCCAGCGGGGTTCGATCACCTGCCAACGCAGGAGCAGGGCCAATACCACCCACACCAGCAAGCCTGTCCAACTGTTGCGCTTGGATTCTGAGTTGGGAGTGGGTGCCATGGCAGGTTCTGCGTTAGCCGAGGATCGCACTAGCCATCGCCGCTCCCCTGACGCAGGCCCTCGCCAATCTGCAGGCTGCTGTCCTGTTGCTCCAGACCCTGCACCAACAGGGTCTGCGCCACGTGGTGCTCTGTCCTGGCAGCCGATCCGGCCCATTAGCCCTTGCCGCCGCTGGCTTAATGCGCTTTGGGCTGATTTCGCTAAGCACGGCAATCGATGAACGCTCTGCTGGATTTCATGCTCTTGGACGATCCAGCGCATCTGGTGTTGCCACGGCCGTGATCACCACCTCCGGAACAGCGGTGGCCAATCTTCTCCCCGCAGCCGTTGAAGCGGATCGCTCCAGCCAGCCCCTACTGCTAATCAGCGCCGATCGGCCCCTGCGGCTTAAAAACAAAGGGGCTAACCAAACCGTGAACCAGGAAGCCTTCCTCACCCCGGTATGCCGCTGGTGTGGATCAGGTCCCTTGGATGGCCTCAACACAGGGCTGGATCACGAGCTGCGAGCCCTTGCACACAACGCCTGGCGGCATCTGCATCTGCAGCCTGGTCCTGTCCATCTCAACGTTCCCTTTGAAGAGCCCCTGCTCCCGGACCTAAGCCAGCAGAACGTGTTTTGGAGCCAATGGAACAATCCAGAGTCTGAGGCCATCACCCACACCCCTGGGCTCTGGACGCCAACAAGCAACAACGCGGCACCAGCACTAGATCCTGACCAAGCCGGTGTGATCGTTGCCGGGCCATGGCGAGGCCTGAGCTCCACGCTTGCGCCTTACCAACAAGCCCTCATCGCCTTTCAGCAACGCAGTGGCTGGCCCGTACTCGCCGATCCACTCGCAGCGATCCCGAGTGGTCTCAAGGGCGTGATTCGCTATTGGGATCTGTTGCTCCCCAACGGATTGGGCCAGCTGCCAGCGAACGCCCAGGTGTTGCGCCTGGGCTCGATGCCGGCCAGTCGTCGCCTCGAGGCCTGGCTGGCGGGCCAACAGGGACCCCAACTCCTGATCACAGAAGGCGATCCCCGTCCGCTCGATCCGCTCGAAGTCGCCCAGCAATGGAGCGGCGGCATGGCGCAATGGTGGCAACAGCTCAGCCCCCAGCTCAACGCCATTCCAGCTGGTGCCTCTGCTCCAGTCCCTCAAACATGGTCGGTTCTTGAGACCTGGGAAAACGCAGATGCTTCTGTTGGCAAGCGCCTCTCTGCCCTACTGCCTACGCAGGGAGCAGCCAATGAACCCGCGTTGATGGTTGCCCTAGCGCAGCTTTTGCCAACTGAGCTGCCCGTGATGCTCGCTGCCAGCAGCCCAGTGCGTGATTGGCAAGCGTTTGCCGCAGGCGATACCGGGCGCCGGCGCTGTTACAGCTTTCGGGGAGCCTCCGGCATCGATGGCACCCTCTCCCTGGCCCTGGGCTTAGCGGCTGAGCTCGGTCCAACCCTCTTACTCACAGGTGATTTAGCCCTGTTGCATGACAGCAACGGCTGGCTCCTGGCCAGCGCTGCCCAGCTGCCCTTGTTAGTGCTGTTGATCGACAACTCCGGCGGCGGCATTTTCGAGCAGCTGTCGATCGAAACCCCAACCAGCGATGCTTTCGATCAGCTGTTTGCCATGCCCCAACAGGTGGATCCACTCGCTCTGGCCGCAGCTCATTCCATCCCCGTGCGTCAGCTCGCCTGCCTCGACGATCTCCCCACCGCACTGGAATGGGGATTGGGGAGTCCTGGACCAGCACTCCTGCGGGTGTGCACCGATCGCCGCAGCGACGCCAAGCTTCGCCGCGATCTGCGAGAGGCGGTACAACAGAGAACCAGCCATTCCTGATCGCCATGTCAGAGTCCGTCATCCGGCAGGTGCTCCCAGGATCCAGCGCCGTGAACTGGCAGCCCTGGGGAACCTACGAAGACGTTCTGCTGGATCGCTGTGATGAGGGCATCGCCCGTTTAGCGATCAATCGACCCACAAAGCGCAATGCCTTCAGGCCCCGCACGGTCTCAGAGCTCTGTGACGCCTTTGCCCGGATCCGCGATGACAGCCGCATCGGCGTGGTGCTGCTCACAGGTGTGGGACCCGCTGCCGATGGGGGCTATGCGTTTTGTTCAGGTGGCGATCAGAGCGTGCGCGGCGATGGCGGCTATCTCGACGAAACAGGCCTGCCCCGCCTCAACGTGCTCGACCTTCAGCGCATCATTCGCAGTCTGCCCAAGGTGGTGATCGCCCTGGTGGCGGGGTATGCGATCGGTGGCGGTCAGGTATTGCATCTGCTCTGCGACCTCAGCCTGGCGGCGGAGAACGCTGTTTTTGGTCAAACTGGGCCACGGGTTGGCAGTTTTGATGGCGGCTTTGGGGCCGGCTATCTGGCTCGCGTGGTGGGACAACGCAAAGCCAAGGAGATCTGGTTTCTGTGCCGTCAATACGGCGCTGACGAGGCCCTACGCATGGGCCTCGTGAATGCGGTTGTTCCTTTAGACACCCTGGAGGCCGAAGGGGTGCGATGGGCCAGAGAGGTGCTGCAGCACAGCCCAACGGCGATTCGCTGCCTAAAGGCAGCGTTCAATGCAGAGACGGATGGCTTGGCTGGCATCCAGGAGTTAGCCGGTCAGGCCACGCACCTCTTCTACCGAACCGAGGAGGGACAGGAAGGCCGCAATGCCTTCCTGGAGAAACGCAATCCAGATTTTTCCGACACCCCATGGCTGCCTTAGCCACAGAAGTCGCTAAAAATAGTTGCCTGTTTCGCCTCGTCTGATGCGTTGTTCAAAGCTTGACCTGAAGCTTGCTCAAACAATGCGTCTGCGTGCTGTGCTGCTTACCGCCTCGCTGCCTCTGCTCGTTGGAGGTGCTGTATTTGGAGGTGCAGGCCTTGGTGGAGCACGCATTGCCTCAGCGCAGGAGGTTCTGCGAACCATTCAAAGAGAGATTCAAACCGAGATTTTGGTGGAGG
>JASJLK010000099.1:0-21407 GCA_037620855.1 Synechococcus sp. ChBW.bin.23 | reverse complement strand
TTTAATTTTCTTCCAGTAGCTAAAGACTTTCTCGCCCAAGTGAATTATCAAGGCCAGGTCTACAAGCACCACACCCAGCAAGATCAATGCCTTCACAGGAAACTCGATCTATTTTTTTAATCCTAAGAAGGTTTCAAGTTTCTGGGTGTATCAATAAAGGCGGATACCACCCTCAATCAGCCGAGAGCTTTCTTCATCACCTCAAGCATCGCTTTCTCTTCACTGGTCAGCGGTTTGCTCAACTCATCCCGGTCATATTCCTCCCCCTTGAGCTCGTTAAGTGCACGAGCACAATCAGCCAGGGCATACTTCTCCAGGTACATACGCCACAACCCGATGACTGCCCAAGGGGCTACGAATGCAGCACCTTCAACACGCCACGAGAGAAACAGAACCGCAAAGAGAATCGTGATGATCCAGGGCGGCTTGGTGTTGCGTCCTTCAAAACACCAGCTGCTTTCCTTATAGCGAGCGATCCAATGGCTGGTGTTTGTTCCTGAGTTAGTCAAGGAATCCCTGCTGCCTGAACCAACTATGACGCTCACTCCTTCATTCCAACTGGTCCAGCTAACGCCTCATCAGCAACACCGTTTAGTCAAATGAGCCTGGTTGGACTGTGCTTTATGGCTTGAGCGGACAGGAGCAACTTGGTTTTACTAAGTGAGTAGTTGCTTGTTGATTGCCTATCGAGGAGATACCCAACATTTCTTTCCCGTCCACCTCACTATTGGACGACGATTCGCATAACGTTCAAGGGGAGCCGCTCTGTCCGGAGAGCGGCTTTTTTATTGCCTTCTTTTATGGGAGTACGTGAGTGACCGCATCACTAGTCAGCCTGCTTATTTTTTTGTGGACCGACTGAGCGGCCTGCTTGGTATCCCAAAAACAACGCCAGTAAAAACCAAATCAAATCGTAACCATCAGTAAATAGGCCCAGCAGAATGGCCACAATCCCAGAGATAAAGTAAGTGGTAGTCCTTTTGTTCATTGCCTGACCTTCAAACCATTACTCATCATCTACCTTAAACACGACGTTATCTAGAAGGACGTGACTCACGGCGTCAGCATTCACCCAAGTGATTTCTCCGTCATCATCGTTTGAGACCTGGAACATCGTGTTCACCATTGGGTCTCTCGCTCCGCCTTCACACCAGATGACTTGTCCAATAAACCCCTCGTCGGTGGACTTCTGAGCTACCTGCTGTTGAGCTTGGACAATCACGATGTTGCCTGGGCAAACCGACAGAAAGACAGGTGCTGGAGTGTTGACCAGTGGTGAGGGTGCTGAGTTTGGATGATCAGTGCTCATCCTTCGACTGCTCAGTACACCTGTTCTACGTTATTGTTTTCGTTCGCCTCGTCAATCCAACTGGTCCAATGCCCTTCGCATCGTGTCGAGATCGACTGAGCCATACACACCCGTGATGCTGGTCTTTGAGGGGCTGTGACCAAACAGCTTTCCGATGGTCCGCTCATTAACGTCTTTCATCCGTAGACAACTAGCAGCCCAGTCTGTGGTGGCTTTAGGAGATACGCCAAGGATGTCATTCCAATGCATACCTTCTGCCCACCGTGCTCGGTTTGGGTTGTAAGCCCAGGGGAATATCAAGCCAGAGGAGTTGTCGCTGGCGACAACCTTCAGCACCTCCATCAGCTTGGGATGCATGGGTATGACTCTCTGTCTATATGCATTCTTCAGCGGCCTGGTCTCATGGCCTTTGAAGCTGATTGTTCCTGCCTCTAGATCTATGTCCTCCCACCTCAGGCCCGCTGCCTCTGAGGCATGACTACCTGTCCACCTCAAGAGATGCCATAGCAGTTGATGGTGTTTAGGGAGCTTGGACCAGTTCCTATCAGCCTCATCCAGTCTCACCACCTCCTTCACTACGGCCTTGCTCCTGACTCTCTTGGTCAAGCCTTCGATGGGGTTGCTGTCTATCCAGCCCTCATCTACGGCCACGTTGAACAAGCCTGAGAGGTACCTGAGCCTGGTCTTGGTTGTGCTAGCTGCTGTCGTCTGGAGCAGGTGCTGTCTGTAGGCCAGGGCGTCTTCACGGGTCAAAGCAGTTATGAACTGCCTCTGGCTGTGCTCCATCAGCTTGCCCATGTGGATCTCCCATTCCTTCCTTGTGCTGGCTGCAGGTGACTTCAGCAGGGTTGCCAGGGTGAGCAGGTCTTCAGCTGTCTTGGGTGGCTTAGCGGTCCCCTCAAGCACTCCCTTGGCAACCGCTAACTGTTGCTCATAGATGGGGTTGATCGTTCCTTCCTCGTCCAGATACATCGGCTCCCTGCTGTTCATCTGAACCAACTCATGGGCATCCATGTCTTCTGTGAACTGGTCCCTACTCGGCAGCAGCGAGAGGATCTTCTGTTGAGGCGTGGTCTGGACCAGTCCCCTTGCTTCTCTGATCAATTGATCGGTCTCCTCAAGGAACACAAGAGCATTTCTCTTTGCTTCTGTGAGGGTGTTGCCTGCTTTCCTCCTCCACATGGAGCATCCGATGGCTCTTACAAGCTTTGGAGGGACACGCCGCTGGAAGTACCAGCCATCTCTACCTGTCCGTCTAGTGAGGTATTGGTTCGATTGAGTCTTGGCCACTGTGCTGCTGTTCCTGTGTATGCCCACAATGTAGGCCCAGCAACTCTCGTGTTGCCAGTGTCTAGCTGCTATCTGGCTTGTCTTGGCCTATGCTGCGGATCTTGCTGAATTGCAGCATGAAATGTCCGATCCCTCTCTGATCCTATGGAGCCAAGTTCCTTTGATCCGAGCTTGCCTAGCATTCGATTGCTGCAGACCTGGATTCGTGAACGGAAAATCCTCAGTCTTGAATTAACCGATGGGCGTCGGCTGATTGGAGTGCTGATCTGGCAAGACCAAAACTGTTTGGCGCTTCAATCGTCGGATTCTGACGACCCGGTTTTGATCAGTCGGGCTGGCATGCTCCTGGTCCGGCCGTTGCCCCGGGGCCTTTAAAAAACAGCATTTGTGTCACGATTTGTCCAAATGGTCCCTTGTCGTGACGGCTTCCTCGTCCCCATCCGCCAGCCCAGCCTCTTCGGCCACTGATCGGTATCAACCCCTTGAGCTCGAAGAGCGCTGGCAAGCGCTTTGGAAGGACCAGCGCCTTTATGAAACGCAGGACCCGAAGCCAGGCCAAAGAGCTTTTTATGCCTTGTCGATGTTTCCGTATCCGTCGGGAACGCTTCACATGGGACACGTCCGTAATTATGTGATCACGGATGTGATTGCTCGGGTGCAACGCATGCGAGGTGATGCGGTGCTTCATCCCATGGGTTGGGATGCTTTTGGCTTACCAGCTGAAAATGCCGCCATTGAACGGAAGATCGAAGCCGGCGTTTGGACAGATAGCAACATCGCTCAGATGCGAGACCAGTTGGGTCGCCTTGGATTATCAATCGACTGGGATCGTGAGGTTGCTACTTGTCACAGCGATTACTACCGCTGGACGCAGTGGCTCTTCCTGGAACTTCATGCTGGTGGTCTTGCTTACCAAAAGGACGCCACTGTCAATTGGGATCCCGTTGACCAAACGGTGCTAGCAAATGAACAAGTGGATGCAGATGGACGCTCCTGGCGCTCTGGAGCGTTGGTGGAAAAGCGGGACTTGCGCCAATGGTTTTTACGCATCACTGATTACGCCGATGCCCTGCTTGATGATCTCGATCAACTAAAGGGTTGGCCTGAACGCGTCCGCACTATGCAAGCTAACTGGATCGGCCGTTCCATTGGTGCGGAGATCGATTTCCAAGTTGAAGCCCATCCAGGTATTTCAATCACTGTTTTTACAACGCGTCCAGACACGTTGTTTGGAGTGAGCTATCTCGTTTTGGCTCCTGATCACGCTCTTGTTGATCAACTCACCACAAGCGATGAACGCATTTCGGTTACTGCATTCCGGGATCTTATGGCTGAACTGAGTCAAGAGGAGAGGACGTCTGATGATCAACCAAAACGTGGAGTTCCCACCGGTGCCGTAGCTATTAATCCCGCCAATGGTGAATCAATTCCCATTTGGATTGCCGATTATGTGCTCGCTGATTACGGAACTGGAGCTGTCATGGGGGTACCGGCCCATGACGTTCGAGATTTTTTATTCGCTCGGCAACATGAATTGCCTGTTCAACGGGTCATTGAAGTTGCAGGAACTAATGAGCATCTCAATGACGGTGAAGCCTGGACAGGACCAGGCACCATGATTCACAGTGCTGGTTTTAGTGGATTAACGAATCAAGAGGCTAAAACTGCCATTACCAATCATGGGGCCGAGAACGGTTGGGCTCGGGCTAAACGTCAATACAGGCTGCGCGATTGGTTGATCTCCCGTCAAAGATATTGGGGATGTCCAATCCCAATTATTCATTGTGATGATTGCGGTGCTGTTCCAGTGCCCCGTGATCAGCTACCGGTTGAATTACCAGCTGGAATTGATCTCAATGGTGCAGGCGGATCTCCCCTCGCTCGTGCTGAGAGTTGGGTCAGTGTGAGCTGTCCTAAGTGCGGTAAATCAGCTCGACGCGAGTCCGATACGATGGATACTTTTATGTGTTCATCGTGGTATTACCTGCGATTTGTAGATCCTCATAATCGAGATCTTCCATTTGATGCAACTTCGGTAAATCGATGGTTACCGGTTAAGCAGTATGTGGGGGGAATTGAGCATGCAATCCTTCACTTATTGTATGCGCGCTTTTTTACTAAGGCACTGAATGATCGTGATTTGCTTGAGATAAATGAACCCTTTGAACGCTTGCTAACGCAAGGCATGGTGCAAGGCACCACCTACCGCAATCCGAGAACAGGGCGTTATGTGTCCCCTGCAATGGTGACGGATGAATCCAAACCCCTCGATCCAGATGACGGTGGACCGCTAGAGGTTTTATTCGAAAAAATGTCCAAGTCGAAGCACAACGGTGTGGATCCAGCTGCTGTGATTGATCGCTACGGCGCTGATACCGCTCGGATGTTCATTCTGTTCAAAGCACCTCCAGAAAAGGATTTGGAATGGGATGACGCGGATGTAGAGGGTCAATTCCGCTTTTTGCAGAGGCTTTGGAGGCTGGTGGATGCGGAGGTCAGCCATGATGCGGCCGACCCTGCAACAGGCGAATCAGACGGTGAGATGCGCCGGGCCGTGCACCAAGCCATCAAAGCTGTTAGCGAGGATCTCAGCGATGACTTTCAGTTCAATACGGCGATTTCGGAGCTGATGAAGTTGAGCAATGCCCTCTCCTCTGGCTTGGCTCAAGCCTCTAATGGTGTGCGGCAAGAAGCGATGTCCGCTCTCGTGCGATTACTGGCGCCATTTGCACCTCACCTAGCCGAGGAGTTTTGGAAACGACTCGGCGGACAAGACAGTGTTCACATTCAGCCATGGCCAGACCACGATCCTGATGCCCTGGTTATGCAGTCCATTGAAGTGGTGATTCAAGTCAAAGGAAAGGTGCGGGGATCGATGTCCGTTGCCGTTGATTGCAGCAATGAAGAGCTGGAGCGCTTGGCTCTTGCCAGCGACGTGGCCCAGCGCTGGCTGGAAGGCAAACCTCCCAGACGCGTGATTGTGGTTCCCGGAAAGCTCGTCAACCTGGTGCCGAGCTCTTAACGGATCAACCTTTACTGAAGCGTAGTGAGGCTGGACTATCCCAGCTTCCCTGTGCGACGTATCCACGATCGTTGCCCGTGAGATGACGCAGGATCCAGAAAATGGCTTCTTCAGTGCCTAATCCAATGACTTTCTGGATGTCGGCTGCAGACCTGGACACTCCGTCGGATAAAACGTCCTCTACTTGCTTTTGCAGATTGAGAATGGCGGCTGCGGCTTTTTTGCCTGCTTCTACACCTGGTTGGTGATAAGCATTCACATTGACCAACTCTCCATACAAACCAACGGCCCGCTCAAACAGTGCGATCAGTGCTCCGAGACGGCGCGCGTCAAAGCTACGCATGCTGATACTCAAGCTTTGACGCCCTCCTTCCGTGAGTGCTGAGCGCGTCCCTTGCAAAAATCCATCGAGGAAGTCACCAGGACGCTCACCCTCAAGCGAAGGGATGTCATCAACATCACGCAGAACTTCGATGAAGGTCACGAAAAAATTATCGATTCCGTCACGCAATTGTTGAACGTAGGCGTGTTGGTCGGTTGATCCCTTATTTCCATACACGGCAATGCCTTGATGCACTTCCTTTCCATCGCGATCTAGGTGTTTACCTAGCGATTCCATCACCAGCTGTTGGAGGTAACGACTGAAAACCTCTAGGCGATCCCGGTAAGGAAGCACGACCATGTCGCGTTTACCTTTACCTTCGCCTGCTGCATACCAGGCTGCTGCCATTAGTGCTGATGGATTGCGGCGTACATCTGTGCAGCGCGTGGCGTCATCCATTTGGGCGGCTCCTGCCAAGAAGCCACGGATATCGCAACCGATCAACGCGCCTGGTAGTAAACCAACAGCACTCGTGATGCTGGTTCGACCACCGATCCAGTCGAACATGTCGAAACGCTTGAGCCAGTTTTCTTTTTCGGCCTGCTGATCGAGCTTGCTGCCCGCCATGGTGACCACGACCGCTTGTTCTGGCCAACTGCCTCCAAGCGCTTCGAGGCGATGCCTGGCTTGTTCCATGCCGAGGTGGGGTTCGGGGGTTCCCCCCGACTTGCTCACCGTGATGACCAGCGTTGTATGGAGACGTTCACCCAGGCTTGCAAGAACCCGGCTCATGCCATTGGGGTCCACGTTGTCGAAAAAGTGGAACGGCAGGCCCACTTCATGGTCCTGAAGAGCGCGAACCATGAGCAAAGGACCGAGAGCACTCCCTCCGATTCCAATCCAAAGAACATCGGTAAAGGGCTTTCCGTTGGGAGCCTGAATGGTTCCAGCAAGAATTGATTGACCGAATTGATCGATGGCATCAATTTCAGCAGAGATGCTTACACCAACTTGTTGATCCGGCGCTAGTTGCGGCTGGCGTAACCAATAGTGGCCAACTTGACGTTGCTCATCGGCGTTGGCGATCGCACCCCCCTCCAACTCTTCCATCGCTTTGAACGCTTGTTCCAGGCGGGGAGTGAGCTCCTCGAGAGCAGAACTATTGAGGTGCATCCGACTGACATCAAGCCAGAGCCCGAGATCGTCGTGATACCAAAGCAAATCGCAAAAGCGTTGCCACTGGGTCTGGCTATCGATGGCGCTGAAATCCGGGAAGCTCATCTCTTGCGGAGAACCTTCATCCCTGAACCTATCCGTGATTGTCCGAGATGCCCACGAATTGGAATATCACGGTTATTCTCGCAGCGGGAACGTGGCCTGTTTTGTGAGTGTCTTTGGACGTCAGGTTGTTGCCATAACGGGAGTTCTGGGCTTTATCTGTTTGTCCGTTGCTCACCTTCGCAGCACCGCCCAACTGCCCTTACTAGATGCTGAGATCCAGACGCAGCCTCTGCAGGGAGATCCGAGTGTCTTCAGCCCAGAAGAGCTTTTGCTGCTGCAGCGTCGTTTTGGAGTGCATGGACCACAAACTCGACTCGCTCAGTTATTTACCCGGGGCATGGACCAATTCCAGCCTCTGCGAACGCAAACGGTCAATCGACTTCAAGAACTTAGGCCCGTTATTAAGAGGGAATCGAGACGTTATCGGGTGAATCCGATGCTGGTCACAGCAATTTTGTTTGATGAAATACAGCATTCCAAGCCTGGAGAAGATCTGCCCTTTGTTGTCCATTCCGGACTTGTTTCAACGCATGGTCCAGCTCAACTTGGAATTAGTGAGTTGATTCATCAAGGTCGACTTCCCTTGGAGCCATCAAAAATTGAAATCGCTGAAGCTAGAAATCTTTTGATGAATTCCGACGCCAATGTTGAATTACTTGCAGCAAAGATAGCTCGCCTCAAAAAGGAGTTAGGGCTCTCTCCCGATCAAGTTCTAATAGCTAGTCGCTCGTATGTTGATGCCAAAGCGATCGCAACTTTGGCTTACCTTCATAATGGCAAACTTGATTATCCCAGGCGTGTGTTGCGATATATGCAAGATACTGAGTTGCATGGTTTAATTTTTTCGGAGCGTCGTCCAACCACTCAACCATTAGTTTAATAGTTGATTCTATTAAGTCATAGGCTCATCATGAATAACGAATTCTGTCATAAGCCGTTAGGGGCACAAAACATTTAATGCTGCTAAACGTGTTTGAAGTTCATCCCAATCAAAACTTCTTGGATCGCCTCGCTCTCCACCAAGATCAACGTGGCGATGGGACGTAATCGCCGCCGGGGTAAATCCAAAACGATCGATCCAGTCTTTTAGTACAAGCGCTAATGAGTCATATTGTGCAGTTGAGTATCCGCTATGCGCCGATCTACTATTGCCGCCATCTTGAGGTGTTTCAAGGCTTAAGTGAAGTGCAAAATTGTTGACTGAACCCCTTATTTTTGCATTGGTTACGGCCCATTCACCAAGAAAAGCCGAATAACCCGCTCCATAGGCGCGGTTGAGTGGATCCACAAGATCAACAATCTTTCCATCGAGACCAATCACTGTGTGATAACTCACTTGATCTGCATCTCTGGGATGGGGAGTCATAAAGGTATTGACAGCTGATTGAAGCGAGTACACCGTTTCATGGAGTACAACGACGCGTGGATCAGGGTTGAGGGCTGCTCCCCAGGGATTAATCCTGAAGCGTTCTCCAAAATTAGAAGGATCTGTCGCTACAGACACTCTCCGTTGCTTGAGTGTGCGTTGTTGTGCGTCTAGCCGGTTTTTAACCTTCGCGTCAAAGCCTGAACATTGTTTGGCGAGGGGTGAAGACCAAGAGATCGCTCTGGGGGGTTGCGGTTGTTTGGTTTGTTCAACCTTTTGATGCCCTCGCTTCGCCTCGCTGCCTATTTCATCAAGAAGATCGAGTAGAGACGGACTTCTCGCTTTAAGCGCACCAGTTTGGTCATTGCTTAACCAGGCCAGGGCACCCATGCCAAGAATCAGAGTGCCACTACAAAGAATCAAAGTCGCACCACGATGGGATAGGTGAGACTGCACTCGCTTCCAGATTTCAGTTACACGATTGAAAACCATCGATCACGTAATTCTTTTTGTGATAGAGATGCACCAGGGTCCCAGGCGATCTCCCATTGCTCAACTATCGGATCGCTTTTCTTTAGGGTTGTAGAGCTAAGATGACCTCGACGTGCATAAAGAATGGGAATCTGTTCGGGCCCTTGAAGGAGTGCTTGCCAATGCTCAAGACCCCTTAGACGCCAATCACGAACACCGATCAGCTCATCCCCTGGGACAAGTCCTGCTAGTTCGGCAGGGCCGCTAGGACTCACCATGTTGATCAAAAGTCGACCTTTTTGCTTAGAAAGTTGCATCCCTACGTTTGGATGCTTCGAGTGAATCGCAACCGCTTGCAAGCCAAGAGCGTTCAGGCTTTCATGAATTGGAGCTGCCATCGTGGTTTCAAGCCAGGTTGGCAAAAGCTCCGACAATGCCACATTGTGGGCAGCAACAGCTTGAATCAGGTCAGTTGGCTCATAACCCTTGCCATGCCGCCCTAAGTGTTGCCAAAGGTCTCGAACAACATAGGAGAGGGCAGAACCTGATTTTCTAAGTTGTACATCAAGGCAAAATGAAACAACAGTTCCAAGTCGGTAATAACTAATTTGTGCCACAGAATTTGCGGTTGTTTGCTTGTAAAGGCGTAGCCAAGCTTCTCTAGAGCTATCAGCTAAGGATTGAATCTTGCATCCAGGATTAAGCAGCACATGAGAAATATCTTGTCCTAAGTCTTTAAGAAACGTTTTTCGATCAGATTTGTCTGCTAAAAGCGACAGAGTGAGATCAAAATAACTCGTTATTCCTTCTGCAAACCAAAGTCCATCGCTGATTTCTGCCTTGTCGTATCGATAAGGAACGTAGGCGCCGGGTCGGAGTCTACGCACATTCCATTGGTGAAAATATTCGTGGCCAATGAGCTGTAGGAGCTTTCGATAGCCATCCTTTTTCGTGAGAGTTTCCCAGGAAAATTGAAGTACTGAGGAATGATCATGCTCTAAACCACCATATCCTTGATCGAGTAGCTGAATCACTAATTGATAACGATCACCAGACGGTGGTGGGGTACCCATCAGCCTGCAAGCGGCTTCACAGACGGCCTCGATATCGGCTTTAAGGGTGAGAGGCCAGCCCATCGGTGGCGTGCCAATCGTTAGCAATTCATGCTGATGACCACAAACTGTGAACGGACGGGAATTAAAGGGACCGGCGTGTACGGGAGCATCAACGAGATGGTCAAAATCTTTTGCTTCGTAGCCATCGTCAACAGGTGAAAGTGGGAGATGTCCTAACCAACCGGTAGGCAAACACAGCTGGAGATGATGCGGATTCCAGCGTTCTCCATCAATCAGCATGACCACTGCGGGAAGGCACAGGGATGCGAAATCTGGATCCAAATGATTGGTACGCACCGTGAGCTGACGCGCTTCCAGCGTGTAGGTCAAGCAAACGGGGTCGAGATTCAGAAGCTCTGCCGTCCAGCACGAGGGTGCTACTCGCTTGCAGCTAACAACGCGACCTGATTGCTGAAGCTGAAGACTGTGGAGATGCTGTGCGTGGTCACGAACGGTATATGACCCAGGTGTCCAACTCGGCATCAACCAAGATTGATGATGCGTTCGAGGAGTCCACTCGAGTTTCACCTTGAGTTGCTGACGTGCAGGCTCGCAGAGATCGATCGAAATCCTGACGCCACCCATCAGCAGATAGCTCGGTCAGCACCCTGCTGGTCTGTCGTTGAAAGAGATGGAGCAAAGGTGACCCCTTCTGCAGAGCGCAGGGCCGACCTCAGGGCATAGGACCGCAAAATGGTTTTGAGATGCGTTTTGTGTCCTGCGGAATCTCTGGTTTGACCAAGATCCAGCATCAACGCTAAAGAACCATCGGCATCCCACCTCCAGCCCATTTGGAGACCGCTGCTGTTTGTCGCTACCAATTCAGCCGGATAAATATCCTGGCCAAACGCTTTGATCAGGCCTGGTCGCTGGACGAGGTAATGCTCCGCTAACAAAGTTTCCTCAAGAAGCTCGAGGTCTGTGATGACGGTTGGCAGGATGGTCAGATGGGACATGAGCACATGATGCCCGCGCATTTGAACCTTAGCCACTGTGCTCCTGATTCACTCGAATCAGGTCTCGAGCTGATCTCCCCATCGATTCAGCAATGGCCACACTTTGAGCCAGCCTTGCGATTGGGAGTGATGGCTTCTGGTAATGGAAGCAATTTCGAGGCGATTCAAGAGTCGATTTCTGCTGGCGCTCTGCATGCCAACATTCGGCTTCTAGTGGTCAACAACCAAGGCTGTGGCGCTGAACAACGAGCGGAGCGTCTCAACATTCCTTGTCACTTGTTGGATCATCGACAGTTTGGGACAAGAGAACATCTCGACCACGCTCTTGTGAATGCGTTTCTTGAGGCTGATGTGGATCTGATTGTGATGGCTGGATGGATGAGGATTGTGACTCCAGTGCTAATTGAAGCCTTCCCGAACAGATTGCTCAATATCCACCCATCACTTCTGCCTAGCTTCAAAGGACTCGATGCGGTTGGTCAAGCTCTTCAAGCGTCTGTGCGGATCAGTGGTTGCACTGCCCATTTGGTCCAGGCCGATGTGGATACCGGACCGGTCATCGCCCAGGCGGCTGTTTCTGTGCTTCAGGACGACAGTCCAGAGTCCTTGGGCCTGCGTATTCAATCCCAGGAACACCGCATTTTGCCCTGGGCTATCGCTCTTGCCGGTATGAAGTGGCGGCAGACATTGGCGCTGTCTACCAGCAGAAATCAGGGATAAAAGGGGATGAGGGGCAACCCTGTCTCGCCCGGCAGGCCTGCCATCAGGTTGAGACATTGAATGGCCTGTGCGGCTTGTCCTTTCATCAAGTTGTCAACAGCGCTCATCAGGACAAGACGCCCGGTTCGATTGTCGACTTGAACGGATAAAAAGGCCCGGTTGGTGTGTTTAGCCCATTTCGTTGCTGGATAGATTCCAACAGGCAACACCGTGACACAGGTGTGATGGCGGTAAAAACTATCCAAAACTGTGGTGCAGTCTTCGGCAGTAAGTCCCGGATCGCGCAATCTGGCGTACACGGTTGAAGGCAGCCCTCGCACCATGGGAACAAGATGGGGTGTGAACTGCAATTGGATTCCACATCCAGCAACCTCACTAGCCATTTGCTCAATTTCTGAGGTGTGGCGATGGCCTACAACCGCGTAAGGACTGATCGATTCAGAGGCTTCCGCCAGCAGAAGATGCTCTTTTGCTGCGCGTCCACCACCGGATGTGCCCGTCTTTGCATCGATTATCACACCGTCTTGTTCGATTAATCCTTGCTTGAGGAAGGGCAATAAAGGGAGCAAGCTCGCGGTGGGAAAGCAGCCAGGCGCAGCAACCAATCGAGCTGTTGCAATGGCAGAAGCATTCCACTCAGGTAATCCGTATGTAGCTTCAGAACACAGATCGGCATCCGTGCGCTTGCACGAGAGAGCCTCCTGGGCGTAGACACTCGACCACTGTTCGAGCGAGCGGTAGCGGTAATCAGCTGAGAGATCTATGACTCGAACGCCTTGATCCAGAAGCCCAGGAACCAGGCCACTCGCTAGACCATTGGGGAGGCTGAGCAAGGCCACATCAGCGCGCTCGGCAATTCTTTTGGGCTCAGGACTCTCCACCAGGGGATCATCGGGTAGGGGCAAAAACGGACAGAGCTCGCTCCAACGTTTGCCAGCACTTCGTTCTCCGCCAAGCAGGCTGATCTCAAAATTGGGATGTGACTGCAACAGCCTCAGGCTTTGCAAGCCCCCATAACCGGATGCTCCGATTACCGCAACTCGTTTGATCGCCATGAACTGAGCGGAATGATCGGCTGATCGTACTGGCGTCGATCATGATGAGAGCTTGTTGGATACCTAGAACGCTGAGCCATTCAGCCGCAGCTGCAGAGGGCATGGATCCGATCTTTGATTCCATCCCTGATGCCCTAAACGCCATCCGTAATGGCGAGTGCGTTGTCGTCGTCGATGACGAGCGCCGTGAAAACGAGGGAGATTTGATTTGTGCTTCGCAGTTTGCGACACCAGAACAGATCAATTTCATGGCCAAAGAGGCTCGTGGCTTGATCTGTCTTGCCATCCAAGGAGATCGTCTTGATGCCCTCGACCTGCCCTTGATGGTTGATCGCAACACCGATGAGAATCAAACGGCGTTCACGGTGAGTATTGATGCCGGCCCAGAGCATGGCGTCTCGACTGGAATTTCAGCGGAGGACCGCTCTCGCACGATTCAGGTTGTGCTCCAGGCCGATGCCAAACCATCCGATCTAAGGCGTCCAGGCCACGTGTTTCCGCTAAGAGCCCGTTCTGGAGGTGTGCTCAAACGTGCTGGTCATACCGAAGCTGCTGTTGATCTCTCCCAGCTCGCCGGACTCATCCCATCGGGGGTGATTTGTGAAATACAGAATTCCGACGGGTCGATGGCTCGTCTACCGGAACTTCAGGACTACGCCAAACAATTTGGCTTAAGGCTTATCAGCATTGCTGACCTCATCAGCTACAGGCTTCAAAACGAACGTTTTGTTCGTCGTCATGCGCAGGCAGTCATGCCTAGTCAGTTCGGACAGTTTCAGGCGATCGGATTTCGCAATGAACTAGACAACAGTGAGCATGTTGCCCTGGTGAAAGGTATTCCCGGGCAACTGCAAGAACCTGTCTTGGTTCGGATGCATTCAGAGTGCCTTACGGGAGATGCATTTGGGTCTCTTCGTTGTGACTGTAGGCCACAACTTGAGGCCGCTTTGTCGCAAATTGAGCAAGAAGGTGAAGGAGTTGTTGTTTATTTACGGCAAGAAGGGCGTGGCATTGGCCTGATCAATAAGTTGAAGGCTTACAGCCTGCAAGATGGAGGACTCGACACTGTTGAAGCAAATGAGAAACTCGGTTTTGGAGCAGATCTACGCAATTACGGGGTGGGAGCTCAGATTCTCGGTGATCTTGGAATTCATCGCCTCAGGCTCCTGACCAACAACCCACGCAAAATTGCAGGACTCGGGGGGTATGGCCTGGAAGTTGTGAGTCGAATCCCACTCATCATCAATCCTGGTGATTATAATGCCAATTACCTAGCCACAAAGAGAGATAAACTCGGTCATTTATTCAATGAGAATGGTGCTGCAGATGTTGTAACTCTGGCTTGGGATTGTGGTGACGATCTGATCGCTAAACTCCCAGATCTTTTGAATAAGGCTGAGATGTTGGCTTTAAAATTAAGTCTTACTTTGCAACCAGAGCAAACACCAAGACTGCTTGCGCTTTGGGAGCGTCCTCAATTTGTTTGGACTGTTTCAGGTGAGAATTCCGCAATTGAGCTATTTCTCAAATCTTTGGCGTCTTGGGCGGAAACAAAAAGGCTTGGCTTCTTGAAAACAGCGAAAGCAGAACAGCGTCTCCATCCTTCATTGCAACTCAATCGCGAAGACAGGGACTTGGCTTCTTTGCTGAACGACAAAAAAAATGGCTGGTCAGATCAAGCTGACCAGCCGACTTTGATTCACTGGTCCTAACGGATCAGTCACTCACTGTGACGCTTTCAATGCGACTGCCGTTTTTCAAGGCGAGAACAACATTCATGTCACCGGTTTGTCCGAACACGGTGTGAACCCCATCGAGGTGGGGCTGAGCTTCATGAACGATGAAAAATTGGCTTCCGCCTGTGTTCTTACCGGCATGGGCCATCGAAAGGATGCCAGGAGCATGCTTTCGATTATTGATTTCACAATTAATCATGTAGCCAGGACCGCCTGTTCCAGGCATCCCTTTTGCGCCTTCACGGCTGTTTGGGCATCCACCTTGAGCCATAAAACCATCAATGACTCGATGGAAGGCAAGACCGTCGTAGAAACCTTCGCGCGCGAGCTTCACAAAATTGGCGACGGTGTTCGGCGCATCTTGATCGAACATTTCCACTGTGATCTGGCCGGCATCCGTTTTCATCAGGACTGTCGTCAAGGCACCAAAAGCAAAAACCAATCTTAGGCAAACGAGCAAGATGAGTGTCAATGCGCGCCGTTTTTAAATCATGACCACACTCCCTTCCTTCCTCCAAGACGCTCGAGTTGGTGTGATCGGTGGTAGTGGTTTGTATGCGATCGATGGACTCGAATCTGTTGAAGAGGTCACGTTGGACACGCCATTCGGCGTCCCTTCCGATTATTTGCGCGTCGGCCAACTGAATGGAGTTGAGGTGGTGTTTCTTGCCCGCCATGGTCGTTCACATCACCTGCTCCCAAGCGAAGTTCCCTATCGGGCCAATATCTGGGCCATGAGGTCCTTAGGGGTGCGCTGGTTGATATCGGTGTCCGCCGTGGGATCTCTTCAGGAACATCTGCGCCCTCGCGACATGGTTGTTCCAAACCAGTTCATAGACAGAACGGTGCAGAGGCCTCAATCCTTCTTTGGCGATGGCTGCGTGGCCCACGTCAGCCTTGCTGATCCATTTTGCGAGCGGTTGAGTGAACTGCTTGCATCTGCAGCATCGACAGAAATGCCTTCCGGACATCGGCTGCATCGCGGTGGCACCTATCTATGTATGGAAGGTCCAGCGTTTTCGACGAGAGCGGAAAGCGAGCTCTATCGCAACTGGGGTTGTGATGTAATCGGCATGACGAATCACACGGAAGCCCGTCTAGCGAGAGAAGCTGAAATCGCCTATGCCTCGCTCAGCATGGTGACTGATTTTGATTGTTGGCATAAAGAGCACGATGCTGTGACCGTTGAAATGATCATTGGCAACCTCAAATCCAATGCCATTGCCACGGGGCCAATCCTCTTCGCTCTCATGGACAAATTGAGCCGTGAACGGCCTTCTTCCCCAGCCCATCACGCTCTCAAAGATGCTTTGATGACGCCTCCTGATGCTGTTCCTGCGGCAACTAGGCAACGCCTGGATTTATTTACGAGTGCTTATTGGGGACCAGCAAACGCTCAAGCTCAATGAGCAGTTGAATTGAGAGTTATTCCAATTGAACCAAGGGCTGTGCGCAGGTTGCCGTTGTGATTCGCCAACAGTTTTTGGGCTTCTGGAAGATCCATGGATCCAGCCGCCATCACAAGAGCCCGTTTGACCGATCCCTTGGCTTCCTCTAGTAGCGGAAGCCCTTGCTCGCGCGATAAGCCAACGAGATCAGTCAAAATTCTCAGCGAGCGGTCCACAAGTTTGCTGTTGCTAGCGGCGACATCAACCATGCAGTTGCCGTATACCTTTCCCAACTTCACCATCACTCCGGTGGAAAGAATGTTGAGTGCCATTTTTGTGGCGGTTCCCGCCTTCAAACGTGTTGAGCCAGTCAATAGTTCTGGGCCGGTGATTAAACGGATATCGAGGTGGCAAGACATGGGCGCTTGATCTGCGGGAACGCAGGCCATTGCTATAGCCAAGGCCTCTAATTCCACGGCGTATTGCAGTGCACCGCGCACGTAGGGCGTGGTGCCTCCAGCGGCAATGCCTACCAAGCAATCATCCGAACAGAATTGATGTTCTTTGAGGTCGTCTACGCCTGCTGTCTCTAGATCCTCAAGTCCCTCTGAACTGCGTAGAAGGGCCGGAGCACCTCCAGCTAAAAGACCTTGTACCAGTTCTGGTGGGCTGCAAAAGGTGGGGGGACATTCAGCGGCATCCAAAACACCAAGTCGACCTGAGGTTCCTGCTCCGATGTAAAACAGTCGCCCGCCTTTGCTTAACCGCAATGCCACAGCATCAACTGCAGCGCTGAGGGCTTCTGAAGCAGCTTCAACCGCTAATTGAGGTTTGCGATCTTCATCGATGAACAGCTTCACTAGGTCGTTTGTGGACAACACGTCCAAATCAACGCTGCGGGGGTTCGACTGCTCTGTTGTGAGGTAGCCCCGATTTTCAGACGGATTCACAGCAAACCTTCTAGGCGACGGCGGACATCATCAAGACCATCACTTGGGTTTGATGGCTGAACGCTATCGAGCGATTGATCATCAGTTTGCCAATTGCTGACATCACGATTGGCAGTGGGAGGAGCCAGCATCAAGCGTTCGTCATCTGATTTGGGTACGAAGCCAGTTTCGACGAGTCGCGCTTCATATCCAGCCTCAGTGCAGAAAAGCTCCACCTCGTGTTGATCGAGAGCCTCAACAGTTGGGGTGGGGAAATCCTGGGCCTCTAACAGGCCTGCATACCGTTCGGCATCGTCGCAGTTTTCAAACATCAAAACCACGGTCTGGCCAGAGAGCTCAAGGGAATGAATGCCCTCACTGTCCTGACCGGCGTCATAAAGAAGGACGTGAACGAGCATGAGATGTTCTAGGTCGCTTTCAGTCTCTCATCGAAAGACCTGGATTAGATCCGACCTTGATCCAAGCTCAGTTCCTGAAGCCTCTGGTAGAGCGCTTGTTCGTCATCGTTCAGATGGGCAGGAATCACGATGACCACTTCCACCAGCTGATCACCTTGTCGGTCATTCCAGACCAGGCCGCGTTCTCGAAGTCGCAGCAGGCGGCCACTCGATGAACCTGGAGGTACTTGAAGGGTGACGGAACCGGACAGCGTTGGAACATCCACCGCGCATCCAAGGGCCGCATCGGGAGGAAATAGTTCCAAGCGGTACAACACGCGCAATCCATCAATCCGTAGGCCTTCATCAGTTACAACCTGCAGCTGCAAAAAATGATCACGACCACCAGGTGCGACTCCCTCCAAACGGAGGCGCCAACCATCCCCTGCGAATGGAGGCGTATCTACCTCGATCACAGTCCCATCTGAGAGCTCAAGATTCACAGCCGTGCCGTGAAGGGCCTGGTCGGGAGTCAAGACAACCGTTGTTTCGAGATTGTGTTGTGAACGAACAGGAGGTGGAGGTTGGGGAGATGGGGTGGGTCTGCGCTCCGATTGCGAGTGATCATCGTTGTGAGTGACTTCGGCGCGATCAGGCTCTGGAGGATCACCAATACCCAGAACAACGGCGAGATACTCCTCGAAATCAGGAAACCCTGAAGCAAACGGGTCTTGGCTACTACTTCGACCGGTGCGACGGAGCTCCCAGGCGACACGCCTGTCGTGATCACTGAGGACTGCATAGGCCTCATTCACGAGTTTGAAGCGCTCTTCAGCCTGGCGATCGTTTCCGTTGAGATCGGGGTGCCAGCGCCTTGCTTCACGCCTGAAAGCACGTTTCAGTGAAACTCCGTCACTGCCTGGATCGAGACCAAGGAGGGCCCAATAATCGGGATCAGCGATAGAAGTCATCATCCCAAGGGTCGATTCCGCGACGTCCACTTCTCATTCGTTCGTCGGAACGACTACCAGTGGACCAGGGGTCATCCTCCCAATCATCGTCTGCAAAGAGTTCGTCTTTGAGCGTTCCCAGCGTGCTGCGAATGCCCTGCAGAGGACCTGCATCGCTGCTTCGTTCTGCAGAAAGGCGGCGGTTTAAACCGAAGAGAGCTTCTTGAAGGCCGCTCACGCCCATCTCTAATTGCTGAGGATCATCCCGCTCAAGAAGATCCTGGACATCACGCATGGCCATTTCAACGGCCTTTTGCTGTCGTTCGGCGCCGTAGGGACCGAGCTCAAGCGCAGCATCACGCAAGCGTCGCTCCGCTTGAGCTACCAAGGTCAGGGCTGAATTGCGCCGCTCAATCGCAGTACGGCGGCGGCGGTCTTCATCTGAGCGCGCTTCCGCTTCGGCAAGGAGTGCCTGCAATTCGTCTTCGTTGAGATTCGACCCCCCCTGAATCGTGACGGATTGCTTTCGGCCAGTGGTTCGATCTGTTGCACTGACTTGAAGGATCCCGTTTGCATCTATATCAAAAGCCACCTGAATCTGAGGGACACCGCGTGGTGCAGGCGGAATACCTGACAGGCGGAAACGGCCCAATGACTTGTTGTCTTGTGCCATTTGACGCTCACCTTGCCAAACGTGAATTTCCACAGACGATTGATTGGCACCAGAGGTGCTGAACACGTCGGATTGACGGACTGGAATCGGGGTATTCCGAGGAATCAACACTTTCATCAGGCCACCCACGGTTTCCAAGCCAAGGGATAGGGGTGTGACGTCATTTAGCAACAGATCTCTTAGCTCACCGGTGATGATTCCGGCTTGAACGGCTGCACCCACAGCCACAACTTCATCTGGATTAACGGATTGACAGGGGTCATGAGGAATTAACGTCCTCACGAGCTGCATCACCATGGGCATTCTTGTGCTGCCACCCACAAGCACAACGTCGTCAATGTCTTCTGCAAGCCAGCCTGAGTCGCGCAGCGCAGTTTGAACGGGCGTTAGCAATCGATCAAGCAAATCAGGACAGAGGCTTTCAAATGTTTTGCGATCGAGGGTGGTCTCAATATGAAGAGGACCTTCCTGACCGGTTGCAATAAAAGGGAGGGAAATATGTGTAGTGGAAACGCCTGAAAGTTCTTGTTTGGCTTTTTCAGCCGCTTCAGTGAGACGTTGAAGCGCCTGACGATCCCTGCGCAGATCAATTTGATGTTGCTGAAGAAAGGAATCAGCAAGCCAATCAACGATGAGTTGATCGAAGTCATTGCCACCCAGTTGAGTGTCACCGTTGGTGGACTTCACATCGAAGACACCATTTGCGATCCGAAGGAGTGAGACATCGAAGGTTCCTCCACCCAGATCGAAAACAAGAACCCGACGAACTGCACTGCGATCAAAGCCATAGGCAAGGGCTGCAGCTGTTGGCTCATTGAGAATCCGCTCAATCGACAAGCCCGCGAGGCGTCCCGCGTCTCGAGTGGCCTGACGTTGGGCATCATTGAAATAAGCCGGGACCGTCAGAACGGCTGCATCGACTGTTTCACCCAGGTATGTGCTGGCGTCATCTACAAGCTTGCGCAGGATGCTCGAGACAAGCTCTTCAGGGGCATATTCCCTTTCGGTTTGAGGACAGGCAACACGAACGTTGCCTTGATTGTTTGCACTCACCGTGTAGGGAACGGTGAGCGTGTTGTCGTCGAGTTCATCCCAAGCACGTCCGACAAAACGCTTGAGATTGGAAAAGGTGTTGCGAGGGTTGAGGACAAGTTGGCGTCTAGCGGGCTGACCAACCAGAAGCTCAGCCTCTTTGGTGTAGCCAACAACCGATGGGGTTGTCCTCGAGCCTTCCGCGTTGGCAATCACCACCGGCCGACCCGCTTCGAGCACGGCGACGACGGAGTTCGTGGTTCCCAGGTCGATTCCGACGATCCGGCCCATAACCGCGCATTTGGTGTCTCCAAGCTAACGGGCCAAACTCCAATAACCAAACTCTCCTGTGGAGGAATCCTCTGGTGTTCTTTTGCTTACAAGCAAAACAGCAGACATACGGGTACGGTTCGGCAATCTGTCTGCCTGCAGAGTGACTCAATTCAAGGCTCAATACCTACTTCGAAGCAGACCGCCAGCGGAAAAGATCGTCGATGGCAGTTTCCAGAAGTTGGTCATGGTCATGGCTTCCATGGTTGCTCTGATCCTCATCTCCATCCTTGTGGTGGTGTTTTGGGGATCATTGGAGTCGATGGGGCGCTATGGACTGAATTTTTTGATCACGTCCAACTGGAACCCTGTTGATGACGAATATGGTGCCTTCACGGCGATTTATGGAACGCTTGTGACCTCTCTTTTGGCGCTGGTCATTGCTGTTCCTTTGGGTGTAGGCACTGCAATATTTATTACAGAAAATATTATTCCGCTCAAAGCAAGAAACATCATTGGATTAATGGTGGAGCTATTAGCGGCTATTCCCTCAGTCGTTTTAGGATTATGGGCAATCTTTATTTTAGAACCTCTTATACGACCATTTCTTATGTTTTTATACGAGGATTTTGGTTGGATACCTATTTTTAGCACTGAACCTTTGGGTCCAGGAATGGCTCCAGCTATCTTGATCCTGGTTGTGATGATTTTACCGATCATTACTGCTATTGCCCGTGATTCATTAAACCAAGTTCCAATGCAACTCCGCCAAGCCGCTTATGGTGTTGGCGCGACGCGTTGGGGTGCCATTTTGAATGTCATCCTACCCGCAGCTATATCAGGAATTGTGGGTGGAGTGATGCTTGCCCTTGGAAGAGCAATGGGAGAAACCATGGCAGTCACAATGATTATCGGAAATTCAAATGTATTTAGTTGGTCATTGCTAGCCCCAGGAAATACTATTTCAGCCATGCTTGCGAATCAGTTTGGAGAGGCAGATGTATTACAACTCTCCTCACTAATGTATGCGGCATTTATTTTAATGGTCCTGACTTTGCTGGTCAATGTATTTGCTCAATGGCTTGTTAAACGACTGAGTCTTAAGTATTAACCAATGAAATATC
>JASJLK010000098.1:0-7755 GCA_037620855.1 Synechococcus sp. ChBW.bin.23 | reverse complement strand
TTTCTGGCTTTTAGCGGCTCACGAACTGTTCACGCCGACCGGTAGAGTTGCTTCTCTTCATAATGTGTTGCGATGCCCACAGATGGGCCTTCTGCAAAAGGAACCATTCTTGTGGTGGACGATGAGCCCGCAGTCAGGCGGGTTTTGTTGATGCGTCTGCAATTAGCTGGTTACAACGTCGTCTCCGCTGAAGATGGGGAGGAGGCGTTGGAAAAATTTCATAGCGAATCACCGGATCTCGTCGTTCTCGACGTGATGCTTCCAAAAATGGATGGTTTTGCTGTCTGCCGTCGCTTACGCGCTGAGTCTTGCGTTCCGATTATTTTTCTCTCGGCCTTGGAGTCCATCTCTGAACGGGTGGCTGGCCTTGACCTTGGAGCTGACGACTATCTTCCGAAGCCCTTTAGCCCGAAGGAGCTTGAAGCGCGCATTTCCACGATCTTGAGAAGGGTGGGATCCGGTTCTGCAACCGTTGAGCCCCGCGAAATTCCTAGTGGGCAAGGTGTGATGCGGGCCGGAGATTTAGTGGTCGACACCAATCGCCGCCAAGTGAATCGGGGAACCGAACGCATCGCCCTCACTTACACCGAATTCAGCCTTCTTGAATTGTTGTTTCGCGACCCAGGTCATGTGGTTCCTAGGGCTGAAATCCTTGAGCAGCTGTGGGGCTATCCGCCAAGACGGGCGGCTGACCTCCGCGTCGTTGATGTTTACGTCGCACGCCTGCGGGGCAAGCTCGAGCCAGACCCGCGCAATCCTGAACTGATCCTCACGGTTAGAGGCATTGGCTACGCGTCCCAACGCATGGGTGAGCCTGCAATAGCACCTGCAGCAGTTTGATGAATTTGGGTTGATCTGTTCGCTCTTGTGCCCTCCCCGGGGCAGGATGGCGCCCGACTGCTTCTTCATCCCTTGTCTGAACTTCGTGAGACCCGCTTGGAGAAGGCGAATGCTCTCAAAGAACAGGGGCAAGAGCCTTATGCGTTGCGTTTTGATCTCACCGATCGCATGGCTCGCCTGCAAGCCGATCACGCTGATCTTGCAAACGGCACCGAGCGTGACCTGAAGGTTTCGGTTGCTGGCCGGGTGATGACGCGCAGGGTGATGGGCAAGCTTGCCTTTTTCACGCTGGCGGACGAAACGGGAACGATCCAGTTGTTCCTTGAGAAAGCAACGCTGGGCGAAAGCTTTGCTCAGCTCAGTTCCTTGGTGGATGCAGGTGACCTCATCGGGGTTCACGGCATCTTGCGCCGCACGGATCGAGGTGAACTGTCCGTGAAGGTGAGCGAGTGGCAGATGCTCACCAAATCGCTGCAGCCGTTGCCCGATAAGTGGCATGGTCTCGCGGATGTGGAGAAGCGTTATCGCCAGCGCTATCTGGATTTGATCGTCACGCCGCAGTCCCGTGAGACGTTCCGGCGTCGGGCGATGGCCGTGAGTGCGATCCGCCGTTGGTTGGATGAACGCGATTTTCTAGAGATCGAAACACCGGTCCTGCAGTCCGAAGCTGGAGGAGCTGAGGCGCGACCGTTCATTACGCATCACAACACCCTCGACCTGCCTCTCTACTTGCGGATTGCCACTGAGCTCCATCTCAAAAGGCTCGTGGTGGGTGGATTTGAACGCGTGTATGAGCTCGGGCGGATCTTTCGCAACGAAGGGGTGAGCACGCGCCACAACCCTGAATTCACCTCGGTGGAGGTGTACCAGGCCTATGCCGATTACAACGACATGATGAAGCTCACCGAACAGCTGATCGCTTCGGTGTGTGAGCAGGTGTGCGGTACAACCCGCATCAGCTACCAGGGCGTGGACGTTGACCTGACGCCGTCCTGGAGGCGCGCCACGATGCATGAACTCGTGCAGGAGGCCACTGGCCTCGATTTCGCTTCGTTCCAGACCCGTGAGGCGGCTGTGGAGGCGATGCGGGCCGCCAATCTCCCGACGCCGGATAAGGCCGACACCGTTGGCCGGCTCTTAAACGAAGCGTTTGAGCATGCTGTGGAACCTAATTTGATCCAGCCCACCTTTGTGCTCGATTACCCGCAGGAAATTTCACCCCTGGCGCGTAAACATCGCAGCAAGCCCGGGCTTGTGGAGCGGTTTGAGTTGTTCATTGTGGGCCGTGAAACGGCCAATGCCTTCAGTGAGCTCACGGATCCTTTGGATCAAAGAGGCCGCATGGAGCTTCAGCAGGAACGTCGTGCTGCTGGAGATGTGGAAGCAAGCGGAGTGGATGAGGATTTCATCCAGGCCCTCGAAGTGGGGATGCCCCCCACTGGTGGCCTTGGAATCGGGATTGACCGCTTGGTGATGCTGCTCACCGATAGCCCCTCCATTCGGGATGTCATTGCCTTTCCATTGATGCGACCAGAGGGGTGACCTGTCAGCATGGATAATTAAACCCAGTGGCAGGGTCCAATTTCCATGAGTGGTGAGCGCGTAGGTTTCCGCTTCAAACACGCCGATGCGGTGGTCAAGCGCAATCCGCAGGGGCGGTCCCGTCGCGGATGGGTAATGGAGCCAGTGGAGCAGACCACGAGCCGAGGCACCAAGATGCCTGCTTATCGCATCCGCTGGCGTGACAGTGAGCGTCCTGAGATTGTGCTTCAGCACATGCTGATCGCTGATCCAGACCCCACTCCTCCGCCAGAAAATGTGAGCCTCGTGCCACCCGCACCCAAGGCTTGATTGAGAGCCATCTCAAGCTTGATCAGCTGAGGCCTTGATTGCGCCTCAGCTCTTCCAGCTCTTGTTGAGCTTCGAATAGGGCCCAATCCTCATCAAGGCTTCGCCTTGATGAGGATTGCTGCTCTTGAGTTTTAAGGCTGTTGAGCTGCTCTTCGATTTCAGCGAATTGAAGGCCGAGGGTTTCGAACTCCTCCCAGAGCTTCCGACCTTGCTGCGTCAAACCAACAACGTGCTGATCCGCCCGTTGCGCGAGTTCAAGGGCGCCAGCCTTACGTGCTTTCTCTCCCCGCTTTGTCCAGGCTTGGACCTGTTCGGCGAGGGTGAGCAGTTGGCGGCGTAATTCCCTCGCTTGAAGTTGCTGCTGCCCGCGACGATTGTGAAGATCCCTTTGGCGGTCTTGAAGATGCTGTTGCCGCAGCAATTGATCTTGGCTGGGATTGCTACTTAAAAACTGTTCAAGCCGTTCTTCCAGGCTGCTTTCGAGGTTGTCCAGCCAGGTGGGACTCATGGGATTGGATCTGGTGCGCGCGTGATCAATGGAGCTTCGATTTCTTGCTCCAGCGGATTGATCGCACCTTCCCGTGAACGGAGCAACAGTTGGGTAAGACGAGCCACTGATCCCTCCCCGAGCTCAAGGGCACCCAAGCGATCGAAGGCCTTGCGGTACACCGTTTCCAGCTCTTCGATCAGGGTCTCTCGTTGTAAACGGACTGTGGCCCGTTGCTCGTCGCGACTCATAGCTCAGCAGGGATGAAGGTCTAGATCTCACTCAGTCTGTGGGTTCTAAGAGATGTAAGGAAAGATCGTCATCTGGATCATGCCAGCGGCGCACCCAGCGCCATCCGGCCAGTTGCGCTAACGCAACAGCCCGTTCAGGGCTGTATTTGAGGCTGTATTCGGTGATCAGCGGTTCATCGCACTTAAACGTCCAACTGTCATCAGCGATTCTGACCACTTGGTCGCAGCTGCTGATCAAGGCCATCTGCATCCGCTGTTGGTCGGCTTGCCAACGCGCTTGGTATTGGAAGCATTGGGGGTCAAAATTCGCTCCTAAATCGGCATTGAGGCGATGCAGCAAGTTGCGTGCGAAGGCGGCTGAGATGCCAGCGGCATCGTTGTAGGCCGCTTCCAGGCGGACCTCACTTTTGGGTTGGTCCAGACCAAGCAGGAGAGGACCCCCCTTCAGCAACTGCTTGAAATGGCGGAGCACGTGGACGGCATCGCGCTGCTCAAAATTGCCGAGCGAGCTGCCAGGAAAGAAACCGATGCGGCGTTGGTTGCGCAGCAGTGGGTGCTCAGGCACTGCTGTAAGCGTGCTGTGATCGCAGCAAATTCCAAGCATTGGCACCTGCGGATGGCGTTGTTGCAAAGCTGTGGTGGCTCTGCCTAAGTGCTCGGCACTGATGTCGAGGGCTACGTAGGCGGCGGGATGGATCGCGTTGAGAAGAGGGCCTACTTTTTGGGCGCTGCCAGCACCGAATTCAACGATCACTCCTTCACCGATGGCTGACGCAATCTCGGGGGCAGATGACTCGAGCAGAGCAATTTCGGTGCGGGTGAGGCTGTATTCGGGTTGTTCACAGATGCGATCGAACAGGCGTGAGCCCTCCTCGTCATAAAGAAACCAGGCCGGGAGTTGGCGGGGACAACGGTTGAGCCCGATCCGCACGAGCTGTTCCATATCCGCTGCTGGCGGATGGAGGTCGATCAGTTCGGGTTTTTGATCGGTCTGTTGAGAGGTGGTGGTCATCGGGCCAAGCGCAGGCCAGCCGCCATCCAGCGGCTAGAGGGAGCAAAAAAATTGCGGTAGGTGTTGCGGGCATGCCCCTCTGGGGTGAGGTGGCTGCTGCCCCGCAACACAAATTGGGAAGTCATGAATTTGCCGTTGTACTCGCCCACAGCTCCTTGAGCTGGTTGAAATCCGGGATAAGGCCGGTAGGGACTTGCCGTCCATTGCCAAAGCTCAGCATGGCTTTGCTTGAGCTGCAGCCCCTGCTCCTGAGCGGCCATCTCCCATTCGGCCTCCGTTGGTAAGCGGGCTCCAGCCCAACGCGCATAGGCATCTGCTTCAAACCAGCTGAGATGACGCACTGGGCGATGGGCCTGTAGCGGGCAGCGGCCGGCCAGGGTGAACTCCCAGGCCCAGGTTGGTTGATCGCGCTGCTGTTGATCAAGCTGTGGTTCATCGCACTGCGCTTCCCGCCAGTAGCGCGGTGCTTTCCACTGCCGCTCTGTGCGAATGTCCCAGCCTTCACTCATCCAGAGTTCGGGGCGCTCATAGCCGCCGTCCTCGATAAAAGCCCTGTAGTCGTGGTTGCTCACTAAGCGATCGGCCAGGCCATAGGGCTCGAGCCAAACGCGATGCCGTGGCTCCTCATTGTCGAAGTGGAAGGGATGGGCGTTGTTGGTGCTGCTGTGTTGTTGGCTGTCCTGGCCGATCTCCACCAGGCCCCCCGCACATTGCAGCCAAACGGAAGCTGGCTGGTCCTTCGCTGACCCGTGGTTAAGAGGCGATTCGGGCTCCTGCCAATCCATTCGATACGCCGGTTCCAAGGGCTGACGGCTGAAGGCATCGAGAAGATCCATCAACATCAACTCTTGATGCTGTTGCTCGTGATGAAGGCCCAGTTCCACGAGCCCTAACCAGGGGGACGCTCCGTTGCGTTGGAGCAGGTCTGCCAGTGCCTGGTTCACCTTGTGCCGCCAAGCGATCACCTCCGACATCGGTGGCCTGCTGAGCAAGCCCCGTTGCGGTCTGGGTTGCCGCGGGCCAACCGCTTCGTAATAGGAGTTGAACAGATAGTTCCAACGGGGATCTGCCCCTTCGTAATCAGGGCAATGGGGGATCAGAACAAAGGTTTCAAAAAACCAGGTTGTATGTGCGAGATGCCATTTGGGGGGGCTCGCATCGGCCATGCCCTGGAGGCAGAGATCTTCGGCTTCAAGCGGCTCAATCAACACTTCGCTGGTGCGGCGCACGTCCATCAGCCGGCTGAGCAGCGTGCCGGAGTCCATGGCAGGTTGTTTGCTCGGGACAGTGACCTTAGTGAGGCCACGCTGCAGGTGCTTTCCTACAAGTCCCCCTATCATCGGCCATTTAGGCAATGTCGTTGTGATCGGCACGCTGCTGGCTGAGCGCTACCGCTTGGATCAATGTCTGACTTCAGACACGTCCGCACCCCAGGGACAGCTTTGGCGTGGCACCGATGTGCTGGCCTCCGATGCGCCAGTGGCACTGCGGCAGCTTCAAGATCCCGAGGCGCAAGACCGGTTTCGCCAGCTGTGGCCTGCGATGCAATCGGTGCTTCACCCGCTGATTCCACGATTCGGAGGACTGCTGGAGGAATTGGATTCGCTCTGGCTGGTGAGGGAGTGGCAGGAAGGAGCCAGCTTTGGGCAAATCCAGCAGCAGCGGCGCGAGCGTCAGCTCGTGTTTGGTGGCGGCGAAGTGTTGTTGTTGTTGCGCCAGCTCCTCCCCGTGTTGGGCGTTCTCCATGGCAAGGGACTGGTCCATGGCGATATCAATCCCAGCAACCTTCTTCGCCGTGATCAGGATGGATTGCCGGTTCTGCTGGATTTTGGCCTGCTTCAAAACCTGGGAACCGCACCGCTTCTAGGAGCCACGGCCAGCTATGCCCCGAGGGGGCAAGGCCGCGGCGAGATGGCCGCGCCATGGATGGATTTGCATGCTCTCGGTGTGACCGCACTGACCTTGCTGAGCGGACGGGCACCTGAGGCCTTGCTGCCTGCGGATGCCAGCGAATGGCAATGTCCCCCAGGTCTCGAGATCCATGAAGGCTTCCGCGAGGTGTTGGAACGGATGCTCAGTGAGCTTCCAGGTCGCCGTTTTGAGCAGGCCGGGGAGGTTTTGCAGGCCTTGAAAGCGGTTCCTATGCCTGAATCGACCGGGCCGATGCCGAGTTCAGAGCGAACGGTCGTGCTCGCACCTGTCGTGCTGGCCTCTGCTGAACTCCCTGCCGCCCTTCCGCAGGCTGTTGGCTCGCCTTCCCCTCAGCCTCGCCGGCGTCAGCGCGCCGATGAGCGCCAAGTGGCGGCGGAAGGACGGTTGTGGCCCGTGGTGATTGCCCTTTTGTTGTCGGCTGTCGTGGGCACGGCGATTGGCTGGTTCCTCCTCAGCCGCGGCAACGCTCCGTCAGGTGTCCCATCCACCGACCGTGATGTGGTGGGCCGCTCGCCGACGGCCAGCCTCCCGCCTGCAGAGGTGGATCAGCGTCAACAACTTCTCAGTCGGCTTAGGGCTCTGCAGGTGGACCGCAGCTGGTTCTTGGAGCTTGTGGATGCCAGCTTGTTGGCCAGATTCCCGGAGCGAAGCGGTCGCTTGCCCAGTGATTCCTTGGAGGATGCTCCCCTACGAAAGGTTTGGAACGAGCTAGCCAATGAGTGGTTAGCAAGGGTGGAGCAGTTGCCTCCAGGGTTGCGCAGTCGACTGGGGACACTTGATTCGAAAGATTGGCAAACCCAGCGTCAGGCCCTTCTTGCGCAGGGTGTGAATGACATGGTGGTGGAACAGATGGTCTCCATGGCGTCCAACACCCTGTTGCCGGGTGTGGCCTCTGGGACCAAGCCACCTGAACCATTCCGCCAGCTTTGGTTTGCGGCTGCCTTGCGCAGTCTGGAGGAGGTCAAGATTGAAACAGTGAAGGCCGGAGCTGAAATGGCCACCGTGCTGTCCAGTCGGGTACCCGCCGATAGCGCGCGCCTGATTTCCATTCAGGTTCCACCCAACCGTCGGCTGGTGCTCGGCATTAACGGAACACCATTAATGCAGATGACCGTCTATGCCTCTGACGGCTCTGTGGCTGCCGAACGGGGGCCTTTGCGAGTGGTCACCCTGGCAGCTGATGTAGGCACGCCTGTGCAGGTGCTCGTGACCAATGAAGGTGTCGCCTCTGGTTTGCTGACCTTGTCTTGCCGCGCTGACCTGCCGATCACGAATCCTGCACCGAAAGCAGTGCCGAAACCGCTGCCAAGGGTGGATCGCAATCCGATTGCCGATCCGGCGACTGGAGCGCAGGGACCGGTGGAGGCGTTGCCAGAACCTCC
>JASJLK010000097.1:0-43044 GCA_037620855.1 Synechococcus sp. ChBW.bin.23 | reverse complement strand
GGGCAGGAAAAACTCCCGACAGAATGCTCAGTTTTTCTGATCTCAAGGCTTTGGTGAACTTTGATGCCTATGACGAAACTGTAGGCAAACGAGTTCACTGATTTTGTCTCTCTTAAGGGATAAATTATCGGTATTAACTATCAATGGTTATTGACAAATAGGTTTATTCCAATTTTATAGTTTCCTTGATTTGCACAAGGTTGGTGCTTACGCTGCAAACGTCATCCAGCGATTCCAAGGCTTCTTGTAAGCGTTGGCAGGTTTCTGCAAGCTGTGGGTCATGGATCTCTACCAGCGCGAGGGGATGCCAGCAGTGCTTCCAATCCAATACGGTCAAGCCATGATCATGTAGCCCCTGTTGAAGCTGTTCGAGGGCTTCGTAGCCGCCATGAACCATGGTGCTGCCATCGCTCAGTAGTACATACCCCTCTGCATCGAGTTCGAGAAGATTTTCCAAGAGAGGCTCTTCCTCGCAATGTCCCTCGAGTCGCACCACGCTGCGATGTTGAAAGAGATAAGTCACGCAACCTGTTTCTCCGAGCTTCCCGCCGTGTTTGCTGAAGGTAAGGCGCATCTCGGCTGCCGTGCGGTTGCGGTTGTCGCTGAGTGTTTCTACAAGGACAGCCATGCCCTCAGGGCCATACCCCTCGTAGCGAATCAATTCCAGGCTGGAGCCTGCTTCCCCTAGGCCCGTTGATCCTTTGGCAATAGCCCGCTCAATATTGCCTGCTGGTAATCCTGCCGACCGCGCTTTGGTGATTGCTGTTCGCAGTTGAAAATTACCGTTTGGGTCAGATCCGTTGCGAGCGGCCACTGTGATCTCGCGCCCAAGCCTGGTGAAAAGGGCACCTCGCTTTCCATCCACCACCGCCTTGGTGCGTTTGATTTGAGACCATTTGCTGTGGCCGGCCATAGGGAGCAGGAGAGAGATCAGCCGCGCGCTTCAAACACGACCTTGGGTCTGAGCTGGTCTTCGCTGTAGGCGATTCCAATGCCCAGCATGATGTTGTCTTCACTGAGAACAACGGTTGGCCCATCACCATTTTGATGGGAAATTATGCGTCCGCAGCTCCAGTCGTTCCGTTCGAGCTCGGAGAGCGTTCGGATTGGTAGATGGGTTAGGGCGAGTTGGGGAGGGATGAGAGTGAGTGGCTCTATCGCTGGAGTTCTCTGTTCATTGGGATGCAATGGCAAGGCGATCGCATCGGTTTCTACAAATCCCAGCGCTTGGGTGCGCCGCAGCCAGTCAAGACAGCCGCCGCATCCGAGAACCTGGCCAAGATCTCTGGCCAGCGAACGGATGTAGGTGCCAGCCGAGCAGTGCACCTCAAGGGTGAGCTTGCCTTGCTCTGAATCCCAATGTTCGAGAGAAACGGAATGGATAGTCACACTGCGGGCGGGTAAGTCCATTACTTCACCGCGGCGGGCCCTGGCATAGGCGCGTTCGCCGTTCACGTGAACCGCCGAAACTTGCGGCGGACACTGTTCGATGCTGCCGCGGAATGGATTGAGGGCCTGATCCATCTCTTCCAGGCTTAAACGAGGCCATTCCTGAACCGTAACGACCTCTCCCTGCAGGTCATCGGTGCTGGTGCTGGTCCCCAGCTGGATTACACCGCGATAGGTTTTCTCTCCTGGCAGGTAGGGAAGTAGTCGGGTGGCCTGGCCCACGGCAATCGGCAGAACGCCTGTTACGGCTGGGTCCAGGGTGCCTCCGTGACCCACTCTTTTGGTTTGAAGCACGCGACGCATCCTGCTCACGCAGTCGTGGGAGGTGAGACCTGAGGGCTTGTCGATCACCACGAAGCCGAGTGGTGCATCCAAGGGATTCCAGTGGCAGTTGTTCTGAATGTGGCATCCTGCCTGCACCTACATTGACGATGTCCGACCGGCAGAAGATGCAAAGCCTGAGCAATTCTCCCCGCGTGGACATCGAGACCTTCTTGGACAGTGGCTTTTCTGTTCGTGACCATTTGGCGCAACATCTTCAGCTCACGTTGGAGCAAGTGGATCAGCGCCTACCGGATGGGAAGGATGACTTAGCCGCACTGCATCCTGGTGCTTTTCAAGCAGATCAAGCCACTGAATTTTACGAGACCACCGTGGGAACGGGGCATCTTTTTGAATTGGCGGCTTGGCATCTCAGCAGCTCTGACTACATCGCTGACACGCTGCGTTTGCAGGAGGATTTTGCTCGAGGCACAGTCCTTGATTTTGGAGGAGGGATTGGTACGCATGCCTTAGCGGCAGCGGCATTGAATTCAGTTGATCGCGTTCATTTTGTAGATTTGAATCCACAAAACAGGGCTTTCGTCTGGTCTAGAGCTGTAGCTCTTGGTTTGGATCAAAAAATGTCGGTTCATCGTGATCTTGCAGATCTCAGCGGCCAACGTTTCGACACTGTCGTTTGTCTTGATGTCTTGGAACACCTCCCTGATCCGTCTGATCAGCTCATGCAATTCCATAAATTCATGAATGAGGAAGGACGGGCCTTATTAAACTGGTATTTCTTTAAAGGACATAAAGGAGAATATCCTTTTCACTTTGATGATCCCAACCTTGTTGATTGCTTTTTTCATACGTTGCAATCGAATTTTCTTGAAGTCTTTCACCCACTATTGATTACAACAAGGGTGTATAAACCCGTGGCTTTTAGTTGCTAGCCCAGGCACAATAGAACATCGCAATGCTCGCTAGCGATTGAGTCGTTAAGAGATTTGCGATCGCATTGAAAACCTTCTTGAATGATCGCTTGCTTGAGAGATTAAGTGGAAGATTAATTTGTTTCGCTAATAGCAGCAGCTTTCACGCCACGCCTTTGCATGCAGGAATTGACCCTGACCTTACCAATTGATCAAAAATCTACTGCATATTGATTCAATCAAATTGCGATTTATTAGGTTATTTGAATTATCCCCTTTCAAGAATGAAGAGATCTACCTGTTTATAGTCTTACAAGCCCATCCAATCGGTTTAGGCTAATAAACACCGCCTGCTCTGAAATCATGCTCTTCTTCCTTAAGGTTTGAAGAACTGCATGTAGATTGAGAATAGTGAAGAAGATTTTTATAGCCAGCTGGCACTAATCCTGGACATAGGATTCCAACCTCAATAGCCTGAGGGCAAAAATAAACTCCTTTCCATCGATTGATAAATCTCCCTTTGATTTCATCTGAAAACTGAAATCCACTCTCTGCGGCAAACTCTATGATTTGTTTTGGATTCATTGATGAGAGCCGAGAACGAAATTGCTCGTCACTACGTGCGCGATCAATGAAAGCATGTAGTTGAGACTTAGACATTGCATAATCGTCTCTCTTCAATTTATACACTGCATCAACTCAAAATTGAAGAAAAATCGTACTCACTGCATATAGTATTCAGTACAATGCAGAAATGGTAAATGTGATTTTTCGGTTTTATGAAGTTTGCGTGACGCATGACCGAGGCTTTGCGTAAATAAATATTACACTATGATTATTTCTTGTGCCCTATGCATTCCAAGCATTAGAGCTTTAAATCGCAACAGTCATGGAACTTCGCAATACCTTAGCGAGAAGCGTATAGAGATTATAGTTTGCACTTGCTTAATCTTTAGCAAAAGCACGCCAAGGTAGTATCTAGATGAAGGCAAGGAAGGCAAAGGAATATGTTTTCAGTAACTTGCTTGGAATGGAAACATATTGCAAGAATCATTATAATGAATATTACTCGACCTCGAATTTTTCTTGCAATATTACCCAGCTAAGTAAAGGTGAATTGCAAACGAGTTCAATCTGTGCACCGATCAATAATGTTCATCTTGAAATTTTCAAGTCTAATCAAACACTACTTTATGAAGAAGAAGCCAATCAAAATTCAATTGCATTTTGTTGGACAAATAATCAAGGGGGAAAACCAAGTGGCAACACTATCATTAGTGGCCATAAGATGAAAGATTTAAGCATAGCAGGATTCAATCGCTTAAATAAAACTGGTGGCAATACATGGGATATTGTTGGTGCAAATACTATTCTCTGCTGCATGAGTCTGAAGTGGGAAATATTGAAAGAAAAAATTGATGAGATGAATGCTTACAATGCATACGCAAGGATTGAAGAATGTATTGGTATTGATTCGAACAGTACTTCTAGTATTCAGCTAAAAAAATTGTTTGAAAAGCATTTTGCTAAGGAAATAACTACAGCTGGCGGGTTTTATGATTTAGCTATTGCAACTCTAGAGGATTCTTGCGAGCCACAGAATCACATTACAGAGAGATCTGAATCAACTGAACTAATAGAAGACCTTGTTAAGTTATTACATGAAGACAGAGCTGGCTTGCCACCTTTGACGATAGGAGAAATTGCTAAATACTTGAACTCTGAGCAAGAATCTGTAGGCCAGGCCTGTAGATCGACCTTTGATATGAATATTCTTGATCTAATTAAAAGTATACGTCTAGAACAAGTCAAGAAGTCCTATCTAAACCCACATGTTCCCCGTGGTTTGAAGCAATTTACTAAACAGCATAATGCTTTGTATTATGGCTTTAAGAATTGGGATTCTTTTCAACGATTTTATTTTAAGACCTTTCAAGAGAGTCCTGAAGATACAATTGATAAGTCAAGCAAGATGAGTGTTCTCGTCTCTGATTTGCGTAGAGGAAGGATGTCATGAACATCAAATTTACCTATACAGATCCATTGCAATTGTCTGAGACTCTTCAGGAATATGGTCAAGTCACAAAAATTACACAACTGGAAAGTGGTGAGGGTAGTTATTCTATGGCGCATCAAAAATCGTCTGGAATGGCTATAGCTGAGATCAGTGCATCTAAGCCTCTTTTGTACGAGGGATGGGGTACAAGTTGGTCAGTTGATTTTAATTGGATTACACCAATTCGCAAAGTGAATCATCCTTTTGGCTATTGCGAAGGTTTTGCTATGAATAATAATAGTCTTGGAGGGTTTAATACTTTTTATTCAAATCCAGGCGACTCATGGGGTAAATATTCGGAATTATGTTCTTCAACTGCATGTATGTTAGACAAGGAGATCCTGCTCAATAAACTTCAAGCTTGTAAAGCAAGTCACGCTATTGATAGTTTAAGCCAATCAATTGGATTAGATGTTGATCATGAAGCTTTTTCCCAATTGCGCAGACTCACCCGACGGGATCTTGCCAGGGGAATTCCAAATCCATCTAAATACTATGATTTAATGACTATATGTCTTGAAGAAGGAAGTTATAGGTTGTATAAAAAAAAGCAGGTAAAGAATCAGCGGTTGCTTGGTGAGATTGTTGATCTTGCTCATGATCTTGACCAAATGGGTTCACCACTGTCGTTGTCAGATGTTTGTCAGCATTTAAACTCTGGCCAAGCATCCTTATATAGAGTATGCCAAGATTACTTTGGCATGGGTATCATAGAGATGATGACGCAGGTAAGACTTGAAGAAGCAAGAAGATCAATGATTTATCATTCTTCGACATCAAATTTTGACAATAATACTATCCGTGAAATAGCGATACGTTTTGGATTTAAACATCAAGGTAGATTTTCAAGAAGGTACTTCACTAATTTTGGAGAGCTACCAAGCCAAACGCTTAACCGCTCCAAGTTTTTGTAAATAGGAGAAAAGCTTTTAGCTTTGCTCTGCATGGATGATAAATTCAGCATGAAGATCGTGGGTTTTGGCCCCAAGCTTAAAGCCATGGGAAAAATTAAGATTTTTTTGCGCCTATCCGATTCTTACCAAAAAGAGTAGAATCTGAAAGTTATACGGAATCATTCTCTCAGGCTTTTGGAAAATGTATTTTCATAAAGAATGAAACGAATCACTTTTGAGTTGAATGATGACCTTCATAAGAAGCTCAAGCTTCTTTGCTATACAGAGTCTTTGTCTATAGGACATATCCTTAGGCAATGTGTTTCTGACTTTTGCGATAAACATGATGCTCATCTGATTGAACTCATCGATAAGCGATCTAAGTAACTTATTAGATTACTAAGCTAAGCTAATATTCTCGGCTTTTGTTTTGAAAAGTTTTTTTTAATTTCTCATTAGTTTTTTGATATAGTTTCGATAGTCAGTTTGGCGAGGCCGATCATGATCTATCTTAAAAGGGCACTTTGCCTTTTGCTGCATATTGCGCTGGTCTGTGAAATCTGAAATGCTGCAGTTGTGTAATGCTTTTATCATTCTTACGTGTATTCAATCTGCTGACATGATGCATGTGAATTGTATTTTCGCCGTTTGCAATTGATTCTTTAAGTAGAATCATTCATTCATCTTATTCTTATGGCTGAAAGATTTGATGTTCTTGTTCATGGAATGAGTGAGAATGATGCTTCAAAGCTCTTGTTGGAGAATACTTTAAATGTTCAGAGACCAGCAGATCGTTATTTTGCAGCGACCAGGCTTGGGTTGAGTACTACTGAGGAATCATTTGAGTTGCTTCTTCATGCTGTCGAGAAGCTTTCCATTGATGAATTGTATGACAGGATAACGCGCCGAAAATCTATTGAGGCACTAGGAAGGAGGAAAAATGTGCGTGCAATACCAACTTTAGTTTCTGTTCTGACCTGTACTGATATCGAGGCTGTTATTAATGCAATTACCTCTTTGGTCCGCATTGGTTGGGAGCCACTCCTTGATGATATTGATCTACTCTTATCACTATTGAATGGTGAAGTTACGCAGATCCGTGCAGTTATTCAATCTCACACCAGACTGAAAATAAGGAACTCAAAATCGCAAGCTGTTATCTATGAGCTTTGTTCTCATGAGAGTGTCTTGGTTTCTGGTGCAGCACGCGCGTATCAGGCAAGGATATATGGAAGAGTTGATCTCTTAGATCCTTTGGTCCCACAACTAACTGATTTAGTGGCTGGTAAAAGACGTTCGGCTGTGATTGACTTAGGTGATGCTGGTGATGAATGCAGACTTCCAGATTTGGTGCGTGCACCAGTCTCTATGTCCCTAAGGGCAAAAAGTTTCTTTGATATCGTTGATGTTAATAACTCAATTTTTACTTCAAAGAACCACTCGCTTTTAGAGCAACTTTTGACTGACAATCCTCAATATCTAAATTTCAAAGCTGAATGGCATTGTGATATGGACCCTGCCGAAATAGAGAGGAATCTCAGTCATAGGGACGAAGCGCGTCAATATGGGGCGGCATTAAGCCTAATGACTATCGATACTAAGAGTTGTCTTGAAATTGTTGATAGTATGCAAGAAAGACTTTGGTCTGATTATGTAACACACTATTACCTTACATGCATTATTGGTTTGCGTAAATTTCACCAAAAAAGTGATTTGGTGCGATCTGCTCTCTCGGAAACCACTCCTCAATATACAAAGTCGAGGATAGCGGCAGCTTGGGCTTGTTTAGAGCTTGAGCTTTATGATCAGATGGAACTCATCTATGAGCTTTCTAATTCAGCCTTCTGGAGGCCGCTTCGCTGGACTTGTCAACAAGTTTCAGCACGTTTGATTGAAAAACAACAGCTTGATTATCAGCACTGACTCAGCTGATGGAGTGATGCTGGAAGATCACGTTATTGCAATCTAGTTAATAGCTAAGAAGCTATTCTGAAAGATGATATCAGTTTTTTAGTAGACACGTATTTTGTGCTCGTTTAGTAAACTTAGATATAACCTGGGCCAATGTCAACGCTGGCTAGGAAGGCTCTGATAATACCAATCTGTTCTGTTGATCTAGGGCATTGGCCTCAAGGTTGGGGTTAACGCTGCAGTCATCTGCGATCGATTCCCAATCTTTCTGCTAACGCTGGCATTTTCATCAAATGTCTTGGTTCGTGCTTTTCAGAGGAGCGGGGGGATGCCCGCAAAGTTCTCCTTTATGAGCTCATCAGGCGCCGTTGAGAATCTTTCTTTGCAGTTGTTCCAGGCTTTGAATGGAACGGAACGTCGTGCAGTGCAGGCTTACAAACTCCTCTCTTGACTGCCCCAACAAACAAAAGCAATGCTCCCACAAAGGACCATTGCTTTTGTTTGAACAGACTTTTTATCTTTTCTCGGTTGTTTGGTCCTTTTGGATTACTGAGCAGCTGCAGCAACAGTGATGCGCTTGCGATTGCGAAGTCCGCGGCGGATCGACTCAAACTTGACGATCCCGTCGGTTAACGCAAACAAGGTGTCATCCTTGCCACGACCAACATTGACGCCAGGCATGACGGAGGTTCCACGTTGGCGGATGAGAATGGAGCCAGCTGTAACGCTTTCACCGCCGTAGGCCTTCACGCCGAGGCGCTTGGAATTGGAGTCGCGTCCGTTACGGGTTGAGCCTGTGCCTTTCTTGTGGGCCATGGGAGATCAAATAGAAGGGGAGAGGAAAGCTGGTTGAGGCAATCAGCTGATGGCTTTGCCGCCAACGGAAATGGATTCGACCATCACTCGTGTGAGTTCCTGTCTATGACCATTCTTACGGCGTGTTTTCTTTTTGGGGCGCATTTTGTAGACGATCACTTTCTGACCGCGACGATGAGCCATAACTTTTAGTTCCACACTGGCGCCCTGGACATAGGGCTTGCCAACCGTGGCGACGCCACCATCCTTGACCAGAAGCACCTTTTCGAGGGTGATCTTGGCGTCGACCTCGGCATGCAGCCTGTCGAGGTCGTAGTAACGGTTGGGTTGCACCCAAAATTGCTGTCCAGAGGCCTCGACGATGGCGTACGAGCCTGTCTCTGAGGTGGTATTTGAGCTGCTGCTGCTGGTTTCTGCCATGGGCTAAGGGACGCGAACAGGCTCGGAGACTTGGAAGCCACCGATTTGGCCTGTGCCGCAATCGAAAGACAAACAAAGATCATCGACCTTCGTGCACTCTTTCGTCAAGATTCACTTGAACACTTTTCGTTTTGGATGACCAGGCCGGCACTCACGATCGCCTTTTTATTGAGGTCGCCCGAGCTCGAATCGTCTTGCTGTCAGTGGTTGCCAGGCAATCGCTACACCCCTGTGGATTTAGGCCTGGAGGACTCAGCGGTCGATGTTGTCTCCGCTTTGGAACACCAACGTGAGGCTGTCGATGCTGTAGTGATTGAGCAATCTCTCCTTCAAGACCAGACGCGAGAAGACTTATTGGCTCGTGGTTTGCTCTTTCCAGCCGTTGTGGTGGGCGACTTGAGGGGGCGTGTCGATTACCACCCTGAAGAAGTTCACCTCCCAGGCGATCAGCTTGAGCAGCTTGGTTACAACATTGACGCAGCGATTTCACGCTTTCTGCGCCACGGGCAGAAAGATATTCGCTCTGAAGATGGATCTGCTGAAACAGATCAGGTGGGTGGGCAGCTGGAGGGACGTGCTTGGAAGTTGTCGAGCCGCTTGCAGGAGAGGCTTGGCTACCTCGGGGTGTTTTACAAGCGAGATCCTTCGCGATTTTTGGCCAATCTTCCGCCCCATGAAAAGCGTGAGCTCTTGCAGTCGCTGCAGCGCACCTATCGAGATCTGCTGATTGGTTACTTTCGTGACCCAGCCGCTGCCAACCAGGCTTTGGAGAGTTTTGTCAACACCGCTTTTTTTGGTGACTTGCCCATTACTCAAACCGTTGAGATCCACATGAATCTGATTGACGACTTTTGGAAACAACTCAGACTTGAGGGGCATAAAGACGATTTCCTTCAGGATTACCGCCTTGCACTGCTGGATGTCATGGCTCACCTCTGTGAAATGTACCGACGATCAGTCCCTGGAGATATTCCCTTGGTTCCTGCTGGATCTAATCGCAGTCAGCTTCAGGATTCGGAGGTGATCTTATGAGCCCCCGCAAGACTTACATTCTCAAGCTTTATGTAGCTGGGAATACTCCGAATTCGATGCGTGCACTCAAAACGCTTCGCAATATTCTTGAAACTGAATTCAAGGGTGTCTATGCCTTGAAGGTCATTGATGTCTTGAAAAATCCTCAGCTTGCAGAAGAGGACAAAATTCTGGCAACGCCCACGTTGGCCAAAATTCTTCCGCCTCCTGTGCGTCGGATTATTGGTGACCTTTCTGATCGCGAACGAGTGCTGATCGGACTTGATCTTCTTTACGACGAGCTTGTCGACAACGACATCAGCTCTTCCGTTATGGATGCGTTGGAAGTCCCGGACATCGAGGAGGCAGATTCTTAAGTCACGGGGTGGTCTAGAGGGTGCTGTGGCTTTTTCTAATTAGCGTTGAGGATCAAGGCCGCGGTTATGCAGATTTCTAGCTCAAGTAGTTTCCCTCAGATGCAGGTCCAGAAGCTCCCGACTGGAATCGAGGGCTTTGATGATGTGTGCCATGGCGGCTTGCCAATTGGACGCAGCACCCTGATTAGCGGAACGTCGGGAACGGGTAAAACCGTTTTTTCCTTGAATTTTCTTTACAATGGAATTGCTCATTACGATGAGCCAGGAGTTTTTGTCACGTTTGAGGAGTCGCCTCTCGATATTCTGCGTAATGCTGCAAGTTTTGGCTGGAATTTGCAGGAGATGGTTGAGCAAGACAAGCTCTTTATTCTTGATGCTTCACCGGATCCAGATGGTCAGGATGTGGCGGGCAGTTTCGATCTGTCTGGCCTGATTGAAAGAATTAATTACGCCATCCGAAAGTACAAAGCCAAAAGAGTGGCAATCGATTCGATCACGGCTGTATTTCAACAGTATGACGCCGTCTTTGTTGTGCGTCGAGAGATTTTCCGTCTACTCGCACGCCTTAAGGAGATCGGTGTCACCACTGTGATGACCTCTGAGCGAATTGATGAATATGGTCCTATTGCGCGTTACGGCGTTGAAGAATTTGTCTCTGACAATGTTGTGATCCTCCGCAACGTGCTGGAGGGAGAGCGCCGACGACGGACCGTTGAGATTCTCAAGTTGCGAGGCACCACCCATATGAAGGGTGAGTTCCCGTTCACGATGGGTGCCCACGGGATCAGCATCTTTCCTCTTGGTGCGATGAGGCTCACTCAGCGTTCATCTACTGTTCGCGTGAGTTCTGGTGTGCCGCGGCTCGATGAGATGTGTGGTGGTGGCTATTTCAAGGATTCAATCATCCTCGCGACGGGAGCGACTGGCACAGGTAAGACATTGTTGGTTTCGAAATTCATTGAGGATGCCTGCAGTAATAAAGAGCGGGTAATCTTGTTTGCCTATGAAGAGTCTCGTGCTCAATTAATGCGTAATGGCACCAGTTGGGGCATTGATTTTGAGCAAATGGAGCAAGATGGCCTTCTGAAGATCATTTGCGCCTACCCGGAGTCCACTGGCTTGGAAGATCACTTGCAAATTATTAAAACTGAGATCAGTCAATTCAAACCAACGCGAATGGCGATTGACTCACTTTCTGCGTTGGCTCGTGGTGTAAGCCGTAATGCCTTTAGGCAGTTTGTAATCGCATTGACTGGGTATGCTAAGCAAGAAGAAATTGCCGGCTTTTTTACAAATACTTCCGAAGAGTTTATGGGGAGTCATTCGATAACTGACTCCCATATTTCAACTATCACTGACACTATAATATTGCTTCAGTATGTTGAGATACGTGGTGAGATGGCTCGAGCCATCAATGTTTTCAAGATGCGTGGGTCCTGGCACGATCGCGGTATTCGCGAATTCTTGATCACCGGCAATGGACCACAAATTCAAGATTCATTTTCAAATTTTGAGAGAATTATTAGTGGTGTTCCTCATCGCGTGACGACGGATGAACGAAGCGAATTGTCTCGTATAGCCCGTGGAGTGGCTCCAGAATAAAAATTATCAGCACTTAAAATGTCGAGACTGAATTGAGGCGAATTTTATTTAATTAAGTTCGACTTCTTCTTGCTCATAGCGACTTTGGCGCTCAGCTTGCAGCTTGATTTCGTCTTGGTCGGATTGGGCTAGAGGTAGGTCAAACCAGAATGTTGTTCCTACATCCGGTTCGCTTGCCATACGAATCACGCTGCTGTGTTTCTCTACAATTCCCCTCACGATGGAAAGCCCAAGGCCAGTCCCCACTTCTGTATGGACCGCATTTTCTACACGATAAAACCGTTCAAAAATTCGTTGTTGTTTGTCTTCGCTGATTCCATAACCAGTGTCACTAACTTCCACGCGTAATTTTGGAAGAGGTGAAACCATTTCGCATTGCGGTGCCTGGAGCGAATCTTCTGGAAGTAGTCCCATCCAGCAGCTGTCCGGCCAGGCATAAGCGCGTATCACGATGCGGCTGCCGCTACGGCTGAACTTGAGAGCATTCCCAACGAGATTGTCCAGGACCTGGAGGATCAGATCCCAATTGCCAAGAATGTCTGGCAGATCGATCGATGCCTCCAGCTTTAACTCCACTTGTTTGTCGGATGCGTTCAATTGATAGCTGCGCAGGGTTTGCTCTAGGCAAGGCCTGAGATCGAGTTCAGAAAACTGAACGCTGGGATGGGATTCGAGTCTTGAAAGATCGAGTACATCGTTCACGAGTCGTGTGAGTCGATCTGTTTCTTCATTGGCAATGCCGAGAAACTCTTGCTTGTCTTTCTCGCTGAGTTGATCCCCCATTTCGTACAGGGTTTCGACGTAGCTCTTGATGTTGAAAAGCGGGGTTCGCAGTTCATGGGACACGTTGCTGATGAAGCGGCTCTGGGCCGCGTTGAGCTCAACTTCGCGGGTGAGGTCCTGCATGGTCACAGCGATTCCTTTTAGGCTTTCTCCGCTGGGTTCTCGTACGGCTTGGAGCACGAAACGCAGGGTGCGAGGCGGCTCCCCCATGCTGCTTCGAAGATCATTGCTGTCTCGGCCTTGGTTCAGAACTCCATCGAGAGGCTCATGAAGCTCAATGGCTAAAAGGTCCGGGATCGCATTGAGAAAATCTTGTCCTTCAAGATTGCGTCCCTCCCAGCGAAACAAGCGTCGAGCCGTTGGATTGGCCAACACAATTTGACCTTTCTCATCCAGCAAGACCGCGCCATCCGCCATCGTTGCAATCAGCGAGGCTTGCTTGACCTGTGCAGCCTGCAACTCTTCGATGTTGGCTGCGTCGTAGTCCTGGAGCTGCAATGCCATCGCATTAAAGCCATCCAACAACTCCCCAAGTTCGCCGCCGATTGGGAGGCCAATACGGGCTTGGAAATCTCCAGCGGCAATCGAGCGAACTCCGCGTAGTAGTTCCTTGACGGGTCGGGTGATTGTCAGCGCATTGAATACAGCGCCAAGGATCACCAGGACCCAGATTGAGATAAAGACAGCCACGGTGACTTCGCGTGTGAGGGAGGCACTCGCAAGAGCCGAGTCATTCGGATTCACCCCTAGGGCGAGAACGCCGAGATAGCGACCCTCCTGAATCAAGGGCACAAAAACATCGGTGACCTGACCCTCAGGGGTCAGATGTTGACGGACTAGGGGATTTTTAGGTCTTGATCTCAGTTCACTCGGGAGTTCGAGGCGTCGATTGAGACGTAGGTCTCCTCTGGTGTCATCGTCATTTCCACTGATGGGAATGCCGAGGTAGACAACGCCTTCTGGATCTGCAAAAAAGATGTAGCGAAGGCTGCGGCTTGAACGCCAAAACTGTTCGGCCACATTGGCCAGTTCTCGGTCGTGTCCTTCTGCCACCAGCTCGGTGACATTGCCTGCCAACAGCAGCCCTAAATCACGGGCGTAACGAGTGTCATTCATCACCGCATCACGTTGGATGCCATTGAGCGCGAAGAAGGTGATGCTGGTCATCATCAGGCTCACCACCAGCGTGGCGATGGCCAAAAGTTTGGTTTGGAGGCTGAATTCGGCCCACCAGAGGCGGATGCCACTCCAAAGGCCCTCCTGCTCTGCGGCCATATCAGAAGAGGCTGACCCTGCCCATGAGGACGCAGTCGAGTTCGCAGAAGCTGGTGCCGAACCGCTACTCATGGCGCATCGATACTTAACAAAGCTTAGATGCGCGCACTTGATGGCCGATGTCTGTTCTGAATTGCATGCCGTCGTAACGGACCTGCCTTAATCCTTCGTAGGCCTTTTCGAAGGCCTGATCGAAATCTGTTGCTTGTGCCACCATCGCCAGAACGCGGCCGCCGGAGGTCTCCAGCACCCCCTCAGTGCTGTGTTGCGTACCTGCATGAAACAACTGACGTTGGTCCATGTTGGTTGGGTCGGGGCTGAACCCAACCGCAATCGGATCGCCTTTGCGGGGACTGTCGGGATAGCCAGCTGCTGCTGCCACCACGCAGGCACTGCAGAGCTCCACCTGTGTGAGAGCTGGGGCGTCTGCAAGACGTCCCAGCGCACAGGCCTGGAGCACTCGAGCGAGTTCAGGCCCCATGAGAGGCATCAGGGTTTGGCATTCAGGATCGCCAAAGCGGCAATTGAATTCGATCACCTGTGGCCCCTCCTCAGTCAGCATGAGACCCGCATAAATCACACCCCTGTAGAGGATTCCTCGCTTGCGCAAAGCCGCAAGGGTTGGTTTGAGAATATGTTCATGCGCCTGCTCCAGGCCCGCTTGATCGAGAAGGGGAGCCGGTGCGTAAGCCCCCATCCCCCCAGTATTCGGCCCTTGATCCCCCTCCAAAAGTCGTTTGTGATCTTGCGCAGGCGGAAGCAAAACCATGTCCTCGCCATCGCAAAGGGCAAACAAGGAGACTTCAGGTCCGGTTAGGCGTTCTTCCAGGACAAGCTGTTCACCTGCTTGTCCGAATCGCCCTTGAAAAGCCTCTTGAATGGCCGCGACCGTCTCCTTCACGGTGGTCGCCACCGTTACCCCTTTCCCTGCCGCGAGACCATCCGCCTTCACAACCAAGGGGCGCTGCAATTGTTGGAGAAGGGCAAGCCCATCCTGTTCGTTGGTCACGGTCCAGTACCCAGCCGTGGGAATCCCTGCTTCTTGCATAAGTTGCTTCGCCCAAGCTTTGCTCGCTTCGAGCTGTGCACCCTCCGCACTCGGGCCGAAGACTGCGACGCCTTGTCCACGAAGCGTGTCCGCTAGACCAGCGGCCAAGGGCGCTTCTGGACCGATCACCACCAGATCGATTGCGTGGTCGCTGCATGCCGCAATCATGCCTTCGTGGTCAGTTTCTGCGATCGCCAGGGAAGTGCAGCCCTCCAAATCGCTGGTGCCAGCGTTTCCAGGACTGATCCAGATGTTTTCGATCTCTGGGCAGCGTCTGAACGCCCAGGCCAACGCCTGCTCTCGTCCGCCACCTCCGACCACGAGCACATTGCGCAAGGGTGGCAGCGAGAGGGGACGGGGGGTGGAGATGGACATGGGCGGGTGCGGAACGGCGGATGACTCCTAGGTTTGGAGCTCAGGCGCAATGCTCGGCGCGTTGTCCTGACTTATCCATCTTTGTTGAACGTCTGTCAGCCCATGGGGCTTTCCTCCCTACCACTGTTGTTTTTATTGGCGGCAGCACCGCCGTTGGACGCGGCTCCGATGACACCTGTCGCTTTGCCGATGTCCCTAGAGGCCTTTGAAACAGTCCTCCAACAAGGTGACATTCCCCAGCTGTCGGCGGCTTGTGCTGATGCGGATCGTTTTGGCTTGCAAGAGCGCCTTCGTCTGCTGCGGGATCGTTTGATGCTGGTGGCGCCTTCCCCGCAACCATTTGCTGTTGTGATGGCAAATGCCCGGGCGCTGATGGCTTGTAAAGCTCCCGACAGCACCCAAATCGTGCTCAGTCGATATGGCCCTGGACCAGGATTACAGCGTAGGGAGTGGTTGCTGTTGTCATGGCAAGCCGCCAGTGCGGCCCTCGATCAAGATCGCGCTGTGCTTGCTCTGCGGCGTTTGGCTGATGGAGATCTCACTCGTCTCGATACCGAGCTGTTGATCGTGGGCCAATCGGAGGATGGCTTGCCGCTCATGCGTTCAGCTCTTGATCTGTTGGCGAATCATGAGTTGGCAGCTGGCCGGCCCGAGGAGGCCGTCACGGTGCTTCTAGCGGGACGTACTCCAGGAGTTGTGGCATCGCGAAGGCTTGGCCAAGTTGCTGAACTGCTGACGCCGCTTGATCTAGAGCGCAGTGATTTGTTGCTGGAAGCGGCCTTGGATCAAGCGGCAGCTGAGCAAGCCTGGGGTTTGGCGGAAGATTTGCTCCGCTTGCAGTTGCGTTTGGCGCTGCAACAGGGGGGCGATGCTGAGCGACCTCGCGAACGATTGCGTCGTCTAGCTAGCCGGGTTGATGACCGACTAACGCTGCTAAAGCTCGAACAGATCTCCCCTGACGTGGATCAACAGCGTTTGCAAGACCTTGCGGATCAGCTTCGCTCTCCTCGCGCTGCCGGTGGCCATGCCTCCCTGAGAGAATCGGATTCATCTGAAGCTCCTGCTTCCAATCCTTTGGCCACTCCATGACCAGCACCCATGGGCCTCTCCTCTATGAGGGCAAGGCCAAGCGCATTTATGCCTCAAGCAATGAGGCTGAGGTTTTGGTCGAATACAAAAATGATGCCACCGCTTTTAACGCCCAAAAGCGTGCACAACTGGAAGACAAAGGCCGACTTAATTGTCAGATCTCGGCTTGTTTGTTTGAGTTTCTAGAACGGGAAGGAATACCAACCCATTACTGTGGATTGGAGTCGGATCATTGGATGGTGGTCCAACGGGTCAAGATGATTCCGATCGAAGTGGTGCTGCGCAATGTGGCCACTGGATCACTCTGTCGTCAAACCCCCATTTCTCAAGGCACTCCCTTGAATCCAGCGCTACTGGATCTCTACTACAAGGATGATGATCTTGGTGATCCTCTGTTGACAGAGTCGCGCCTGTTCTTACTTGACTTAGTCAGTCCGGAAAGTCGTCAGGAAATCGAGACGTTGGCAAGGCGGGTAAATACTGTTTTGACCCCTTTCTTTTCTGGTCTCAATCTGCAATTGGTGGACTTCAAGCTCGAGCTGGGACGCAATGCTGCGGGTGAATTACTTGTTGCTGACGAGATCAGCCCAGACACCTGCCGCCTTTGGGACATGAACAGTCGGGACGAAAAGGAACGCATTTTGGACAAAGATCGCTTCCGTCAAGATCTTGGCGGAGTGATCGAGGCCTACGGGGAGGTCTGCAAACGGGTCCAAGGGGCAACCCCCAAACCACGCAACTACAGGTAAGGTCACCGAATATTTGCGGCCTTTTTGGCCGGTATCTGCACCACCTCATGGTCAATTCCTCCTCATACCGAACCAGGAACGCCGTTCGGCGGGGAGCTTTGGGGCTTGCTCTGGCCCTGCCGCTTCTGACCACTCTTCCTGCTCGAGCGCAAGCTGAGGCTGACTCTGATCAGAGTTCGGAGGAGCAGGTCCAGCTCGAGGATGCCTTAACCGGGGGCAACATCGAGCCTCAATCTGCACCTCAATCTGTAGAGGTGGAAGTGTTTGAAGACGTACAAGAGTCACCTGTTGCTTCAGAAGATGAGGGCTCTGCTCAGCCCAGAGTGCTGATTACAGAGGTGATGATTGATGGGATCGATGGTCACCCTGAACAAGAGCGGGTGGAATTGGCTGCTTATGATGCCATGACGGTTCGCCCTGGTAGTCGCGTCACCAGAGATGAGCTCAAAGTTGATTTGGAGGCGATCTACGCCACCGGCTGGTTCTCTGATGTACGCATTGAACCCGTTAATGGTCCTCTGGGTGTGCAGCTTGTCGTTCAAGTTGTACCCAATCCCTTGCTTACGAGGGTTGAGCTTCTTCCTGATGACAACGAGATTCCTCCACAGGTCATTGAAGACGCGTTCAGTTCTGACTATGGACGCACGCTGAACCTCTCCGAACTTCAGCTTCGGATGAAAGAACTTCAGACGTGGTACACAAGTGAGGGTTATGCCCTTGCGAGGGTCACAGGTCCGACGCGCGTCAGTCCAGATGGGGTGGTAGAGCTCAAGGTTGTGGTCGGCACGGTTGCTGGCGTTGAGGTGCAGTTCCTAAACAAGGAAGGCGAAACCACCAACGACAAAGGCGAGCCAATTCGCGGAAAAACCAAACCCTGGGTCGTCACGAGAGAAATTTCGATCAAGCCAGGTGAGGTCTTTAATCGCAATCAACTTGAGGGTGATATCAAGCGCCTTTACGGAACATCGCTGTTCAGTGATGTCAAAGTCACACTTAAGCCTGTTGCTGGAAATCCAGGCGAAGTCAACATTGTTTTGGGAATTGTTGAGCAGTCAACTGGTTCTCTTTCAGGCGGCTTGGGCTACAGCCAAAGTCAAGGTGTGTTTGGACAGGTTCAAGTTCAGGACAGCAATTTATTTGGACGAGCTTGGAACTTAGCTCTCAACCTCACCTACGGGCAGTTTGGCGGTTTAGCGAATTTCACGTTTACTGATCCATGGATTAAGGGTGATGCGCATCGCACATCGTTCCGTACTTCTCTGTTCTTGAGTCGAGAAGTGCCTCAGGTGTTTCAGAGCCAAAACAATGGAGACATTGTTACTCTTACTGATTACCAAGACAACGATTCATCCAGAGCTTACGCAATTAGTACAAATAATAATCCTGCTGGCAGGAAGTTTGACGATGTTGGTGAGGCATCTGACCTCTTCCCTGAGTTCAGCTGGTTTGATTATCAGGGCGACTCAGTTGCCTTGCAAAGGATTGGCGGAAATATCATTTTTGCGAGGCCTCTTAACGGTGGTGACCCCTACAAAAATGCTCCTTGGCAGGTTCTTGCGGGTTTAAATGTTCAGAGCGTTCGGCCTATCAACTTTGAGGGCACTTCGCGTATTTACGGAACCCCTAGTCAGGGTGACGATGACAGTATTCCAAATGAAAATATTATTTGCATCTCTTACAATTGCGCCTCTGAAAATAATTTAGCTGGCTTACGCCTTGCGGCGACCTACAACACTTTGAATGATCCCCGGAACCCCACTTCAGGTAATTTCTTTAGTTTCGGCACGGAGCAATTCCTGTCAATTGGAGAGAATTCTCCAACCTTTAATCGTGTGAAAGCAAGTTATACGCAATTCTTTCCGGTGAATTGGTTGAAAATCGCCAAAGGTTGTAGGCCAAAGCCAGGCGAAAAAGCAAACTGTCCGCAAGCCATTGGTATTCAGCTCAAGGCTGGTTCCATTGTTGGAGACCTCCCCCCTTACGAAGCCTTTTGCTTGGGTGGTTCCAATTCTGTGCGTGGCTGGTACGACTGCGACCTAGCGGTTGGTCGTAGTTACGGCGAAGCAACCTTGGAATATCGATTTCCAATCATAAGTATTTTCGCAGGCGAACTCTTCGTTGATGCGGGTACTGACTTTGGGTCGCAGAGCAGTGTTCCTGGAAAACCTGGCAAATTGCTCAAAAAACCTGGGTCTGGTTTCTCAATCGGTACGGGTGTGATTGTGACGACGCCAGTTGGCCCTCTTCGTCTGGAGGTTGCCAGTCAGGATTTAACCGGTGAGTGGCGCTTCAACTTAGGGGTGGGTTGGAAGTTCTAATGATGTCTTGGCCTGCTGACTACAACAGGCCTTGGACGTTGGCATCCAGTGTGTCGCGCTCAGGGATTGGTTTACATAGCGGACAGCAATGTCAAGTCACCCTTGTTTCCTCCGAGCAGGAAGGTTTCTATGTGCGCTGGCTTGATCAAACCTCCGATCCCGTACGTCTCGATCCTTCACAGGTGCGCGACAGCCAGTTGTGTACCACCCTCGATTTTGGCGATAGAGAGCTTTCCACGGTGGAACATCTGCTTGCTGCTCTCGCTGGCTGCGGGATTTCCCATGTTGAGGTACAGGTATCTGGTACAGAAATTCCGCTTCTTGATGGGTCAGCTTTGGGCTGGGTGGAGGCAATCGCTGAAGCCGGTTTAAAGGCAGCGTCGACACCACGTCGCCCCCCCTTGGTGCTGTCTGAACCGCTGGCCTTTCATCGCGGTTACAGCGCCATCGTCGCGACGCCTGCTGATCGCTTCACGCTGGTCGGTGTCATTGATTTCCCGCAGAAAGCCATTGGACGTCAGCAATTGGCCCTCGAGCTCACCCCTCAGAGTTTTATTGATGAGATTGCTCCTGCTCGGACCTTTGGTTTTCGCGAGCAAGTGGAACAACTTCGCTCCTCTGGTCTCATTCGTGGTGGCGCTTTAGATAATGCTCTCGTCTGTGATGGAGATTCCTGGGTGAATCCCCCGCTGCGTTTTCCAGACGAACCAGTGCGCCATAAGATCTTGGATCTAATCGGAGATCTGGCTCTTGTGGGTTTCCCTCAAGCACAGGTGCTGGTCTACCGAGGATCCCACGGCCTTCATACTGAGTTGGCCGCGGCACTTGCCGATCAACTCGTTCCCCAACGCTGAGCCACTTGACCGTTCTTGCCTCTACCGACACGCCATCTGCGGTGCTGAATGCCGAGCAGATCATGGGGTTGCTGCCGCATCGTTATCCATTCGCGTTGGTTGATCGGGTGCTTGAGCACGTTCCAGGTGAACGCGCTGTCGCGATCAAGAACGTCACCTTGAATGAGCCACAGTTCCAGGGGCATTTCCCGGGTCGTCCTTTGATGCCTGGAGTCTTGATTGTGGAAGCGATGGCTCAAGTGGGGGGCTTAATCGTGACGCAGATGCCAGATCTCCCCAAGGGCTTGTTCGTGTTCGCCGGAATTGATGGAGTTCGTTTTCGTAGGCCTGTAGTTCCGGGAGATCAATTGAGGATTACCTGTGAGTTGCTCAGTCTTAAACGCAAGCGTTTTGGCAAAGTAAAGGCGGAGGCCACGGTGGATGGACAGCTTGTCTGCTCTGGTGAGCTGATGTTTTCTCTGGTGGATTGATCGTGATGAGTGAAGAGCTCTCCACATCAGTGATCACGGACGATCGCCCCGCTCAGGTCCATCCGATGGCGGTGGTCGATCCCCGAGCAGAGCTCGCCCGTGGTGTTGTGATCGGTCCTGGAGCCGTGATCGGTCCTGAGGTGAGCATTGGTGCTAACACCTGGATTGGTCCCCATGTCGTACTCGATGGTCTGCTGCGAATTGGTGCTCACAATCGCATCTACCCCGGCGCTTGTTTGGGGCAGGAACCTCAGGATTTGAAATATAAAGGCGCTCCGACGGAGGTTGTCATTGGCGATCACAATACTATTCGTGAATGCGTCACGATTAATCGTGCCACTGATGAAGGGGAACAGACTCGGATTGGTGACAACAACTTGCTGATGGCCTATTGCCATCTTGGGCATAATTGTTTCCTTGGAAACAACATTGTGATGTCGAATGGAATCCAAGTGGCAGGACATGTGTTGATTGAAGATCGGGCAGTGATTGGTGGTTGTTTAGGGATTCATCAATTCGTTCACATTGGCGGTATGGCCATGGTTGGCGGCATGACCCGTGTTGATCGTGATGTTCCTCCTTATTGTCTTGTAGAAGGTCATCCAGGCAGGGTGCGGGGTCTTAATCGTGTGGGCTTGAGACGTCAGGGCCTGCATCGCCTTGAGGGGGGTCAGGAATTTAAACAGCTGCAGGAGGTTTGGTCATTGCTTTATCGCTCTGATCACGTCATTGCTGACGGCTTAAACCTTGCGAGGCAGCAGGCCTTGTTGCCTGCCGCCAACCATCTCTGTACGTTTCTGGAGGGTTCCTTGTCGACAGGTCGACGGGGCCCCATGCCTCCTCCATCGAGTCGCTGATGGTGCGTCTGCTCATCAGCACCGGCGAGGTGTCAGGAGATTTGCAGGGAAGCCTGTTGATTCAGGCCCTATGGCGTGTCGCGAAGCGTCGAGGACTCGATTTAGAAGTCCTCGCTCTGGGAGGTGAGCGGATGCAGGCTGCTGGAGCTGAGTTACTGGCAGATACCTCTCCGATGGGCGCGATTGGCCTGTGGGAAGCCCTCCCTTTGGTCGTGCCCACGATCCGATTGCAAGCCAGAGTCGAACGGGTATTGAAGGGGCGCCCACCCGATGGGGTGGTGTTGATCGATTACATGGGCGCAAACGTGCGCTTAGGCCACAGCCTCAGAGACCGCCTGCCAGATGTGCCAATCACTTATTACATCGCCCCCCAGGAATGGGCTTGGCGCATTGGGGAAGGAGGCACCAAAAGTTTGCTGCAGTTCACAGACCGCATCCTGGCGATTTTTCCGGAAGAAGCTGAGTTCTATGCCGGTCGAGGCGCTGACGTCACCTGGGTAGGGCATCCCCTCCTCGATATGGTTCCGGTTTCTTCTGATTGCCAGGCTGCTCGATGTGCGTTGGGCTTGCCCTCAGAAGGAGCTCTGTTGCTCTTGATGCCTGCATCACGGCCTCAGGAAATGCGTTACCTCATGCCCGAATTGGTGCAGGCTGCCGCCACCCTTCAGGCTCGTGATCCATCACTCCATGTGATGGTGCCTGCCGGATTGGAGCGCTTTGAGGAGCCATTGCAACAGGCCCTGGATAAAGCGGGGGTTCGCGGCACGGTCATTCCCGCTGATCAGGCGGATGCCATGAAGCCTCACCTGTTTGCAGCTGCCGATTTGGCCTTGGGTAAATCCGGCACCGTGAATTTGGAATTGGCTCTTCAGGGTGTTCCGCAAGTGGTTGGCTATCGGGTCAGCCGTATCACCGCGTGGGTGGCGCGGCGAATTCTCCGTTTCCATGTGGATCACATCTCGCCGGTCAACCTTTTGCTGAATGAGCGTCTTGTTCCGGAGCTGTTGCAGGAGGATTTCAATGCCGATCAGCTTGTGGCGTTGGCCATTCCTCTGTTGGATAACCAAGCTGATCGGCAAAGGGTGTTGGATGGGTATCAGCGATTGCGTGACACCCTTGGTGAACCAGGTGTGACCGATCGTGCTGCGGAAGCGATTCTTGACCAGATCAAATAGCCCTCTTGAGCTCATGCGTGCGTTGATCCCGCTGGTCTTGACCAGCATCATGTTGTTGAGCCCGATGTCAGCTATGGCAGCTGTCCAGGATGCTGTTCTTGCGGGTGGTTGTTTTTGGTGCCTTGAACATGATTTAGAGGATGTTGAAGGTGTGATTTCGGCTGAAAGCGGTTACAGCGGTGGTCTTGTGGAGAACCCCACGTATCAACAAGTTAGTGGTGAAAAAAGTGGGCATCAAGAAGTGGTACGAGTGCGATTTGATTCCAATAAAATCAGTTATGCCAACCTTTTGCAGCATTATTGGCGCAATATTGACCCTCTTGATGGTCAAGGCCAGTTTTGTGACCGAGGTGACTCGTATCGTCCAGTGATTTTTACCGTTGGTGAACAGCAGGCAACCGCAGCTGAAGCAAGTGCTGCCTCTGCTGCAAGTGAATTAGGAGTCTCAAAATCTAAGATTAAAGTGCAGATTCGTGATGCAGTTCAGTTCTGGCCTGCAGAGTATTACCACCAAGATTATGCGAATAACAATGAGCTCCGTTATCGTTATTATCGTTTCAGTTGTGGGCGAGATCGCCGCCTCGATGCTGTCTGGGGCGAGCGCGCAAGATCGGGGACAGCCTGGGTCACTCCAGTAGCGCAATAACACCTTCACAAAATCTAAAGAAAACCTGTAATTAGAGATTTGGTTCCATTCAGGCGTTTCTCAGTGAAGATGCGGGTATTCCCCTCTCGACGCTCTAGGACTTTGTCCTTACCATTGGTTCATGGTTTGTGGAGTGGCTGTATGTATCTGCTGACGATCAAGGATGGTCTAGTGACGCGTCACGTTGGTCCTTATCCGTCGACGAAGCAGGCTTCAGATGATTTAGATCGTGTGTTGTCAACTTGTTCAGATAGGGCGCGCTGGCAAATTCATGCCCTTGAGTGCCCACGTGCGATGACTGCGGTTGCGTCCTAATCGGTTCGACGGCCTGGATAACCGCTGAGAAGACCGCTTTCGATCATTAAGCCGATCCCTGCGTTGATGCAGATCAGGCTCAGCGTTCCATACCAGAACCATGGACCACGGTCTTGTCCGAGTAGCTGAATAATTCTTCGACTGATGGCTTCCCCAAAGAGGCAGAGTCCTGCAGGTAAAAGCAGGACTCCAAGTTGAGCTCGCACATACCAGCGCAAGGGTCTGGAAGCCATCTGTTTGGGGTGGTTCACAGTCTTGAAACCCTAGGTCTCGGCCTGCTGCGATTGCCTACAAATCCAATGCACCAAGGTGCGGACTCCGTAGCCCGTGGCTCCAGCCGGATCCATTCCTCTCCCTTTGTCGCTCCACACCGTTCCGGCGATATCGATGTGGGCCCATGGGATGGAGGTTTTGACAAATTCCTTGAGGAACAAAGCGGCTGTGATGGAGCCTCCTGGACGGGGACCTGTGTTTTTCAAGTCCGCAAGGAGTGACTTGAGGCCCTTGCGATAAGCCTGGTGCATTGGCATGCGCCAGAGCCCCTCACCTGCATCCTTTGCTGCGCCCTCTAAGGACCTGGCAAGCGAGTCGTCTCCAGTCCACAGCCCAGCAATTTCGTCGCCAAGAGCAACCACGCAGGCACCGGTCAATGTGGCCAAGTCAACGATGGCGTCGGGTTCGAGCTCCGATGCATAAACCAAGGCATCAGCAAGGGTGAGACGGCCTTCCGCATCTGTGTTGTTGATTTCAATCGTGGTGCCATTGGACGCGGTGACGATGTCACCTGGGTGCACGGCAGAACCGTTGATCATGTTTTCGCATGACGCCACCAGCATGTGAACTTCCACTCCCTTTGGGCGGAGCTCAGCGATCGAGCGCATCGCGCCAAGCACCGCTGCACTGCCTCCCATATCGAATTTCATCATGTCGATTTGGGCAGCACCAACTTTTAGGTTGTAACCACCGGAATCAAAGGTGAGGCCCTTGCCAACCAAGACCACCCGTCTTGTGGCAGGCCCGGAGGGGCGATAGGTGAGATGGATGAACTTGGGATCCATATCCGAGCCTTGACAGACCGAAAGGAACGACCCCATACCCCTGGCTTCACAGTCGCTGCGCTCGAGCACCTTCAAGTCCAAGCCATGCTCATGCGCCATCTGAGCGGCGCTGTCGGCAAGGGCGGTTGGGGTGACACTGTTCGGAGGCGCCGCAACGAGCTCTCTTGCCAGTTCGACCCCCGCGCAAATGGGATGCACCGCTTCGAGGGCGCTGCTCAGGCTGTTGGGGAGGGGGCCAAGCAGTTCAAGCCGCTCGGGGTGGATGCTTGGCTCCGGTTTGCTGCGAAAACGTTGATCGCTGTAGAGCGCAAGCCTGACCGCTTGCGCTGCAACGGTCACCGCGTCTGCAGGATCAACTGCGTTCCATGGCAGCAACAATCCGAGGCTGCCTGTTTGGTCTTTGCTCGCTCGGGCCACAGCAGCGCCCGCCTGCCGAAAGCTATTCACATCCAATGATTCAAGAGGTCCCATGCCTACGAGCACGAGGGATGCGCAGTCGGGGTTGAGGAGTTGAAGGGTCGCGCTCTCTCCGTTTTTCCCTTGGAACTTGCGTTGTTCCAACCAGTCGCTAAGGGGAATGGAAAAGCGTTCTTCCATCGCTGGTATCAAGCGATTTGGATCTCCCTCTGCAATGCCTAGGGCCAAAACGGTTCCCGACCAGGCCGTTGGCTGGGCTGACGAGAGGGAGATCTGCATAGAGACTGGGCGCTTTAGCCGATGCTACGGGGCACCGTTAATTGGCATGGAACGGCGTGGACCATCGCTCACGGGTTTCCTTATTGAAGGGCGGTTGCCAGAGGCGAATCAAGGTTTGTTCCAGACGTCGTCGAGGACGGGTGTCCTGCGGGACATCAGCCCAGAAACGGATGCTTGTGCTGCAGCGCAAGCCTGTGCTCATGCAGGCCTCTTGGTAACTCGCCAAGTAGGCCTTGCAATCGTGCTCGCCTTTCCAGCGCCGATCAGCCGCCTTGGTTTCTCCGATGTAGAGAAGGATGGGTTGGTCGAGCTCTTTCGGGCGATCCATCACGAGATAGATGGCAGCCCCTTGATGGGGACTTTTGGGCCAACGCCAGAAACTCAACGGTAAGGGCCTGAGCTGTAAGGGCTGGAAGCCGCTCAGCGGATTGGTGTTGTCGCTGGCAAACAGGCGCTGTTGTTCTGATGGTTCATTGCGATGCCCGAACTGAGACGTCAATCGAGGCGCGAACAGAGGTTCCTGGAACTGATGGATACGCTCTTGCCAGCCCCGTAAAAGCTCTGCGCTCAGAGGCAGGGATCGCTCGATCAACCCACTGGAATCGGCCAATGGCTGCTCGAAAAGGTTGCCCTGCCCGGGGGGAGTGGCCATGGACTTAGCTCCTTGGCGGCAGGCTTGGGCCGGATGGCCGTGTCCCAAAACTCACGCGGCCAATCAGCTGCTCCACAGCATCAGGGGGTAAACACACGCGTTCTTGGAGATCGGCGAGATGTTCGAACGGCTTTAGCCGCCGCTCTTGAATGAGACGTTGGAGTCGGGGTTTTGGCCAGTTGAGGGTCTGCTCTAACAAGGTGGGTGCTGCGGCATTGAGGTCGAGTGGAGGCTGCCCAGGCAGCACTGGTGCATCCCCATGCCAGCGAAACACCAGGTGGGGTCTCCAGAGCTTCGCAAGATCAGAAGGAATGTTCAGCAAGAGAGCGAGATCGTCCAGCTGGCTGAATTGCACCCCACCCCGTTGGAGTCGCATCAGCACATCCACCATCGCTTCACTGCAGCCGGGCAGTTTTTTCCATTGCTCAGGCGTCGCCCTGTTGACATCCAGGCTCCACGTTTCTGCTGGGGTAGGGGTAGCCCTCGGCTGCTGTTTTATTTGGACAGGATCTGGGGGTAGATCGCCGGTGGCCTGCAGGAGCTTGCGAGCCAGGGGGTCAAGCCAGTGCTGGCGCGCCATTGGTTTAGGAACTTGCTTCTTGGCCAGGACCATACCGAGCCCAAGCCTTAATTGTTAGGGGTTCCAGCGCGGAGGCAGGGTTGGGATTTCAATCAGTCCCTGTTGAAAGGCAACCACCACGGCGTGGGTGCGGTTGTTGGCTTGCAGTTTGCGCAGCAGGCTGCCGATGTGGGATTTGACCGTGTCGATTGAGACGACAAGGATGTCTGCGATCTCCTGATTGCTCATTCCTTTGCAAAGTCCACGTAGCACGTCCTCTTCCTTCAGGCTCAGTTCGGGCGGAATGGAACCGGAGGCTGTTCGTCCCAGTCGGCCGTGCCGGAGGATGTTGGCAATCACTGAGTCGTGGTACATCCCATCGGATTCCATCGCGGTCAGCGCTGCAGAGACCCCTCCCATTCCGACATTTTGATGGGAGCACAATCCATCACAGGGCGCGTCGATCGCTTGAAGAATGGTTCGCAGAATTGGACGTTGAACGATCAGCAACGCTTTCAAGGAGGGATTTTCTTGTTTGGCGTGCCGAACGAGGCTTGGGCCGTTCCCCCCCTCTAGTTGATCTGTGCAGATCAAGAGGTTCACATCATCCTTTTGCAACCTCTGAAGACATTCCTCTTCTGTTGTGGCGGCAGCAACGAGGTGTCCAAGGTCATGGAACCAGCCCATCCAACTGGCTAACAACATGCGATCGCCACTGGCAATCGCAGTGCGACTAATGCGCAGAAGATTGTGACCCTGCTTTCTGCGGGTCTGAATTCTGGGGATCTGGGAGGTGAGATCCACGCGATTTTAAAACTCTCCACATTTTGGCTTTGTGAGGGGGCGTGGATCCGCACTGTGAGGGATTCCGCGAATTGTTCAAAATGTGTTCGATTGTTTTTCAAGACCATGGCCTTCTTCGATTCCGAAATCGTGCAGGAGGAGGCCAAGCATCTTTTTGGCGACTATCAACAGTTGATGCAACTGGGGTCGGATTACGGAAAGTTCGACAGAGAAGGGAAGAAAAAGTTTATCGACACGATGGAAAACCTAATGGAGCGTTACCGCGTTTTTATGAAACGCTTTGAGCTCTCGGAAGACTTCCAAGCCAAGCTCACTGTCGAACAGTTGCGGACGCAGCTTGGGCAGTTTGGGATCACCCCTGAGCAAATGTTTGAACAGATGAATCAAACCTTGGAGCGGATGAAGAGTCAGCTCGAGCAATCGGAAGGTCAGTGAGCCGTACGATCCGTCGCACAGCAAAGTCTTTTCGTAATGACAGTCAACCCCAATTCACTGCCGAACTGGTTGGCGCGGGGGATGGCCGATTTATTTCCGGACGGAAATCCTGAGGACGCTGATCAGGCTTTGGCTGCACGCTTGGCCGCGGCTGAGTTGGAAGGCCGGCCTTTGCGTGTGAAGTTGGGCATTGACCCAACGGGAAGTGATATTCACCTCGGCCACAGCATTTTGTTTCGCAAACTGCGCGCTTTTCAGGATGCAGGCCACATAGCCGTGCTGATTATTGGAGATTTCACGGCCAGGATTGGTGATCCAACAGGCAAGAGCGCCACGCGCGTGCAGCTCACAACCGAACAGGTTGAAACCAATGCAACCACGTACTTACACCAGCTAGGCCAAGGACAGCCCAAGGAACAGGCGCTTCTTGATTTTGAGACTCCCGGACGGCTGGAGGTGCGACGTAACAGTGAATGGCTTGAAGGCCTCGACCTGCCCCAGGTGATTGGCTTGCTGGGAACGGCCACGGTGGGCCAAATGCTGGCCAAGGATGACTTCGCTAAGCGTTATGGGAGCGGCACTCCAATCGCTCTGCATGAGTTCCTTTATCCCTTGCTTCAGGGGTACGACTCTGTGGCTGTAGATGCTGATGTGGAGTTGGGGGGGACGGATCAGAAATTCAATGTGGCGATGGGACGTGACTTACAGCGGCACTTCAGCCAAACAACTCAGTTCGGCTTGCTCTTGCCAATCCTCGTTGGTCTTGATGGGGTTCAAAAGATGAGTAAGAGCCTGGCTAACACGGTGGGTCTGGAAGAAGATCCGTTGTCGATGTACTCCAAGCTCGAGAAAGTTGGTGATGCGGCCATCAACGACTACCTGATGTTGCTGACCGATTTGGCGAATGAATCGTTGCCGGACAATCCCCGTGAAAAGCAAAAAGCAATGGCTCTGGCGGTGACGGCAAGCCGCTATGGAATGGAAGTGGCCCAAAAAGCTCAGGCGGATGCTGCCACGTTGGTGGGTGGATCGAGTGCAGCCGCCGCAGATGTGCCAGAGGCATCCCTTTCTGCAGTGAATTTTCCAGCGAAGGCGTTCTATCTGCTCAGTGCGGTGGGTATTTGCACAAGTAGTAGTGAGGCGCGCCGGCAGATCAAAGGGGGAGCAGCACGTCTTGAGGGAGAGAAAATCACCGATCCCAATCAGGAATTTGGTTCGGTATCCGAATTGGAAGGGAAAGTACTTCAGCTCGGCAAAAAGACATTTAGGCGATTGGTTTCTTGATCTGCTGCTTTGACTGCCACAGCTGGAAATCCAGGGGGAACATGCTTGATATGAAATCTTCTCTCTCAATCTTGGGAACGGTCCTCAGCTTTTTAGTTGGCGTGGGAATGGCGACCCCGGCCAACGCTGGGATTAAGGATGAGTACGAGCGAGCTCAGGAGTGTGACTACAGCAAGGCTGATTATGGAAGTGATATTGGTGTGTTTTGATGAGATCAAAGTGCGATTTTGCATCAGTGAAGATCGTCGTTTTCTCGTGTATGTGATGCGAAGCGGTAAATCATGGGCCTTGCCATTTGACCGTGACTATCGCCAGGCTGGAGTCTTGAGCTTGAATACGATTGAAAATGAGAAATTGATCCACTACACCAAGAAAAAAGGTGTTGTAAAACGCGTGATTTTGGGGAATAAACGTGTAGAAAGCCCAGTTTTGTATTGATGAAGGCTTCCTCCTTGAGCTGTGAATTGAATTGTTGACGTCTCGTTGTGTGTTGCCTGTTGCGGCAGGGTTGGCAGAGGGGCCCTGCTGGTGGACTGAGCGGCAAGTTCTTCTTTGGGTGGATATTGAGGCTTCAAGAATTGGTCTGTTTGATCCTGCAACAGGAAACAATGATTTTTTGCATCTTCCGGCCCATGTGGGTGCGGTTGTTCCCACATCGGTTGGAGATTTGCTCATTGCAACCGCGGCGGGGTTTATGAGGATGGATCCGAGCACCGGGGCTGTCACCTTGTTGTGTGATCCAGAGCTCGATCGTCCTGGAAATCGGTTCAACGACGGCAAATGTGATCCTTGGGGGCGCTTTTGGGCAGGCACCATGGCTTACGACTTCGAGCCTCTGGCTGGAGCTCTATGGCGGCTGGATGGTGATGGAGTCATCACGCGCCAACTGAGCCAGCTCACGATTTCGAACGGACTGGCTTGGAGCCGAGACCGTGGGATGCTTTATTTCATTGATTCGCCAACGCTGAGGGTGATGGCCTTCCCGCTCACCAGCGCAGGTGAAATCGCTGGAGAACCCAGCATCTGTCTCTATCTTCCAAAAGATTGGGATGCCGTTCCGGATGGTATGTGCATCGATGCGGAGGGAATGCTTTGGATCGCTCTTTTTGGCGGTGGTTGTGTGACGCGCTGGGATCCGTTGCATGGCTGCTTGCTCGACCGCTTGGCGCTGCCTTGTCGTCAGGTCACCTCCTGTTGTTTTGGCGGCCCCAACTTGGATCAGCTGTTTGTGACGACCGCGAGAAGGGAGATGGATGCTGCTGCACTCAAGACAGAGCCATTGGCTGGAGGCTTGTTTCAAGCCGATGTGGGTGTGAAAGGTTTGCCTGCGGATTGTTTTCAAGTCGCGGCTTGATCCAAGGTGTTGCTCATGACCCATCACGATGAGGTTCGTGCAAAGACGGTGTGTGGCTTCCTCTTTCTCGGCTGAATCAGCGGAGCGGATCATCGTCGCCCTCGACGGCATGGCGCCGGATCAGGCTTTGGCCTTCAGCGCTCAAGTGGAAGGGCTGCGCTGGGTGAAGGTGGGCCTGGAGCTATTTGTCCAGGCGGGGCCTGATGTGGTGGATAAGTTGCGGGACCAGGGCTTGCGGGTGTTTTTGGATCTCAAATTTCACGACATTCCGGCCACGATGGCCGGGGCCTGCCGGCGGGCAGCAGCGCTGGGGGCTGAGCTAATCACCGTGCATGCATGTGCGGGCAGCGAAGCTCTCAAGGCTGCGCAGGCTGGTGCGGATGCTGGCGCGGCCTTGATCGGGACAGCAGCGCCAAAGCTTCTTGCGGTCACGGTGCTCACCAGCTGGGAAGAGCAACGGCTGCAGCGGGAATTGGCGATCGAGCAAGGTATCACCGATCGGGTCCTACAGCTGGCTCGTCTGGCTGCAACAGCGGGTGTTGGTGGCTGCGTGTGTTCACCGTTGGAAGTTGCTTCTTTAAGAGCTCAGCACCCCAAGCCATTCGCACTGGTGACGCCGGGTATTCGCCCTCACGGCAGTGGGGTGGGAGATCAGGTGCGAGTGATGAATCCCCCAGCCGCGATCGCAGCTGGGGCCTCTCAGCTCGTGATCGGCCGGCCGATCACGCAGGCTGAGGATCCAAGTGGTGCGTTTGCGCAAAGCTGCGCTGCCTTAACGCTGTGATCTATGGATTTGTGCACACCTCTCTTTAGCCAGCTCCTTTTCAATCCTTTTGGCCGACTTTGGGCTCGCTGCCTTCGAGGATCCTGGAAAGGTTGCTGCGGTGTCGCCAGAGCACTAAACCCATGGCCACCAGCGCTATCAGGATGTAGGAACCGATACCTGAGAAGCGGATCATCAACAGGGGCAAGCTGACTGCGGCCAACACACTGGAAAGCGACACCATGCGGAAGAGCCAAAGAGTCAGCCAAAACACGCCAAAACCGGCCAGCCCCACGGGCCAGGCCAGGCCGAGGAACATCCCTAAGCCGGTAGCGACGGCTTTGCCGCCCTTGAAGCCCAGCCATACAGGCCAAATATGACCAGCGAGAGCCGTCAGACCTGCTAGCACTTGAATCCAATCACCTTGACCAAGAGCGCGGGCGATCAAGACAGCGGCGGCTCCTTTCCCAACATCGATCAAAAAGACAACCAACGCGGGACCTTTACCCACTTGCCGGAGCACATTGGTGGCTCCCGTGGAGCCCGAGCCGATCTCGCGCAAATCAATGTCTTTAAGCCAGCGTCCTGCGATCCAGCCACTGGGGATCGATCCGAGTAGATAGCCGAGAATTAGAGAAAAGAAACCCATCAGAGCAGTTCGTTGTCGTCGTCGTCGATCTCACCGGGTCCAGCAGCAAAGGCCATCCACAGCGGGAACTGAAGCACGGGGATGTCCACGACGCGTTCGGCGGCATCGATCAAGATCAGCGGCAATTCTCCGCGTTCCTCGAGCCGGTCAGCCCGCTCAACTAAGGCATCACCACGTTCAAACAGCACGATGCCGCTGTTGGGACCAAAATCTTCTCGTCCTAATCCAAGGGCATCTTGCAAGCCGCGCCGCCATTCGCCAAGTCGCTCTGGTTGCCCTGCCAGAACAAGGGTTTGGAACTGATCGCCATAGAGATCGCTGAGAATGCCGATCAGGGCACTGCCTACCAAAACGTTGCGCGGGCGATTCCCACGACTGGACTGGGCTCCCCGTCCGCCCTGGTTGAAGAACCAGTCATCAAGTAGGGCTATATCGCTGTGGTCGAGGCTGCGGCGCAGCTTCCAAGGATCGGCATAGAAATCTGGTTGCTCGGCGAAACGCTCGAGGTTGGAGCGAATCAGCGCTTCATCGGGCCGGAAGGTGTCGGCGACCGCTGGAGTTGGCTCTGCAGTGTTGCCCCCTTCCTGAGTGCTAGCAGCTTGTTGATCAAGTGGAGAAGGTTGCACCACCACTGGTTGGGACACCAGCTCCAGCTGCTCGACCGACTGAGCCATGCCCTGAAGCGCACCGCTCAGATACTCCTGGAATCCTTTTACGCGCCGAGCAATGGCATCGGATTGGCCGACGAAGCTTCCTGCAATCTCCTGTTCAAGTTGCAGTTTGCGTTGGTTGAGGCTCTCGATGTCTTGCTGCAAGGCATCACGCCTTTGCTGCAGCTCGGTCAGGGCGAGGTTGATTAAGGCATCGCTAGCTGGGTCTGCAGCGGAGTCGTGGCTCTGCGGTGCTTCGGGTTCAGGAGACGACGCTTCTGCCGTCTCGCCGGAATGTTCCTGGGGCGTCAGATCGGTGTCGTCAGGCATGGTCCGCTCGTCCTTGGGTTATTTCAGCTGATTGCGCGACGCAAGTCGAATCTTCTGTCCAAACGTGTGGAAATTATTTCGTTTTCGTTACGCCAGCGCGTGAGAATAGAGGTCATCCAATCTTGCTCAGGGCTTGGCTTGTTGTAAGTGCCCCACGCGCAGTTCCAGTTGCTCTTGAAGTTCCGTTGGATTGAAAAGGATGGGAAGGAAATGAATGCTTTTGGTTTCACGGAAGTAAAAGAGTCCGGGCAGCCAAGGAGCGAAGAGGCGCCAAGACATCCACTCACTAAATGGGAAACGGCGTAACTCCTCTTGCCCACGCCAAACCACCAAATCGTCTTCACTGAATTCAATCTTCAGGATGTAGGTCTGCACCAGAAGGAAAAGACTGAACAGCCCCACTACAAGGGTCGGCCAGGGGCTGAGGGGTAACGGCCAAAGGCTTGCGCTCAGTAAAAAAATCACGAATGGCAGCCTGGGGCTTGGACGAATGATCATGTTGTTGGTCTGTGGGGAGGGTGTCATGGGATTGGGAAATCAGCCGAATAAGACCTTGGTGAGCAGGACATCCATCAGAGCCACGGTGACAAGAATCATGACCACAGCTCCGGTGGTAGTGGTGCCAACTTCTTTGGCACCGCCTTTGGTGGTCATGCCCCATCCACAGGCAATGACACCAATTTGAAGACCAAAGACCAGAGCTTTGATCAGCATGAAGGGCAAGTCATCAGGTTGTAGCCATGTCCTAACGGCTGTCCAAAACACGGCTGGAGGAATGCTGTAGAGGTTCGTGCTGCTGATTTGAGCGCTCCAAATCGCAACCCCAAAAAACAACAGGCATTGCACCGGTGCCATCACCACCATGGCGATGAGGCGCGGCACCACTAAGTACTCCACAGGATCGGTACGCAGCATCGTGATCGCATCAATCTGCTCGGTGACCTTCATCGTTCCCAATTGGGCGGCATAGGCAGTGGCAACCTTTCCAGCCAGCAGCGTGGCAGTGAGCAGGGGAGCAATCTCCCTGGCCAGGCCAATGGCGAGAACACCCCCCACGGCGGATCCGGCGCCCATTCTGTTGAGCTCCGCTGTGATTTGAATGTTGAACACGGTGCCTGCCGCCAAGGCCGTGATGATCACGATCAAAAAGCTTCCAGGTCCTGCTTCCTGGAGCTGATCAAGCAAATCAATGGTGTTGATGCGGCCTTTGATTGTGGCTGAGACAGCTTGTCCGCCGATCAGCAGGCTGCTGCCAAGTCGGTTCAGCCAGCGAGGGGACTTCATTAAGAGGAGATCAGAGAAAAGACTTAAGCGCTGTGCAGATGAGCGCCGCGATCAGGCCAGCGTCGCATTAACAGAAGCCCGAGCACCACCAACACAGCTGGAATTAAACCCATGCAGAGACGAATGGCAATCAGTGCTGTTTCAGGTTGTTGGACAGAACTCAAGGCACCATCGGATGCCTTCGTGGAGATGTATCCAGTGAGTGAGAGCAAGGTTCCGAAAACGCTCATGCTCAGGCCAATGATGAGTTTTTGTCCGAACACCATCCAAGCGGTGTAGAGGCCTGCTGGGCGGGTGGGATCCGCATCGATCGCATCAGGGAGAAGCGACCATGGGATGAGGTAAGCCGTTGAGGCCCCCAATCCCACCAGCATGATCAGGCCGGTTACCGGGATCAGGGCAACCATGTTGCTCTCCGTTATTGGTGAAAGGGTCATTGAGAGGAGGCAGGCAGCAATCCAGATGCTCGAGCCCCAGCAAAGTGCCTTGATTCGACCGTGCCGGTTGGACAACACGCTCCAAAGCTGGAGTCCTACTAATGCAGCGACATTGAAAGCAAGCAGCAGCAATGTTGCAATTCCAGCTGGAACGTGGATGACTTGAACGAGCCAAATCAGGGCAACCACTTGCATCAGTTGCAGGCCAAACCACAGCAGCAAATACAGCCCTAGCACCATCAAAAATCGTGAATTCGAGCGAATGCGCCTCAGTTGTTGCAGCAGGGGCTCTTCGTTGCCACTGGGGCGTTGAGCCTTTTTTGCATACGGGGCAAGCCCCCAGCAGCACAACAGTGTTGCGACCGCTGCGATCGTCCCCGTGATTTGTCCCATCAACAAGTAGCCATCACTGCCCTCTCGCAAGACGAAAACCGCGATGAGCAACCCGATGGTTCCCGCCAAAATCGATCCGGTAAATCGAGCTGCATTCAGCCGCGTGCGAATCGCCGTATCCGGTGTGAGTTCTGTGGAGAGCGCTGCATAGGGCAGATTCACGCTTGTGTAAGCAGTCATCAGCAGGATGGCCATCAGCACGTAATAAGCCGTGCGCTGCAGGGTGCTCCCCTCTGGAACCCACCACATCGCTGCCAGGCTGATCCCCAACGGCAGTGCGGCTGCAAACATCCAGGGAAGTCTTGGACCCCATCGACTACTGGTGTGATCGCTCATCCAGCCGATCAAGGGATCGTTGATGGCATCCCAAAGCTTGATCACGGTGAGTAGGGAGCCGGCAATGAAAGCTGGCAACCCTGCTGCAGAGGTGAAAAACGGAAACAGGTAAAAGCCCAGCGTCGTAGCAGCTAGTCCGGTTCCAGCATCCCCCAGCCCGTAAGCGAGCATGAGACGGTGACGGGAGCCCTTGGGGCGAGCTGTTGAAGAGGTCAATCCGGAACAGGGGGCGCGCGGACCGTCATAATGATTGGGCACGTGACTCAACAGCAGCCTCTCTTGGCAAGCAGTTCAGACGTTCTAGTGCGGGCGTAGTTTAGTGGTAAAACCTCAGCCTTCCAAGCTGATGATGCGGGTTCGATTCCCGCCGCCCGCTTGATTCAAAAACTCAGTCGGTCTGCGTACTCCTGAGCCACCATCACCACAAGGCTTCGCGCCTCCAAGGGAACTCCCGATGGGGTCCAACGTTCGATGCACGTTGGGAGATCTTCCCCAGCAGGCAATCCTGTGTCGATCAATCGACACCATGGTGAGGCCGCTTCCGGTAGGTCGAAGTGCATGGATTTGAAATAGGCGTTGAAGCCCATCCACAACACGCCACCTTGATGTCCTCGCTGCAGGCTCATCGCTAAACAGTGGGACCAGTTAGCCCAGTCAGGTTTGCTGAGCTCTACTCCGTGCCACTGACGCCATAACTCTTCTGAATCGCTTGATCGGAGTGGTTTCTTTTCGTTGTGAGCTCGGATCGGATTGAACAACACCGCAAGTTGTTGGCGCACATCGAGCAGGCGACTCACATAGGTCTGCAATTCGTGATCGCAGTGATCGTCTCCCCAGATCATCCAGCTGAGAGGGCTGTCCTGGCACCAGGTGTTGTTATTCCCTCCCTGACTGCGCCCCACTTCATCGCCCATCAGCAGCATCGGGACACCACGACTTAGCAACAAGGTGCTGAGCAGATTGCGTTGTTGGCGCCGTCGCAGTGCATCGATGGCGCGATCGCTGCTCGGACCTTCTACGCCGTGATTCCAGCTGTTGTTGTGGTTCTCACCATCTCTGTTGTTTTCACCGTTAGCCAAGTTGTGTTTGTTGTTGAAGCTCACCAGGTCCAAGAGGCTGAAGCCGTCATGGGCTGTGATCAGGTTCACGGAGCTGCCAAGGCTGGCCGCTTTCCCGTTGTACAAATCGGGGCTGCCTCGGAAGCGTTGTCCGAGAGGCCAGGTGCTGCCCTCATCTCCTTTCCAGAAACTGCGCAATGCATCCCGGAAGTGTCCGTTCCAGGTGCCAATCCGTTTTGCAGGAAAATCACTCAGCCGGTACAGGCCTCCACAATCCCAGGGCTCGCTCACCAGTTTGAGGTCACTCAGCTGCGGATCAGCCTCCATCGCTTCAAAAAGCGGCGGGTGTTCTAGGGGCTTCAGCTTCTCCCCGCGGCTGAGAGCAATCCCTAAATCGAAACGGAACCCGTCGATGCCAAGTTCAGTGGCCCAGCAGCGGAGTGATTCAAGGATGAGTTGTCTGGAGAGTGGGTCATTTGCAGCAATACTGTTGCCACAACCGCTCACATCCATGTATTCACCTGCATCGCTCTGGTGGTAGTAATTGCGATCGGCAAACCCCCTCCAGCTCAAGGTGGGACCGTTGCGGTTTCCTTCAGTGGTGTGGTTGTAAACGACATCCAAAAGGACCTCAATGCCGGCGTCATGGCAAGCCGCCACTAGGTCACGGACCTGGTCTCGAGCCGAATGGGGATCCGCGCCCACTGCGTATTCGTGATGCGGTGCAAACCAACTGAGCGGGCTATAGCCCCAAACGTTGTCCCGACCAGCGGGGGCGTCGCTGGGATCGAAGGCTTGGATCGGCAGCAGTTCGATCGTGGTGACCCCGAGCGTCTTCAGGTAAGGGATCTTTTCGATCACACCTAAATAGGTTCCGCGTCGATCTGGGCTGACACCGCTGTCGGGGCGTTTGGTAAACCCACCGATGTGGAGTTCGTAGATCACGGTCTCTTGCCAGCTATGGCGAGGCCGCGGGTGGGCTTGGAAATCGAACGAATCTCGCTCGCAAACTACCGATTTCAAGCATTTATCGGAGTTGGGTGATGCCCCGGTCGCCGCTGCGCGTTGATAGACGTACCAGCCATCAATGGCGCGGGCGCAGGGGTCAACAAGCATCTTGGCGGGCTGAAAGCCGTGTCCACCAGGCTCAATGGGGCCAAACACCCGATAGCAATAGCAACATCCAGCAGCAAGACCTTCGACCTCTACATGCCAATAATTTGCTGAGTGATGCAGCTCCGACAGCTCAATCACCTGCTCAGGTGATGTTGCTTCTGCATGAGAGAAGATCAGCAATTCGAGCCGATTGGCCGTTGGTGCCGCAACAGAAAAATTCACACCTCTGTGTGTGATCGTGCTGCCTAGTGGCCAGGGACTGCCGCGATGGATCGTGCTCAAAGATCCGCCCGCAGATTGCAGGACGTACTTCCCTCAAAGTAGAGGGTGTGATGGAACTCCACCTAAATGACGATGACCTCGGCTTTGGAGTCAGGCCGACCACCTCAGCAAATCTTGGACAACCTTTGGTTGTTTCCACCCAATCGAGACTGTCGCGGTGGGTCGTCTTGGTGGCTCGATGTGGTGCCAGAACCCGTTCTGATCGATTGCCCGCCGCTGACCGAGGGCACCCTTCAAGCCCTGCATGATCTGGCTTCTGATCGTCCAGCTCGGATTCTTCTGACAAGTCGAGAGGGGCATGGACGCCTTCGTCGTTTGCAAGAAAGATTGGGATGGCCTGTGTTGGTTCAGGAGCAAGAGGCTTACTTGTTGCCAGGCGTTCACCCCCTTGAGACTTTTGTTGATTCCCACATCACAGCCTCAGGCTTAAGGCTGCTTTGGACGCCAGGACCCACACCAGGAAGCTGTGTTGTGCACGCTCCAGCCCCTTTGGATGTGCTGTTTTGCGGACGATTGTTAATTCCGGTTCAGGAAAGTCAGCTGGCTCCTCTGCGTCATCGACGCACGTTTCATTGGCCGAGGCAGCAGCTCAGTCTTCAGCGACTGCGCGATTGGATTCCTCCAGAATGTAGTCCAGCACTGGCTTCTGGAGCAGGGCTTGGGGCTCTGCGAGGTACGCGTCTAGCTCCTTTTGACAGTTGGAGTCCTGTGCAATCAGACCTGCTTTCTCAAGACTGATTCTGTGAATGCATTGCGGCACAGCGTTTTTCGGTTGCCTCTAGGCGCTGACCTCCATACGATTAGCTCGCTCAGGGAAGCCGTGCGGATGTTGATCTCCGCAACGTCAACCAGCGCGCTCTCGCTCCAAACCACTCCTTCCATGAACAAAGCTGACCTCGTCAACCTCGTTGCTGCTCGCACCGAACTCACCAAAACGGACGTTTCCCTCGTCGTTGACGCCGCTATCGACACCATCATTGATTCCGTTGTCGAAGGGAAAAAAGTTTCAATCCTTGGTTTTGGTTCCTTTGAACCACGCGATCGTTCTGCTCGTCAGGGCCTGAACCCTAAAACCGGTGAAAAGATCAAAATCCCTGCCAAGCGTGTTCCCGCATTTACTGCTGGCAAAATGTTCAAGGACCGCGTTCAGGGCTAGGTCACAGACCCTTTAATGATGATGGGGTGGTCGTTGGATCACCCTTTTTTGTTGATCTGAACGATCAGCACTATCGATGGCTATTCAGCTTCCCGATCACTTAAGTGAAGTCCTTCAAAACGGAGAGGAACTACGCCGACAGGGCTATAGGGGCCGCTTTGCGCCCACTCCATCTGGGCCACTGCATCTCGGCAATGTGAGGACGGCCCTTCTGTCTTGGTTGCGGGCCCGACTCAGCAACGGGCAATGGCTATTGCGGGTTGATGACCTCGATACCCCAAGGATTCGTTCTGGCGCCATTGAGTCTGTGCTGCAAGATCTTCGCTGGCTAGGACTCAACTGGGATGGCCCCCTCGTTCTGCAGAGCAAACGACGCGGACTGTATGGATCCTTCCTCTCAACCTTTCGGCGGCAGGGTTATCTCTATCCCTGTCGCTGCAGTCGCCGTCAGCTTGATGGTGCACCGATTTATCCTGGAACTTGCAGGCGGCTCCCTCAATACTGGGGCTTGTGGGATGCGCGATTACCGGCCTGGAGATTGCGCGTTAATGAGCCCTTTGCCACAGAGGTAGGAGATGTCGTTCTCCGTCGCGCTGATGGAGTCATCGCTTATCACTTGGCAACGTCCATAGACGAATTGGCCTTGGGCATCAACGAGGTGGTGCGAGGGCAAGATCTGGAGTCAGTCTGCGCTGCCCAAAGTGCTGTTATTGCGTCGTTGGGGATGGACTCTCCGCGCTATGGGCATGTGCCGTTGCTCTGTGGTTCATCAGGCCAAAAACTTTCAAAACGCGATCATGCGAATGGCCTGAGCTCGCTGCGTGATCGTGGAGAAGCGGCCGCACAAGTGATTGGCCAATTGGCAGTACCTCTTGGTTTGGTGTCTCCCACGAATGCAATTTCGGCTGAAGAATTGCTGGAGGAGCTGAGAGTGCGTGAGGACAAGCTCACGTCATTGATGGTTGGGGCTGATTCTTCAGGAAAAGTTCGGGATTACAGCTGAAAAAAGGCCTCAAACTAAAAGTCTTGAAATGGCAACAGGAACGATGACCTGCAGAAGCTGCGGCGGTAGTGGAATTCAGCGGATCAATGACAAGCGTTTTCGCACCTGTCTCGATTGTTTGGGTCAAGGCGAGCCCGTCAAGAGTCGAAATCAAGAGCTAGGCAAGCCACTGCCAGTACTTGGACTTCAGCTCTCAACGGCCCGTTCTGAGCCCGTTAACGCAGTTGTTTCTTCCTCTGTTGCCAAATAAAGAAGGCGGCGGTCACCACGACAGCCAGCAAGGGCACAGTGGTGAACAGCAGAAGGGCGACAGCAGTCCAGTCGGTGTACATCCGATCCGAGAAATAGCTGCCGCATCCTCTCAGGAGATTGCGATTTCTGGGGCAATTCTGTTGGTCGTTGGTGGGGCCTTGATGGGCTCCGCCTCCGCTGCCTCGCTGAAGAGAGTGAATCCTGTGGCGTTGGACTGTTTCCGATTCGAGCGAATCGTCAGCTGTCAGCAAGCCCTGATTCGTGCTGAACAGCTGCAGCGCAGTGCATCAGCACGAGATCGTTATCCGTGTCAAACCATGCTTTTGGGCCTTCAATCCGATCTCGTCATGGTGCAGCTTCGTGCTGGACGTGGGAAAGACGCTGTCAAGTTTTTGACGGCTGTCAATGTTCAATGTCAGGGCTTCTGATAGTCGATGCCGTCAAACTGGCTTCAGTTGTCCATCAGCTCATGCCGATCTATCGACGTTTTGATGCGCGTTTCAAGGCAGTGGTTCCTCTTGTTTTCGGCTTCGCTTCACTTGTTGGCGTCACAGTGCAGGGACAGGTTCGATTCAATAACTGCCAGCCTGTTGCTGGGGGAGGCGTGACCTGCAACACCGTTCCTTACGGGAATACAAGGACACAGATGATTGATGGCCAATACGGACTTTTGGATCAAGCCAATCCTGGATGGGCTGAATATGACCCCTATGAAGGGTATGAAGATATGTTTGGTGGCAACCAAACCTGATTCGATCGATCGTCAAGACGACGTGGATCTCTAGGTGAAAGCCTTTTGCTTATTTCTGCCAATTTATTGGCAATTCGTAGACGATCTAGAACTGCATGGTGGGCAAGGATCAACTTTAAGTTTGGGCGGAAATTCGAAGATCTCATCGTTTTTCATGATTTTCCACAACTTTTCCACAGATGCTGATGGTGGCTGCTGTGGAGTACGCGCCCAGCTTTCAGGGCTTGGATCGAGAACCTTTTGATTGCGTCCAACCTGATTTATTTTGTAGTTCCTTTTTGATGTATTCAAGCTTATTTGGTTCACAATCCAGTCGTAGAGAGGGTTTGATGCGAGTAATAGATGTCTCCTTTTTGTAATTCTAAAGTTGCGACATTTCATGACTGATCTTGCTTTCATTGCAAGATGAATTTCGGGAGGAGGGATTTCTCGAGGAAAGGTCTGTCTCGATTTGAAATCGTGTGGAAAAACAAATGCGGAGTGAGGGGCTTGGCGAATCAGGAAGCATGACGATGCAAGCGCTTGGCCGAGTCTTGAACGTTTCGATGCTTCTGCCATGGCATGTGGCGAGGCTCAACGCCTTGGGACTAGGTCGTTGAAGACCATTGACTTTCCTGAGTGGCTTGTTCCTCTCTTTTGCTGTTCGCGATATGGGTATGACTCAGCCCAATGTTTTTTCCATCTGGAAATGCACGAAAGGCACACCAGCGATCGTGAATGGCTGAGGAGCGATCATCATCCAGCCCCTTTGTTCCAGCATGGGCCTACTGAGGAGACTGGCCTCTGTCTGCAACTGTTTGATTCCCATGCGTTGGGCATCGCATTCAATGGCCTGTAGAAGAGCTGAGCCATGCCCCTGGCGAGAAGACAGACCTCGGCAGTACAGCATTGACAGTCGGTTGGCGGGATAGCGAAGCGCGAATGCAGCATCGACCCCACTGATCCAGCCTTGGCCTTCTTCAAAGGTGCGATCTAAAAGTCCTGGTAGCCAAGCGAGGTTCGCCCAAGCTTGTATTTGCTCAGGGCTGTAGGCCTGAGAATCCTGCGTTTGAATGGCATCCACGTAAATCGCGCGCAACAAAAGGGAGTCAGTGGGTTGAATTGGGCGCATAGCACTGCTTCGAACAACATTGCAAAGCAGGTAATATATGTAAACTTTTATAGAGCTGATGAATCCTTCTTCCCAGTCCCAAGCCGATTGGTTCCAGGTGGACGCTTCAGAGAACAATGACTCTGGCTATTTTGTTGCTGCTGAGCTTCTCAACGGCCGCTTAGCCATGCTCGGATTTCTAATCGGTCTCCTCACTGAAGCCTTGACAGGTCATGGCATTCTGAGTCAGTTGACTTTTGGCATTTTAGGAATTAACTGATGACTGATTATTCTGTTTGGATTTATGCAATGCTGGCTGTAGGTGCATTAATCACAGCAGCTGTTATTTATACCCTCTCTCAGCCAAGTGACCTGCCATATTTGAAGAAAAAATAAATCCCCCCATTAGTTTTAATAACCGGAGGTTTGCTTCAGTTTTTTTATTAGATTTTTAGTAAGGTCTGTTTGTACTTTATGGAGATGGCTCATTTGTCTTTGGTTGTGGTAGATAGCATAAAGCTGTCGCGACGAAGTAGCTGAAACGTGCAAGTGACTTACCTTTTAAAACATTTCGCCTGAGTACTATGACAGATTAATCGCTCATAAATAATTGATTAGCACCTGCATTGTTGGCCTTTAAGCAAGCTGAATCAGGATTTTCCTTGATAACTAGTTGATCAGAATTTAAGACAGTGGCGGATCCCCATTAAGAGTCAAGATAGATTTAAGCTATAGCCATCAATAAATGTTTTACTTAAGTCTGCTTTTGAGAAAATGTGTAATATGCGTGCCGAGAACTGTCATGCTGCAAAATTATTTATGCCTTGCTGGTAGGCGCTTGTGGCTCAAAAATTGTGTTGATAAAATATAAAGAGATAGTTTTAAGATTAATAGTCTAAGTTAGTAAAATTGATTGGATCAAGTTTTGATCCAATCAATTCCAGATCGAGGCAACAAAAAAATATTACCG
>JASJLK010000096.1:0-11664 GCA_037620855.1 Synechococcus sp. ChBW.bin.23 | reverse complement strand
TTCTCAAAGCCATCGGCACATTCAGGGGCGTTCCTGGTCGGATGGAACGGGTTGTTGTGGACGCGAAGGGAAAAGAGCTGCCCACGGTCTTGGTGGATTACGCCCACACTCCTGATGGCTTAAGCAGTGCACTGAAAGCGTGTCGCCCCTTCTCGAAAGGCAAACTGATTTGTGTGTTTGGTTGTGGTGGTGATAGGGATCGAGGCAAACGTCCGCAGATGGCTGCGATTGCAGCGGAGATTGCTGATGCTGTGGTGGTGACCTCTGATAATCCACGCACGGAAGATCCTCAACAAATCATGGATGATGTTGTGAAGGGGATTCCTAGCGGTACGGCGTTAACTGTGAACCTGGATCGCGCTGAAGCAATTGCGGGCGCGATTCAGGATGCAGGGGCTCAAGATTTTGTCCTCATTGCCGGGAAGGGACATGAGGACTATCAAATTCTGGGAACCCAAAAAGTACATTTTGATGACCGTGAACAGGCACTAAAAGCCCTGCAAGACAAGCTAAATCTTTAAGCTTCTAACTAGGATAGTAATAAAATGCTGCTCCAAAAATGGAGAACATTCCTAGAAGTAAAACGCCTTCCAGCCAGTTAGATTTTGCATCCATATTGACAAGGTTCACAATGATCACGCTGAATATGAGTGCTATGACTTCAAATGCTGTGAAGTCAAGATTCATGGGTTGGCCGATCAGGGATCCAATAATGATGAGCGCTGGGGCGATCAGTAGGGCAACGAGCAAGCTGGATCCCATTGCCAACGAAATGGGCAGATCCATTTGATCTTTCAAGGCTCCTTTCACCGCAGGTACATACTCAGAGAAGCCGCCGATGATTGGAATAATGATGATTCCTGTAAATAATGGGCTAAGCCCAAGTTGTTCTGTTGCGGGCTCTAAAAAATGAACAAAGCTTTCGGACTGATAAGCCAAAAGTGCAGTACAAGCAATTAATTGGATGATCCAGGGAAGTAATTTTATGGGCTTTTCTTCTTCTTGTAATGACTCAGTCTCTTCGCTTCGGATGTGTTGGGGATCAAAGAGATGGTTATGTGTTGCCAGAGAAAAGATTAGGGTTAGGAAGTAAATGATAATGAGGATCACCGCAACCGTCATTGATAGGCCGTGGATTGCGATTTGATCATCAATCCCTGATGTGCTGATGAGGGATGCAGGTAGGGCCATCGCCATCACCGCTAATGTCATCGCAGCACCGTTGGTGCGAACCATCGTTTCCTGAAAAATTTGTTCGCTGTATTTCAAGCCTCCTACAAGCATTGCTATTCCAGTAACGAGTAGAAGATCCGAGAGAATTGCTCCTGTAATACTCGCTTTTACTACATCAATAAGACCAAGTCGTAGCGCTGATAGGGCGATAATAAATTCCGCACAGTTGCCAAAAACTGCGGTGCAGATTGCCCCAATGGTCGGCCCGCTATGGTCTGCAATTTCTTCAGTCGCATCGCTGAGTAGCAAGGCAATCGGAATGATTCCTGTTGCTGAAACAATGAAACAGATAAGGGTCGGCCAACCCTGCATTGAGGCCAACTGCGTTAGCCCAAGCGTGGCAAGTGCTGGAATTAACTTCCATCGCCCAGACTTTATGAAGGAAGATGTAAGGCTCTCAGGCATAAGACTGCCGGTTTGATTAATGTTCGAGCGCATTTATTGTTTGATAGTAAGATTAGCTATAGATCCTTGCTAAGAATAAAGTCATGGCTCCCATTGTTGTGTCCCAAAAAATGTGAGCTCAACGTAGTCGCTTGCCTGCTTCTTGTTGCTTGATAAGTCTAACTGAAATCCTCCTATGTCTACTTTCTTGATCGACTTTAGACTTGTGATGAGGCTTCCTTTTGTAAGTGGACCTTGGACCTTCTTGATGCCCTCGGTGATCAATCTTGCAGCAATAAATCCTTCCAAGCTTGTGAATCCAAATCGGGCTGAAGAATTATTCACGCGCATGAGCCGTTGATAATCTGCGACGACTGGAATCCAGCGGTCCCAGGGAAAAGGAACGACTTGGCTTACCCCAATGCCATTGGCTAGCCCTACAGGTAAAGATTGTTCCAGAGCTCTGGTGCCAACAAAAGATACATTCATGATCTGGGCTTTAATGTCTCTCTGCAGTAATTCCTTACTTAATGCCGCTGAGCTAACGTACGTTGATATAATAATGATGGCATTTGGTCGGCTAGTTGTAAGGACTTGAAGTGCTGATCGAATTTGGGCCGAGTTCCTTTGAACGGTTGCGATCGCAATTGGCTTCAGGCCATGCTTTTTTAAGGCTAATTCTGATGACCTAAGGCCATCTTTCCCAAAAGCATCATCTTGATAAACGATCGCTATCTTTTGTCGTGCATTACGAACAAGGCTGTCAACAATTTTATCGATTTCCATCTGATAGCTGGCTCTTAAGTTCACCACCATTTTCAACTTTTCGTCCCGTAGGATTGAGGCACCTGTCAGTGGGGCGATTAGGGGAACTTTTCTTTCTTCAATGAGCGGAAGTATTTCTTTCGTTGTGGGTGTGCCTACATAGCCAAAGAGAGCGAGAAGGTTGGGTTCCTCAAGTAGTGTTTTGGTATTGCTGATGGTCAGTTCAGGCTCATACTGATCATCAAGGCTGATCAAACGTATTTTTTTGCCGTTGATTCCTCCCTTTCGGTTCACCTCGTTAAACCATGCTTGGGCACCCGCCTGATATTTTTTTCCAATTTGAGCCGAAGGTCCACTCAGTGGTAAAGATTGGCCCAAGAGGATCGTGTTGTTGCGATCTGAAGGCGTTTGGGTGTCTCTTTGTTGGGCTGAGGTGGAAGCTATCGATAGACTAAGGCCAATGGCTATGAGGCTGTTACTACGAAGGATTGTTGCTATCGGCTTAATCCGTAAAACACTTTTTTGATTTGCTGCTCTTTTTTTCATGACAAAGGTTCGAAGACGGAGAAGGTGGAACATCTTGGCGATCGCGTCAGTCTTGCTGGCAGCCTTGCTTTCCATTGTTGGAGTAACCAGCTTAAATGTTGATCAAGTCCCAGGTCGTGATTCCCTGCGCCTTTCTTCAGCTTCTCGTGCTTTAACTACATCAGTGGATCGTCTTCCTCGTAATGGTTGGAGCTCTCAGCGGGGAGAGTCGTTAAGCGGTAGTGAAATTCAAGATGATATTGATGCACTAGATGATGCCCAGTATCATGTAAAGATTGGTGTGTATTCAAACAGCACCTATGATCTTGATTTAAGTATCCCTAGCTTTTCGTCCAACGGGTATGTGTGGATGCGTTGGAAGCAGCCACTTCAGGATTACTTAGAGTCTAATAATACAGATTTGCAAGAGCATATTCTATTGCTCAATGCATTGTTGTCTGATGCAGATCCTGTTTTGAAGCCTGTGCAAGATAAGCCCGCAATCTTGTCTGATGGTACGTATTATCAGCTTTATACCTATGTCGGTCGATTTTATATTGACCGTGCAAGCTTTAAGCATTTTCCATTCCTTACCATTGGTTTGCCGATTGCGATTGAAGCTGATGATGTGGCTGGAGGCCTTGGCTATACACAGCTGCGTTTTGAACCTGATATTCGGAACAGTGGGATGGGGCTTTATGCGGGTACAGGAATTATTGGTTGGTTGAATCGAGGCTGGTCGATCGCTGAGTACCGGCATAACTATGCAACCAATTTTGGTCTGGGTGGGCTGGACCGGGATTACAGCCTCATTGTCTATGACATCACCTTCGGCACCTCGTCTTGGTCATCTTTTTGGCGCTTAATGTTGCCTTTGTTGGTTGTGATGGTGATGGTGCTTCTCGTTTTCAAAATTCGCCCGGATGAGCAAGATGCTCGAGCTGGCATTCCAGTTACTGTTTTATTGACATTGGTGTTCTTGCAGCAGGTCTATCGAGGCGAGCTCCCTGACCTTCCTTTCCTTACCTTCCTCGATCAGGTCTATGTGATCGCTTATGTCATTACTTTGTTTGCATTTGCTTTGTTGGTTTGGATTGGACGTCGTTATGCAGATATGGAGAGCATGCCCCTTGGAGAGGCGCGCGATAATCTCTGCAAACGGCTTGAACTTCTTGATGAGGTTTGGCCTCTTTCAATGGTGATGTTTTGTTCTGTTGCTGTTGTGACTGCCTGGTTCTTGATCCCTGCAGAAGCTTAATTATGGGGGCGTGTCAGTTCTTCAAGAGCATCAACTAACCGGCTTAGTTCGTTTGCTTTAGTGGTGATGTGGGTACAGGCTCTTAGGCAGATGGGCTCTTCTAGGTTGCGGATCCAGATTCCTTTGCTGCCAAGGATTTGAACGATCTCAGCTGGAGTTCGCCCAGATGGATCGTTGAGTTGAAAGCTCACCAAGCCTGCGGGAGGTTCCCCTTCGAGCAGGGGAGTGGTTCCTGGAAGTTGATTGATTTTCGTCCAGAGCTCGCCGCTAAGGGATTGGATGGTTTGCAGACGCTCTTGTTCATTTCCCTCTTTGGCTAACAAGCCCAACGATTGACGCAGCCCTGCCATCAGTGGTACACAGCTCGTTGCAATTTCAAAGCGTCGGCTGTCGTTGTGAAAGGGGTCTGGATCATTAATCACGGCGCGTGTTTCATCTCGCAAGCTGCGCCATCCAATCAGTGTTGGATTGGCTTGATTGAGGATCCTTTCTGATAAGGCCACGCCTCCAAGTCCTTCGGGTCCACAGGTCCATTTGTGCCCAGTAAATGCATAAATATCAGCTGCCTGCGCTGCAGCTTCCACAGGAATTTGCCCCATGCTTTGGGCTGCATCTACGAGCAGAAACGGTTGCTGTGCATGCTGACGAAGCTGGTCTGCTACCGCACGGATTGGCATCAGCTGTCCGGTGTTCCAAAGTAGATGGGACAGCACCACCACTTTGGTGCGCGGTTGTAGTGAGCCTTCTAAAGCTTGAAGAACGCCGGCGTCGGTTTTGTGTTGCGCTTCACGTCCTTGCCTGAATTGTTGAACAGGGAGGTTGTCCACCTCCAGGTGCTCCCGTCTGGCAAGTTCATGGCATGCGGCGACGACTCCTGGGTGCTCGCAATCACTGATTAAAAGGCGATCACCGGCTTTGAAGGGAAGCCCCCAAAGGGGCAAAACGCAACCGCTGGTTACGTTTTCGGTGAGAGCGAGGCGGTGGGGGGCCACACCACATAAACGACCGAGCAACGCACGTGTTTTGTTTGTTTCCGCGCTGATATAGGGCCATACATCCGTGGTGAAGGGGCCCAATTCTTGGATGCGCTGCCAGCTTGTGGTTATGGCCTCCAACGAAGACGATGGCAATGGTCCCTGGCCGCCGTAGTTGAAGTAGATCTTGTTGCTCAGTGCTGGACAGAGATCTCGGAGGTTATTCCTGTTTGCGTGGGTCAAGGTTGTTGTCCGAAAGGTTCCTAGCTCCATCGTCAAAGCACGTGCTAGCTACCAACTGCAGCGTGGTGTGCCTTGCGATTGTCAATCTCACGTTCGCAAGAAAAAGTGGAAAGAGCCAGGCTTATCGCTTGCCCCAGACGATGAATCACCCAATCCCGGATGGTTCTTACAGAGAAGGAGATGCTGAAACTGGAGTGACAACGGTGGCAAGCTCACACTCAGTGGATCATTAGCAGCTAACAAGTTTAAAAACGACTTGCGAGTTGGCGCATCGCATAAGTGTGGGTTGTCTCTGCTGGGTTGGTTTAAAATGTACCCATAAATTAATCGCAATCTCTTCAAACTGAACAGATTGATTGTCTCAAGTTATACCCACTGTATTCATCCAAGACAAGCCTCTAATGCAAACCAAATGCTTGATAAGCGTTTCTTCTGAATAGACGCTTGGTGCGCTGACTGGAGCAAGCCAGAAACAGTCGCTTTTAATTATCACAATACGATGAACCTGGGCCAACACAAGAGATACACTGTTGCCCCAGGCACCGCGTACTGCGCTGGTGGCTTTTACCTCGCTGAAGGTGCTCAAGCATGATGAACCCCTACGTCTTGTATCTGTTCACCTTGCCCGTTGATGAGCCCGAGACCTGTGCAAAGGTAAGAGATTTTGTCTTAACGCTCACTAAGGCGCAGCAGGCAACCATTGAATATGTGGCACTACGCACTGACGATGGAAAGCTCACTGATCTTGCTAAAAAGTTGAATGTTGAAAGTGCCCCGACGTTGGTCGTTACGCACGAAAGCGTTTCTTGTGAGCTCGATGCTGATGGTGATGAAGATTGTGACTATGTAGAAAAACCAGTTGAACGCTTTGTTGGAGCCAAGGCAATCACGGAGCACCTTGAAGTTACTATTGAAAGCTATACATACGCAAATCCACCTGAATAACCCACAACAGCATCACTGATGTCATTAGGTTATATATCCGATTCGTGGTCCGATACCTAGAAGGGCTCACTTATGCCAGGCTCTTCTTTATCTAATACAAAGACACATATCGTATCGTCGCTTTTGAAATCTAAAAGCCCCTGCTCAGGATCAACTGAGTTCATCTCGGGATGGTTGTTGATGAGAAGCCTGTGATCTTTCCATCTTTTTCTAAGGCGAATAGCTTTTCGGATTGATGCACGAGCAAAGCAAGGTTGCCGAGTACAGGACCAAGAAATACCAATGCCTGCATATAAAGCCAGGCCTCTGAGTGATTTCTAGCTGAGAATGATTTTCGTTCACGATTTTGCCGCGTTGGCGGCGGGATTTTCTCTGATCGTTGTGTCAGATCAGCTGTAATCGGCCTCCAGCATGAGGCCTCATCTCGTTTCTTCGTCAGTTCATCGAGAGCTCCTGATGTTGACTCGTTTGAGGTGTGTCCACGAGCACTTGGGCCAACCTTTCAGGGCTGTGTTGATCGCCTTTATTGGATAGGTTTTTAAAACTTTTTGTTGGAATGCTCTTGCTATGGACGCGATTGCTTGGCGTTGATGTTGCTTCTTTGTTGATCTTTCATCGTCTGGATTGAACTCTCATTTTTTGGTCCCATGGCTACGTTTTGAGTTGATGCTTTCTTGGCCATGGCAGGCGTTGATTGGTTGTGGATCTTGCATCCTTTTCTTGCAGTAGTGGTGGTCTATCCACTGCTTGGTGTGGTGCTGCGCTTGGCAGTTCAGACGCGTGCACGCCGGCTCCAGAGCCAGAAACTTCCGGTCACGGTGGGACGTGATCACAGCGACCTGGGCCGTTGGCTTGCGGCAGCTGTTGTGCTGCTGGTCTTAATTGCTCTTTCTGTTGTGATTGGCACGAAGGTTCCGCTGGTTCAATTCGAAGGGGGGCTTGCGCGCGCGATCCAATTGTTGCTTGTGTTGTTTGGAACGATCGTGAGCCTCCTCGCCCTTTGGCGGTGCAAGAGACCCGGATTGCGGTTGGCTTTTTCTTTAATTACCTGGGCTGGAGTGCTGGGGCTTGGCGCCCAACCGGAGGTTTGGCGGCTTTCGGATAATCCCTTTACGCCTGCGTTTTGGCAGTCCCATTACTGGGCTGGAGTTGGGGTAACGGGCTTGATGTTGTTTTCTCTTGGTGCTCGCGCCGAGATCCTGCGTGACATCCGCATTCGCCGTTTGCATGTCACAGCCAACGTGCTTGCGGCCTTGCTGTTTTTGACGCAAGGCCTCACGGGTACCCGAGATCTTCTCGAGATTCCCCTCAGTTGGCAGAAGTCCACGATCTATGCCTGTGACTTCAATGCCAAGACCTGTCCTTCAATGGATTCCAATGCACAGTCTTGACTGACCCCTCTGGCTAAAGAGAGAGGGTTGCGGCTTCAACCCATGGATTCTGCAGAGTTGAAGGCACTGTTTTTGCAACGTGTCAGCTTGGGGGGAGATCAGCTTGAGGCAATGTCGCAAGCTTTTTCTGCTCTCTATCGAAGCTTTCAGACGGATGTTGTAACGCGTGTTCGTTGTTCTCCTGTTGAGGGCAAGCCCTACACCTGGATTGATCCTCTCTTAGGACGTAGCAATGCTGTGAGTTTGTTTTTCCATGGTGGGGGCTACACCATGGGATCTACAGACGATCACTTGCAACTGATTGCCTCACTTGTAGATGGTTCTGGTATCAGTATTTTGGGGGTTGATTAGCGTTTGTGCCCGAATGATTATTTTCCTGCACCACTTGATGATGCAGAAGATGCTTATCGCTGGTTGTTAGCGCAGGGCTATCGATCTGAGCTCATTGCTGTGGCAGGAATTTCTGCTGGTGCAACATTAGTGACGCAATTACTGCATCGCTGTTAGGGCAAGAGCTTGTCGATGCCTTTGCTTGCATTGGTGATGGCAGGTGTAATGGACTTCAGCTACGGGAGAGAGTCTGTTGCTTTTAATGCCAGCGATGATCTTGTGTCGTTGAAGCGACTCGAGGCCATCTCTTCCCATTATCTTTCAGGTGATGGTTTATATGATTCCCGAGATCTTTTTTTTGTGCAGCAGGATTACACGTCCTATCCCCGTACATTGTTCCAGGTTGGTGATCGTGAAGTGCTGCTCAGTGATGCCATCACTTGTTTCTCAACTTTGAAAACAGCAGGGCACGATGTGGCTTTGCATGTTGTGCCTGGAATGATTCATTGTGGGCAGCTCTTTGCACGTGACTTTTTGCCTGGCCAACGCGCTACTGCTGAGGCAGCTCTCTTCCTCCGCGAAGGATTCTCTGCTCCCAATTCATCCTCAGTGAGTGGCGTGAGTGACAGCGAGTAGAAGAAGACTGGTCATTGATACGGTTCCAGCCACAAACCAACCAAGTCGCGTGCGATTCGCGGCTGGTAGTTCTTCTCGGAATACGGCCATGAGCAGTCCCCCTCCTAGATATGCCGTGGCGATGGCGAGATGGAGGTCGTCCAGTGGATGGAAGAGTGCTGCGTGCAACAGGCCCAGTATTAGGGCTGCCGTTCCTGCCCAGCGCATGCGTGTTCGGAAGATTGCGGGATGCCGAGCGGCCATGGTCCGATCGGCCAGGAGGACATGGGCGCTAATGGCGATGGTGAACAAGATTCCATAGGCCAAGCCGGTGCTGATGAGTGATGGAAGGGAATAGGCATAGAGATAGCTGATCGCCGCAAAATGAAGAGTGTGCAGTGATCCTGCAATCCTTCCAGCCTGTCGCTCATGGGTGGCGAGCACATCAGTGCTGTACGTCACGATGATTCCAGCTAGGGCGATCAGAAATAGCAACGCCTCTGTGATTGCAGTAGGGGCGAAGCTTTCCATCCCAGGGGCCTCGGATAAGGCTTGGCCATGACTGGCCAGTTCCGGCAATAAATGCACAAATACGTAGGCGATTCCCGCCCCTCCTCCAAAGGAGGCCCAGCGCACCTGTTCGTGATCAGGTTGCTGTGCGACCTTGCTTGCCAGCCAATGCGCAGAGGCGATCGCTGTCACGCACAGAATGGAAGAGATCCAGAGCATCGCGTCCAACGCCTAAAAACTGTCTCACTGTGGACGGTTCGCTGATGAATTTGCTTTGATGAAGAGACTTTTGAGACATTATTGATTAGCGCAGAGTAGCTGCAAGTGAATGCCAGATTCAATGAATTGCAGACTACGCAGCGATGGCTGATTGGAGTGCCCTTGATGTGATCAAGAGTGGTACTGATTTGGAAAGTATTTCGTGCCGGTTAATCTATAGTTGCTAATCAAGTTGTCCGTTTTTAAAACTATTCAGTCGTGGGCGATGGAGAGGCCTCTAAATTGCTTAGCTTTGTTGAGAGTCTTGCTTAGGGATTTCAATTAAAAATCATCAACAATGTTGACTTTACATTGTTGATGATTTGATAATGCGATTGTCTAAACTATAATGGATAAGCGTTGCTGATTTATTTTTTGAATGCTGATTGTTTGATGCGATTGATATCAGAGCACTTGGACAACTTCGCTCACCTCAGGAATCGATTCGCGCATCTTGCGTTCAATCCCCATTTTTAAAGTCATCGTGCTGCTGGGGCAGCTTCCGCAGGCGCCTTGCAAGCGAACTTTCACGATCGGACCATCGATCTCGACCACTTCCACGTTGCCACCATCGGCCATCAGGAAGGGGCGAAGTTCATCGAGCACTTTTTCCACGTTCTCGTTTGTGAGGGCCATGGTCTCGGTGCTCATCGCTAGATTTTCGAATTGACAACAGTGTAGGCATTTTGTAGACGCTCGGCCTCATAGCCTGTCAACAGCAGATCTGTTTGCCCCTTGGACCGCTACGACGTTGTGCTCGTGGGTGCTGGGGTCATGAGCGCCACCCTGGCAACCCTTCTGCATGAACTCGATCCTGAGTTGCGGTTGTTGGTTGTTGAACGTTTAGAGGCACCAGCTTTAGAAAGCAGCGCTGCGGGAAATAACGCTGGCACCGGCCACGCCGCTAACTGTGAGCTCAATTACACGCCTCTTCTGGCTGATGGCACGGTTTCAACGGTCAAACCGCTGGCGATCAATTCAAGTTTTGAGTGCAGCCTCGAGTTTTGGTCGTCCTTGTGTGAGCGGGGTTGCTTAGATCCCTCTTGGTTCATCCATCGGGTGCCCCACATCAGTTTTGTGTGGGGTGAGGGAGATGTGGCCTACCTGCGCCAGCGTTACGAGCAGATGAAGGAGCTTCCTGCTTTTGCCGCCATGGAGTGGAGCTGCGACAAGGGCGAGCTGGCGTCGTGGATTCCGCTCGTGATGGCGGGGCGTGATCCTCAAATGGCGGTTGCGGCAACCAGGATTGAGCGCGGCACAGACGTGGATTTCGGCGCGCTGTCTCGCTCCTTGTTTGTTCCCCTGCAAGCAACGGGAGCCCTTGATCTGGTGTTCGGAACCTCGGTTTCTAATCTCAATCGCTGCGCAGAGGGGTGGGAGCTGCAACTGCGCTGCCCCTCCAGACGCCGCGTCGTGACGACGCCCTTTGTGTTCCTCGGAGCCGGTGGTGGTGCCCTACCCCTCCTTCAGCGTTCGCGTATACCTGAAGCGGCTGATTACGCCGGCTTCCCGGTGAGCGGGCAATGGCTGGTTTGCAATGACCCGGATTTATCTGAGCATCACTACGCCAAGGTGTACGGCAAAGCCAAGGTGGGGGCTCCGCCGATGTCTGTGCCTCACCTTGACTCCCGCTGGATTGATGGCCGTCGCTCCCTGTTATTTGGGCCCTATGCCGGTTTCAGCAGCAAATTTTTGAAGCAGGGGTCGTTGCTGGATCTTCCTCGCTCCGTGCGCTCCTCCAACGTGTTGCCGATGCTTCAGGTCGGGGTGAACAACATTCCGCTGGTTCGTTATCTCGTGAATCAACTGCGCCAAAGCGATGAGGACCGGATGGAGGCCTTAAAAGCTTTCCTTCCTACCGCTCGCGCGGACGATTGGACGTTGTCGGTGGCGGGTCAGCGCGTTCAGATCATCAAACGCACCCCCGCTGGAGGTCGTTTGCAATTGGGTACGGAAGTGGTGTCCGCCGCTGATGGGTCGTTGGCAGCACTGCTTGGTGCATCTCCGGGGGCGAGCACATCCGTGACGATCATGTTGGAAATTCTTAAACGCTGTTTTCCGGATCGATTGGCGTCCCAGGCCTGGCAACAACGATTGCAAGCGTTATTGCCGAGCTATGGCCAAGATCTCAATGCGGATGGAGATCTCCTGCAGCGCAGCAGAGATCGCAGTGATGCGTTGCTTGGTTTGCAGATTGCACGCTAATTAGGCGTAAGCGCGCCCTCGTTGATCG
>JASJLK010000095.1:0-11224 GCA_037620855.1 Synechococcus sp. ChBW.bin.23 | reverse complement strand
GAGCGTGCAGCAATGATGATCATTGACGCAGAACTCAGGGAAGAAAAAGCAAAACCAGCAAAGCTTCAGTCATAAGTTCCGCTATAAGAAGTATGCAAACAAAAGTTTGATGACCTCTATTCATAGTTTAAGATTGAACGCGTAAAACTGACTAGCCCCGCCTAAGGCGGGGTTTTTATTGCCATAGATACGCAGCAAAACTAACATTGCCTTTTGTAGTGGGTATCAGCTAATCTTACAGTGTTGCATCATCGTTTTTGGCCTGATTGTTATTGCTTAGTAAGCTGTATAAATTGTTTGCTTCTGTGATAAATACTTCTGCTGTTAGGCAAAGACATGGATATTAAGAGGCAGTCTTAATTGATGTAGTCAAATGGTACATATTGATCGATTGGGATGTAGTGAGATGACTTATCCAACCCAAACGCTTGCATTGACAAATCTATCACTGCTTGATTCGATTTCACTAAGTCTTTGTTGTGTTAAAGCAAATTTCCATAGCTCCTTCAGAAGCTTGACGACGACGACTGCCTGCTTGGGATTCTTCGGCGATACTCCATAGAGATGATCCTGCATGCCGTAATGGTCATGTTGTTCACAGGTTTTGGTTATTGTTAAAGCGTTGAATCCATTCATCTCAATTATTTTGGATTGTTAGAGTCACGATCTCAGTTAGAAGCTTTGCTTTCTCTCATCTGAGATCAAGTAAAGAACTCGATTTTTTCTTGCAAGAGAGGAAGCCGAACGACAAATGTGTAAAACCTGACTGTCGAAAACGGTGTTTCTCGGTGAAGTGAAATCAGCGATTCTCTACGGTGCTGCTGCTGCCATCGAGATCAGCAGCACGGGACGGCAATACAGGGGACAACTCCCAGCGATCCATGATCTGCTTGATTACCACTTGCTGCATGATCACTTGAAGCACCACAACCAGCGGTAACGCGAGTAGCACGCCTGGTAGCCCGAGCAGGGCTCCCAGGCTTAATTGGGCGGTTAAGGCCACCGTTGGTAAGAGATTGACCGTTCGACTGAGCAGCACAGGAGTTACGACAAATGCTTCGAGGTTTTGTAGTGCAAGCCGCAAGACCAACACCTGAACCATCAGGGTTGGTGAGATCAGAAGGGCAATCCCCATCGGCAAAAGGGTCGCGGCTGTAGGCCCAATCGTGGGGACAAAGGTGAGCAAGCCACACACCAAACCGCTGAGTAGGGCGAGTGGCACACCAAGAATGGCGAGCCCTGTCCAGGTGACGATAAACACCGCGGTTGCTGAAATGGTCATACCGGCAAGCCATCCGCCTAGAGCTTCACGGCAGCGGTCAAGCAATTTCGTGATCTGAGCGCGAGCAGGGCGTGGACTCACGGCGATCAGCATCTGCCGATGAGAATCGGGATCAAGCGCGAGCAGAATCGCCAGCAGACTCATCAGGAGCACCTGAATTAAGCCATTCGCAGCACCACCGGCATAACCAAGTAGCTGTGCTCCTACGGGCTGAATCCCTGTCCAGCTCAGCGATGCAGAGGGGCTTATGTTGAGGTTTGCCAGGCTTGGTTGCGTGGCGATGATCGATTTGATTTTGTCGATCAGATTGGGCAACAGCGTAGTGAGTTGTTCGAATTGACCCAGCAGTTCTGGGAGGAGTAGTTGAACCACCAAGGTTCCACCGAGGAACAGAATTACCAGAACCAGCAACAGCGCAACGGGCCGTTTGAGCCTGAACCGTTGCATCAACTTCTGAATAGGGACGTCGAGGGTCACGGCCAACACGACGGCTCCGAACAGAATCAGTAGTACCCAGCGCAGCTGCCACAGCAGCAGAGTGAGCAGGATGGATGTGAGGGCAATCAGCAGGGTGCGCGCGTTCATGAGGCCAGTTTCTGCCGTTTCCAGGGGTCAAGAAGATCGTGAACGACGACTTCGCGAATGAGCACCTGCAAAACAACCGCTAAAGGCAGAGCGAGCAACAAGCCAAGCGGACCGAACAGAACGGTGAATACAAACTGAGCAGCAAGGGTTAGCCCTGGAAGCAAATTGACTTGGCGCTGCATCACCGATGGAGTGATGACGTAGCTCTCAAGGTTTTGAATCACGATGTAGAGACCCAATACAGCCAAGGCTTTCCAAGGAGCATCGAGGAGAGCGACGGACATCGGAAAGACCGTGCTGAGCGTGGGACCCACATTCGGGATCACGTTGAGTAGACCTGCAAGCAATGCATTAGCCATCACCAGCTTCACTCCCAACAGTGAGAGCCCGATTCCAGCTAATACAGCAACGCAAACTGAACTGATCAACACGCCAATCATCCAGCTGCTGAGGGCATCACCGCACATGTTGAGGATGACGCGAGCTCGCCTTCGATAGAAGGACGGCAACATTTGAATGCCAACGTTCTTGTAGGCATGGGGTTGGACCGCCACCATCAAGGTGACGGCAACGACGAAGAGAAGCTGCAGCAGACCACTGCCGACATTGCCTGCTAAGCCAAGAATGCCCAGAAATCCTCCAGTCACGCTGGAGGCAATTGAAGGCCCTCCTGGACTGTCAGCTAAGCCTTTGGGAAAGAGCAGTTGGCTCCAGTCACTGGAACCATCACTGCCATACACCATTGCACTAACCGACGAAAAAGCCTGCAATAGCAATTCTTTCAGGGCTTTTGCGGCTGATGGCAGCTGAAGAATCAGTTGTTGAAACTGACTCGTAAAGGGAGGAACAATCACGGTTAAGCCAACCGCAACCATCACCACCAGACCGAACAAACAGGCCAAAAGCGCCAGGGGCCTGGGAAGGTTCCAGCGTTGACGTAGGGCTCCAACAAGCGTGCACAGCGCCATTGCCAAAACAATGGCTGCAAACAAGTGAATCAGGATTTCACGCAAACTCCAGAAGAGCAGACCTGTTGCCAGAACGGCGCAAAGTCCAAGCCAGTGTTGAAGCTTCACCCGTTTGAGCTGTCACTCTCTGCAGCTTCGCCTGAATCCTGGGAATAACCAAGACCTGAGGAATCGGCGTATCTCTGAGCAAAGCGCATGAAACGATCAAAATCCTCCTCGCTTTTCCAGGTGTAGGTGGCTTCCAAGGCGCTTGCTTTGCCGTTCACAAACTTGCCATTGACCTCCCGTGTGACGAGCATGCCCTCGTCGTCGATCATGAACATCCCTGTGATGGCCTCCATGACTTCAGGAGCCAGTGCCTCGGGTTGTTCAAAAACGAAAATGGCTTGTCCCGTCCGTCCGTCACGACTACGTGTCACGCGGATGTCAGGAACGACGGGTTCATCCACGCCACGAAGGAACTGGATCACTGCCTTGCTTACGTCCGCCATGAATGCTGCTCCAGTTCGTAAGCCGGATCTTAAGGGGCATCGATCGCTACAACACGCCCGGTGTTCAGCAGTTCGATTGCCGCAGCCTGGGCATTGCGTCCACTGAGATCAAGATTGGACGTTTCGCGGGCTTGTTTGAGATCGTGGTCATAGCAGCGGTCGTAGTAGTCGAGCATCGCGCTGCAAGCATCGCGCCAGCGCTGATCTTTGATCGCTTCTAAGGCTGCTTGCGTTCGTTGAGGACCGAGTCTGCGCTGGATGCGCTCCGTGGCTTGTCGCAGCTGATCGGGGTCTTGGCAGGCATATACCTCCACGAGCTGATCAATCCGCTCCTCCAGTTTGCGGCGAATTTCGAGTACGGGTGCCTGTTGCATCTGTTCGAACAGTGCTTTCGGGATGCGGCAGCAGCCCACCGAAGAGCTTTCGGCCTCCAGCCAAATTTGTGGGGCTTGTCGTTTCCTATAGCCATCTAAGGCTTCAGCAAGTCCATTTTCGTAATGCTCCGTGCTGGGCTGATTGGGTTGACCCAGACCACCGAAGCTGCTTCCACGGTGATGAGCCAAACCTTCCAAATCCACCACAGCCACGTTTAAAGCCTGCAAAGCGATCAGGAGATCTGTTTTTCCCGTACCCGTTCGTCCGCCAAGAAGCTGGACAGGCCAACGGCGCTCAAATTGCTCGAGCACCCAGCGGCGATACACCTTGTATCCGCCTTCGAGCACAAGGGTGGGATGGTCTTTGAGAGCCGCAAGCCAAGCCATGCTGTTGGAGCGCATTCCTCCACGCCAGCAGTACAGCCGAAGCGGCTGGTCGGGACCTCCAGCTGCCTTTGTAAGTGCTTTGGAAAGATCGACAAGGGCTGGCCCGGTGAAGCTCAGGCCCAGCTCTATGGCTTGTTTTCGGCCCTTTTGCTTGTAGGTGCGCCCCACGATGGCTCTCTGCTCATCGCCAAACAAAGGGATGTTGATCGCGCCGGGCCAATGGCCCTGTGCAAATTCTGATGGAGTGCGCACATCAACCAGCGTTCCGCTCGCTGCCCGAAACTGATCGATACCGCTCACGTTTGTGGATCCCATCCCTGACATAGTGGAACAACGCCGAGCCAGTTAGAGCCGGTAGTACGTCATGCTTTCTGGTCTCTCTTCTTCCTCCGATCTCAGCGTCGACCAGCTCCTAGAGAAATTCTCCAGTGGCTCATCACGACAAAAACGCTCCTTGATCCCAGCAGTCGAGAAAGCGGCTGATCATCTTGCTGCAATGGGTGCGGCTGCTTTGGCATCCTTTGACAGTGAAGGAGACGACTGGGCTGCGGGTTGGATTCTGCAGACCCTGAATCGTCATCAACCGTCGGCCCTGAGCCCTCTTCTCGATGCTTCAGGGGGATGGTTTTCAACCGGTTCGGAATCCGATCTCGACTACTCCACCCTTCAGCAGGCGCTTCTCGAAGAACGTTTTGAAGATGCTGATCGTCTTACGAGTGCATATCTACGACAGCTGGCCGGTGAGCAGGCTGAACGGCGAGGCTATGTCTACTTCAGCGAAGTGTTGTCCATAAGAGGGCTAGATCTCGTCACGATCGATCGTCTCTGGATCGCCTACTCCCAAGGCCGGTTTGGGTTCACAGTGCAGGCCCGCTTGCTAGCCACTCTCAATGGCCGTTATGACAAGCTTTGGCCTCGGATTGGCTGGAAAAAGGAAGGAGTCTGGACTCGTTATCCCAAGGCTTTCGATTGGTCCTTGAAGGCTCCAGAGGGCCATATGCCTCTGGTCAACCAGCTTCGAGGCGTTCGACTGATCGATGCATTGCTCAACCATCCGTCCCTGGTTGCTCGTCAATGAGTTACTGCCCTGTGGCATCGATCAGATCAAGGGGTATGGTCAAAACAGAGTGCCTCGGTCCTGATGTCATCACGGCTTGGATCGACTTCAGGGTCGTTCGGTTTTAATCTCATCTCCTCGTTTCAGCGAACGCGTTGGGCGGACTTTATTCTTCCTTCGACGCTCCAACTCTCTCCCTTGCTCGAGTTGCTCCTCGATCCAGTGGACTGTGTTGAGACAACCGGTCGGCTTCAGCTCGGTCTTCAGGAAGCACTCGTTAATGCTGTGCGACATGGGAATTCTGGCGATCCCAACAAATGTTTGCGTGTGCGTCGCATTCTCACCCCTCAATGGATGATTTGGCAGATCCAGGATGAGGGTGAAGGGATCCCCACCCATTCACGTCTCGGCGAGCTTCCTGAGTGCATCGAAGCGAATCAAGGCCGCGGACTTTTTTTAATTCATCAGTGTTTTGACGATGTGCGCTGGAGTCGACGCGGGAATCGTGTCCAGTTGGCAAGCCGGAGGCCCGACTCTCGAGTGGCGTCCATCAACGGTGCGGACAGCCAGGGTCTTTCAGTTCCCGTCTGATCCAGCGGAGTGCTTGCTCCGTGAGCTCTTCAACATCGTGTCGCTCGCCTCCCTGGATGAGTTGAGACAGAGCAGCAGCCATCAGTTCAGCGCTACGGCGGTCGGCATCGGTTTTTAAACGATGCCAGTCACTGTCGCCAAGACTCAAGCATCGATGAAGGTCCTTGGCGAGTTCAGGGGCAGCTTCTGGCCAGCGCGATTCTGCCGTTGACATTGTCTTCTGACGATCGGTTGCCTTTATCCTGATGGTTCACGTCTGACGTTGTGACGTGCATAGTGAATGCTTTCATGGAATCAGGCTCCCGTCGCAAACAGTTGCGTCTAATGCACGCCTTAGCCACGTTGATTCACTTTCAGCCAAGGCGTTGGGAGGGCAACGATGTTCGTTCTAGGAGACGGTTGCAACGTAGAAGCCTTGTTCAACAACTCGTTGAAGGACAGAATGAATTTAACTGGATTTTTAAACCGAAATCAGCCCCAATTTTTTGGCGTTCGCTGCGTTGGGGCGGTCCCGGAATTTTGATTGGATTTGTGTTGGCGAAATTGTCAACATGAAGCGACAACAACAAACACCTTGAATTAACAAACCAGAGACTTGTGATGCACAATCACAAGCGAATCAGGCACGGCATCAGGTGTTTCAGAGAAATCAAACGATTTACTGGAATGAGCTGGAACGGCTTGACCTTTTAACCAAGATTGATGCAGTGCATGGCGCCGCGTATCTTCCTGGAGAACAAGTCTATCGGCTGCATCTTGAGGTGTTTCGCCATGCATAACGGCTGTACGGATACAGATTCCAAAACCATGAGCCTCCACCTGCACTTTCCCTTCCATTAGGACCAACTGGAATGTCCAGCCTTGAAGCCAGCGGACATGAAAAGGGTTGATCATCAAAGCCCTAGGTAAGTATTCCTGCACCTTATGGGGCGCTGGTAGATATCAATGCAGGTATGTCAGGGAATCACTTCAAGGCTTGTTGGCTGTCCAAACCCTCACCATGAAATGGGATTCAGCCGAAATCCCTGTGAAGCCAGCATTACTGAGGCGTGATTCGATGTCATCTGAAATGAAATCTCTATAAAAAGGCTCATGAAAGATTCGGCGGAAGTTATCCATCGCCACGCTGTACTGCGGTGAATCTTTGAGTTGAATGGAGTCAGCAAGAACAAGAACTCCACCGGGCTCTAGCAATCGGTAAGCATCATTAAGGACAGCCTGGCGTGCTTCAGCCGGAAGCTCATGCATCAGGAAAACGCAGGTCACTGCCTGCATGCTTTCATCACCAAAAGGCATGGATTCGCCATTGCCTTGCAGCAGCTGAACAAGGCTGTCATTTCCCTTATTCAGCCAACGATTGGCTTGACGCAAATAAGATTCAGAGAGATCCAGACCAAAAAGTGAGGCTTTCGGTAGAGCAGCTCGGATTTGGTGGAGCGTCCGACCTGTTCCGGTCGCGACGTCAAGGATGCGAAGACTGGCTTCAGGGCGATCTCTAAACCGTTTCAAGCCCCGTTTCAAGGGAGCAATTAGCCTCCGGCGCATCGAGTCTGTGGCGCCGTTAAACAAGATATCGACTTGTAAGTCGTAAAGCTCAGCGGAGTGATCGCTGAGATAACCATCTGTTTGATGATGGAAATTTTGTAAGTAGTAATCCGGATACAGCTCTTTGTCATGCGTTTCAGGGATGTCTTGTACGTTTCGAGCCCTTCGCCTGGCCCAATTCGAGGGAAGATCCAGCCAAACACGTGGGTAACGCTCGGCCCACTCCAGCCAGGGAATATCAAAAAGTAGGGATTTGGGATAGAGCCCTTGTTCTGACTCCTGCCAATCGATGTCCTGAAGAGCGCTTAATGAGCGCCGAAGTTCGTTCAATAATGCGTCAGGAACAGGCTCTGTACTGGGGACGACATCGGGTGCCAACAGCTCCATGGCTTTGGTGCTCAGTTCCTTATGAGCGAGTCCTGCCAGGCTCCGGCCCTGCTGGATGGTGCGGTATGCAATTTCAGTCAGGCTCGGCGCCATTGGGCTGTAGTCCTATCAATACGCCTATTTCAATCGATGAGCCCATGCAACCGGGGATGCAAAGCAGGTCATTCATGCAAGAAATGTGAAGCAGGTGAGAATTTCGTATCAACCGCTACAGAATATTGTCATTGAAGCGAGGCCATGCACCATGAAAGCCGTTCTTCGTTCCCTTTCGGTTGGCTACAGCGGCAATGTGCTGGAACGTCGCCAAAAGTCTGCTGCTGAGTTTCTTGCCTGGGCCGACCATCACGCTCTGGAGCAAAGACTGAGCCAATCCAGCCATGTCCAGCTCGAGGGACATCCAGATCTTCTTGATGCCAAAAATGCTGTGGCTCAACAACGTGTTTGGGCGATTCGCCATGCTCGCGAAAAGCATCTGCACGACAGTGCCATGGCTCACCTGCGGCATTCCTGAGTTTAAGAAATCAAAAGCAGAGACAGCATTGGTCTCTTTTGAACGTCAATCGAGATGCTCAAAAGGGACCGTGGAACATCAAGATATCCCTGCATTCACTTCGAATTGATATCAGATAACATTAATCAAAGCAAATTATTTAGAACCTTGGGTGCAGGCTTCGAGGCGCGAAATGTCTGAGCAAGTAACGAGTTACCATGAATGGATTCAAGACTGAATGCGTTCTGGATGTTTAGTAATGAAACCCTCCCCAATTCCATAAAAATATTTTATTGGATTTGGGCATTTTCTTTTCCATATGATTACCCTTACTTGCCTTTGCCAGAAGAGCCAACGGGTGTAACATTCATTGGCTTTTGGATTGTTTGGTTAGGTATTGGTGGTTTAGTGGTGATACCGCTTGGAGAATGGATAACCAAGAGAAAAAAAGGATAGAATTAATTTTTTGATTAATCGTCTAATTTTTTACATTCTTGCGTTGTTGATGTCGGATGTGTTGTCACCACCTCTCTTTCAACCTGATGAATAGGGGAATTGGACGTCAGCGTGTGGACATCTCTTCGATCGAAAACTCACCACGCAAAGCTCTCGCATCTTGAATTCTCTGTTGACTTGCAAGGTGTCTTAAGCGCTCGTCAAGCCATAGGCGTAAGCGAGGCGTGAACAGCTGCGGCGATGGTTCATCCGTTGGTTGGTAATCGCCAAATGGAATCGTCATCAGAGCCAATGGGGTAATCCACGGTAACTAGATAGGAGCAAGAAGTGGGTTTTCCTGCTGCAAATAATGAGCTGTTTAGATCGGGCTTTTAGATTGTTTTTGTTGTCGACAATGCATTCTTCTAGAAATTTGAAGCAATCAGCTGTAAATGACTATCTAAGCGCTCAATTGAATGATGACAAATATCTCTTGCCATATTTGTGAACCTTCTCCCTAATGCTGATTTATAGATGTCGAATTTATTAAGAGGGCATTGCTCTTTCTTATTGCCGATTGGAGCAGGAGCATCTGCTTTCTCAACGCCCTCACCTCAATACTTTTGAGCTATTGAATTCGACTAATCTTTATAGGATGATTCTTTCATAGTTGTTGTGAACTAAGTGGTTTTTGGCAAATATTTTCTGTCGTACCTCCATTTCTGATATCGGATTGGATCAATTCTGCTCATCTCTTTTCATTAAGCCCTTGCCACCGCGCTTCTGCCGCTGGAGGAGTCAGGCAAGTTGCTGCGATCATCACAACTGAAGCAATGGAAATTGAGGCCAGGTAATTCATTGGCTGGTGGTTTGTGGGGAATCTTTCGGGGTAGTTTTTATTCCTAGTCTTGATCTTCAGTGATGACATATTGGATTCCTGATACCACCCTCTCGTTCTGCATAAAAAACTCCATCAAGCTTGGGTCGACAATTTCAATCTTGGTATAGGTGCCATCAGCGTCGATTTCTACCCATAACAACCAGCTGTGTGTTCCGTGTCCTGTTGGTTCCAGACCAACGTCCGAGTACAACTCTCCTGTCACAACACGTAGATAGCGTTTCATCCAGGCAGGCGCTGCTTTGAGTGCAGCAGGAGCACGCTCATGGCAGCGTCCAAGTCCGAACTCTTGGGTCAGGTCAGCAAGTTTCTGTGACAGTACAGGGTTAAAAACGTCCATTTTGTATGTGACTGATTTTTTGTGGTCTGTCATCTGCTTTGTAAAAAGTGACGCACCTTGTTGGACATGTAAGGCGAATGATGGTGCCTATTTGCCGATGTAAGAAGAAGTCATTAGACGTTTACGACAACGCCCAAGATCTTTAGGGCAACCGCTTTAGCGGTTGCCCTAAAGATCTTGCCATCGAAGATGGTCAACACGATGATATCAATACGCTTTTATCTTAATCTGGACGTTCAACTTAAAGACACGGATTAATCAAGAAGAGGTTCTTTGCCATTGAAGGTATAAACCTCTCAGTGATCAAAAAGATGCTCCAAGAGCATCCGAGCTGAGCAAGATATGGTGCTTACCGGCAGCGTTATCAACACAGATCCTTTTCAGTCCTCAAGTAGATCAAGACTCTTTGTTTATCATATCCAAAAGGTAGGGAGCGATGAAGCCTTCATACTCAAGTTTTTTGTCAATCGATAATCCCTTCCAGCCGTTCACATGTACTCTGCAAGTCGCTTCTCCACACAAGCAAGGGTTGGGGAAATAATCAATGGAATAATTCCTCATTGCATAGTCAAAAGTAATTTCTTCACCCTGCTCAATATCCCTAAATGCAATGAAATCATGGGCACCAGATGCATTGACTGAAATTCCACATGATGGATTGCATGAGTGATTAACCTTGCTGATTAGTCCTGCATGCTGAACATGCAATGTAGCTGATACTTGTGAAGCATGAGAGTGGTTAGCGGTCAGAGTTTTTTCAATGACTCCAACCATGACTATCTCTCCAACGGAAAATGATTTCGTAGAAAATATACCTTCACCTCTGCCTGGAGTGACCTTCAACTCATATCCTGCTGACAAAGTTTGATTTAACAAAAATTCGGTTCCTGTGATCACCTTTAGTCTTATTAATTTCTGCCATTTAGCAATGGGTATTGTCGCTCATTAGTGGAATGCTTTTTTCAAAACCTGATTATACTAGCATTGCCTTCCCGATTGATTATAAAAATAATTTCTGCTTGAAATTAAATATAGCAGTGCTTTTTCTTTGTTTTGATTCCAACGTATATCGTACTGTAAGCTAGCTTTTAAATTAGATTATATTATTGGTTTTGTGTTTAAGTGTTTATATAGAAACTTTCTTTGGCTGGTTCCCGGCATGAAACTTTTTCATGATGCTCTACAATAAAATTTGATCTTTTGTAATTATTGTCATTTGAGCTGATAAGTCCTTTCTGTACTCTTTTCTGATTTGATTATGTAAGGCTTTTGCCTTAACTTTTGCTGCCCTAGGTATTGTTAAAATTTTTAATCTTTATGTAATCATGCCTGAAAGCTGATTGATGAATTTTCTTCACAAGCTTTATCAAAATAGATTGTGTTTAAATACATGA
>JASJLK010000094.1:0-6822 GCA_037620855.1 Synechococcus sp. ChBW.bin.23 | reverse complement strand
AGAGCACACTTTTCAAGTCGCTGTTGCTACCAAATCTGGGTTTCACAACGTTTTAGGTCTTTTTACTGACGGGGATAAACCGGCTGGAGTCCTTCCCACGTGATCTGATCAAGCTCAAAGTTGAAGCGGCAAGGAAGTACTTCCACACCTGATTTCATGGCGAATCTGAACAGATCTCCATAGCGGGGATCGGCGCTGTCCCCGGGGGCAAAAGCATTGACATCCGGACGGCTGAGGCAGGGAATTAATACACCTCTTGCTTCAGGAATGAGAGCCGTGAGTTCCTCCAAATGTTTCTGGCCCCGTTCCGTCACTGTGTCGGGGAAGAGCGCAAGGTCGCCGTGACTCCAGGTGGTGTTTTTAACTTCGACGTAGATGGGGCGTAGATCGTCTGCGCTGTCGTCTGGAGTGAGCAATAAGTCAATGCGACTTCTGCGATTGAGTCCGTAGGGAACCTCGGCGCGGATGGTCTTGATCGGGCCGAGCTGGTTTTTGAGTTCACCGGCTTCGATCAGGGCCCGAATCAGTTTGTTGGGCAAAGCCGTATTGATGCCAGCCCAGCAAAGCGTTCCGTCGCTGCTTGGGACCTCTGCCTGCTCCCAGGTCCAAGCCAACTTGCGCTTCGGGGAAGGGGCGTGACGGACCCTGACTCTCCCGCCCGGATGGAGCACGCCTTTCATGGGCCCAGTGTTGGCGCAGTGGACGGTGACGACCTGTCCATCGTTGAGCTCCACATCGGCTAAGAAGCGTTTGTAGCGCTTTAAGAGCACACCTTCGCTGAGTGCAGGAAATTGAAGGATCGAGGTGCCGGTCATGGCTGCTGGCTGAATCAGGCCATGGTGGCCTGGCACAGGGTTGAGAATGCTGGCTCAGAAGGGCTGTTAACAGACGACGAATGGCGAGATCTCTGAAGCGCATTGCCCTGGTCGTCACCTACGGCACGTTGTTGAGCAAAGTTGGCGGCTTAGTGCGTCAGTTGGTGATTGCGGCAGCCTTCGGGGTGGGTGCTGCTTATGACGCTTACAACTACGCCTATGTGCTTCCTGGATTTCTATTGATTCTTCTGGGAGGGATCAATGGTCCATTCCATAGCGCCATGGTGAGCGTGCTCAGCCGCCGTCCTCGTGAGGAGGGTGCTCATGTTTTGGCCACGTTGAACACGATGGTCAGCGCTCTGCTGCTGGTAGTAACAATCGTTCTCGTGCTGGCAGCTGATCCATTGATCACGCTCGTTGGCCCTGGCCTTAGTCCGGAGTTGCACCGCATCGCCGCGGTACAGCTGCAAGTGATGGCTCCGATGGCTCTGTTGGCTGGTCTGATCGGCCTTGGCTTCGGATCGCTCAATGCTGCAGATGAGTTCTGGATCCCGGCGATTTCGCCGTTGATGTCAAGCCTCGCGCTCATCGTGGGCATCGGTTTGCTCTGGTGGCAAGCGGGCTCTGCGATCTCAACGCCCGCTTTCGCGCTTTGGGGAGGAGTGGTGTTGGCGTTATCCACCCTGGTGGGAGCGATTCTGCAATGGCTTCTGCAGCTCCCTGCTCTGATGAAGCAGGGACTGCTTCAGTTGCGTCTCGCCTGGGATTGGCGTCATCCCGGTGTTCAGGAGGTTTGGCAGGTGATGGGCCCGGCCACCTTGTCGTCGGGAATGCTGCAGATCAATGTGTTTACCGATCTGTTTTTCGCGTCGGGGTTGCTTGGAGCGGCGGCTGGACTTGGTTACGCCAATCTGTTGGTTCAGACGCCGCTGGGGTTGATTTCCAACGCATTGTTGGTGCCTCTCTTGCCAACCTTTTCCCGTCTCACGGCTTCCCAAGATCGCCCAGAGCTGATCGCTCGAATCCGTCAGGGCTTGATGTTGTCGACGGCGTCGATGCTTCCCCTTGCTGCCTTATTCCTGGCCCTCGCTACTCCCATCGTGGCGCTGGTCTACGAACGGGGTGCTTTCAATCAAGGTGCGGTGGAGCTCGTGACGGGCTTGTTGATGGCCTATGGACTTGGCATGCCGGCCTATCTCGGCCGAGATGTGTTGGTGCGCGTGTTTTACGCCCTTGGCGATGGCACAACACCCTTTCGGCTTTCGGTCATCGGCATTGGCCTCAATGTGGTGTTCGACTGGGTCCTAGTAGGTGGTCCAACGCCTTGGGGGCCGCAACTTCCCTTCAATTTCGGTGCAGCGGGTTTGGTGCTGGCCACCGTCTTGATCAATGTGCTCACCTGCGTCGCCCTGTTGTTGGCCCTGCAGCATCGGCTGAAAGTGTTGCCGTTAAAACAGTGGGGCCTTGATGGCTTGCGTCTCATGGTTGCAGCCGTAGGCGCTGGGATCGTGGCCTGGGGATTGAGCGAAGGGGTGAGTTGGCCAGTTGATCTTGTGGGCCGCCTCCTGCAGGTCGGCCTTTCGGGATCACTGGGGGGTTTGGTGTTTATGGCGTTGGGTCAAGCGTTTGATGTTCAAGAGGTTCGCGAGATCAGCAAAGGTCTGACGCGTCGCCTCACTCGTCGCTGAGACGGACCTCTCGGTCTTCCCGCACCTGGATCGGTAACTCGAGGTGTTGGCGACCGACTAGCTGGGGCCCTTGCACAGACAGAATTCGCGCTTCAATTCCAAAGTCGCGAAAAGCGGTTTCCATTTCCTGGATGAGAGCTTTCTCAACCTGGGCTTCGGGATCGACAACTTTTCCAATCAAGCGTTCGCCGAGGCGGCCGATCCGTTGCCGGACCACATCGCGGGCGTTGGTGACCTCGATGATCAGCACGGCAGAGTCCAACAACGTTTCAACCTTATCGGCAGTGTCCTTCGAGAATCTCCTCGAGGTCCGAAAGTTGAGAGGACGGCAACAGACGCGCCATCGGTAATCGCGCACTTCCTCCCCCAATCGGGACCTGAACAGCCTCCAGCGCTTGGCGTGCGGCCACAACCGCGCCTTGGTCAAGCAGCGCGCTGCATTCAATCGCAAGGGCTTCGGCTAAGCCGGCATCTCCCAAATACAAGTGCCATCCAGCCACCTGGATATAGAGGCGGTCTGCCAGCGTTGAGGTGAGGGCGCGTAGATCAGCTGAGTCCAGAGTCATCGTTGTGGAGTCGGAACGTCTGATTGCATGCTGACTCAGTTTTCGTCCGCGTCTGCGTCTTTGCCAGGGCGCAGACGGATCACGATTAGCAAGTGAACAATCAAGACCCCCAGCCAAGCTTCACTCCAAAGGTCGAGATGGCTCCAGGGATGCCGCATCTCTTGCACAAACCAAAGGCCGCTATTGACAGCGGCAAATCCCCCGGCGTGGAGGCAGAAATTCACCACCCTGTTGAAATGCCTGTAGGTGGCATTGTTCGGATCGGCGGGTCCGTACCAGCGGAGCGGCATGTGATGACCCTCTTTACTTCGTTGATTTTGACGTGTTGGTGTCCGTTGGTTGACGAAGGGTGCCTTGGTACGGTCAGATGGGGGCTTCCAAGCGCTTGTAGCTCAGCGGATTAGAGCATCTGACTACGGATCAGAGGGTCGGGAGTTCTAATCTCTCCAGGCGCGCTTCTGAAAACTGCCGATAAGGCAGTTTTTTTTTGAAGATTCGTGAGTGCGAGGGGCCTATTCCCTACGATTCGTGCATTGGTGTTTGAAACGCATGACAGATCGCTCCGCAGCCCCGATTAATGCATCTCTGCAGGCTGCAGACCCTGCCATTGCTGGTTTGATCGATCAAGAGCAGATGCGTCAGGAGACGCATCTTGAGTTGATTGCATCGGAGAACTTCACCTCCAAGGCGGTGATGGAAGCTCAGGGATCGGTGCTTACTAATAAGTACGCCGAGGGGCTGCCCCACAAGCGTTATTACGGCGGCTGCGAGCACGTGGATGCCATCGAAGAATTGGCAATCTCAAGGGCGAAGCAACTTTTCGATGCCGCTTGGGCAAATGTTCAGCCCCACAGCGGTGCTCAGGCGAATTTTGCTGTGTTTCTTGCCCTGCTTCAGCCCGGTGACACGATCCTTGGGATGGATCTCAGCCATGGGGGGCACCTCACCCATGGTTCACCGGTGAATGTGAGCGGCAAGTGGTTCAACGTGGCCCAGTACGGCGTTGATCAACAGACGCAGCGCCTTGATATGGAGGCCATTCGCCAGCTGGCTCTTAAGCACAAGCCCAAGCTGATCATTTGTGGATACTCGGCCTACCCGCGCTCGATTGACTTCGCTGCGTTCCGCTCCATTGCGGACGAGGTGGGTGCGTACCTGTTGGCAGACATTGCCCATATCGCCGGCCTCGTGGCTGCTGGAGTGCATGCCAGCCCAGTACCTCACTGTGATGTTGTCACCACCACGACCCATAAAACCCTGCGCGGCCCCCGTGGTGGCTTGATTCTTTGTCGCGATGCAGAGTTCGCACGCCGATTTGACAAGGCTGTGTTTCCTGGATCGCAAGGTGGACCACTTGAACACGTGATTGCAGCCAAGGCCGTGGCTTTCGGCGAGGCGTTGCAGCCCGACTTCAAGACTTACAGCCGTGAGGTTGTTGCCAACGCTCAGGCACTCGCGGCCCGCCTTCAAGAGCGAAAGATTGATGTAGTGAGTGGTGGCACGGATAACCATGTGGTGCTTCTCGATCTGCGCAGCATCGGGATGACCGGCAAGGTGGCTGATCTTTTGGTGAGTGATGTACACATCACGGCCAACAAGAACACGGTTCCCTTTGATCCTGAGTCGCCCTTCGTGACGAGTGGTTTGCGTTTGGGAACGGCTGCTCTCACCACCCGTGGCTTTGATGAGAAGGCCTTCCACGAAGTTGCGGATGTGATCGCTGATCGCCTCCTAAACCCTGAGGATGACGCCATTCAGGCGCGCTGCTTGGAGCGAGTCAGTGATCTCTGCAAGCGGTTTCCGCTCTATTCCCCTGCTCTGGAACCGGCTCTCGCTTGAGGGCCTTAACAGCCGTGTCTCTCAGCCTTTTTTTGCCTAAGATTCGCTTCTAAAAGATTCTGTTTGGTGACCTTCCGCCGAAGTTTTCTGTGACGTTTGCGAGTACTCCTCTCGCAGTCGCTTCGGCGAGTCTTGTTGTTGCTGCTGTGGTTACGACGCTGCTCGTACCCTTCGTGCGTGGGTTGGGTTTGAGATTAGGTCTCACGGATCAGCCCGATTCGCGCAAACAGCACACCACCCCCATGGTGAGGTTGGGGGGCATCGCCTTGGTTTTGGGTTTTTGTTTGTCCCTTGTGGTGACGTGGTGGATGGGCGGGTTTGGCATGTTGGCTCCGGCCCGTGATCAGCTCATTTGGACCACGCTTGCTGGCTCTCTCTGCTTTTTTGTGATCGGACTTGCAGACGATCTGTTTGCTCTGTCTCCTTGGCCGCGCTTGGCAGGTCAGGTTGCGGTTTCGGTGGTTGTTTGGTCCCAGGGCGTTCGTATCGGAGCGATTGATCTGCCCTGGTTAGCCAGTAGCTCAGAAGCTTTGCTGCTTCCTGATCTGCTCAGCTTGGTCGCCACGGTGATTTGGCTTGTGGGGATTACCAACGCAATTAATTGGCTCGATGGCCTTGATGGTTTAGCCGCAGGTGTTGCTGGAATCGCAGCGGTTGGCTTGGTTTCAGTGAGTTTTTCGCTCCATCAGTCAGCGGCTGCTTTTCTTGCTGCCGCGTTGGCTGGAAGTTGCCTTGGTTTCCTCCGCCACAACTTCAATCCAGCCCGCATTTTTATGGGTGATGGCGGATCGTATTTTCTGGGGTTCACCCTGGCCGCCGTAAGCATTGTTGGCCCTGCAAAAGGGCTTACAACGGTGAGCCTTTTGCTGCCGTTGTTGATTCTTTCGTTGCCCTTGGCCGATATGTCGGCTGTGATTATGGGGCGTCTCAGCGATGGTCACTCCCCCTTTTATCCGGATCGGCGCCATCTGCATCACCGACTTCTTCGGGCTGGCTTTAGCCATCGACGCACAGTTGTCTTGATCTACGTGTTCACGCAGTGGTTGGCGTCATTGGCCATGGTTGTGGCCAATGTGGAAATGCGTTTCCTCTGGCTTGGACTGGCTACGGCCATCCTTGTGGCCACGGTTGTGACCATCAATCGTCAGCGTCATCTGGACGCGGCGATTGAACCTTCAGGCCTTGAATCTTCATCCCCTGATCGCCATGGCTGATCGCTCGGACCGCTCTGGTGTTGAGATCCTCTGTGTGGGGACGGAGCTTTTGCTTGGCAACATCCTCAACGGCAACGCTCGTTGGCTTTCGGAAGAGCTTGCCTCTCTTGGCCTCCCCCATTTTCGCCAAACCGTTGTGGGCGATAACCGCGATCGCTTGATTGCCCTGGTGCAGGAGATCGCGCAACGCTCCAGCGTGTTGATCGTGACCGGTGGGCTTGGACCAACCCCGGATGATCTCACCACGAACGCTATTGCAGCTGCGTTTTCTGTTTCTTTGGAAGAGCGAGCTGAGGTTTGGTCTGACATTGAAGAGAAAGCCCGAAGCCGCGGTCGCACCCCTGGCCCTGAAACCCGTCGTCAGGCGCTCTTGCCTGTTGGTGCTGCGGTTTTATGGAATCCAACGGGAACCGCTCCCGGCATGATCTGGACCCCAGTGCCTGGATTCACCGTTCTCACGTTTCCGGGAGTGCCCAGTGAGATGAAAGCGATGTGGGAGGCCACGGCCGCGCCCTGGTTCCGGTCGTCTGGGCTCTCCAAAGGTGTGTTTGTGAGCCGTCTGCTTCATTTCTGGGGAATCGGCGAATCCACGTTGGCCGAACAGGTGGCCGATCTGTTGGAGGGGGGCAACCCCACCGTTGCTCCCTATGCCGGCCGCGGAGAGGTGAAGCTCAGGATTACGGCCTGCGCTGATGAGCCT
>JASJLK010000093.1:0-13640 GCA_037620855.1 Synechococcus sp. ChBW.bin.23 | reverse complement strand
AGTCCAAGTTGCTCACCAATTTCATGCGCAAGCGTTTTGAGTTCAACAGGATCGGAAGGTTCACCACCTTGGGCGGAGGAGAGCAGGCTCAACAAGCCCACAGCCATCAAACGCGAGTAGTGAAAAGATTCACCGCCAACGCTAGAAATGCCCGATGCCAAAGGCTCAGGAGCCCCAGCGCCGCGATTGGAAAGCCATTCACGCACTTCAATAACGGTGTGTCCTGAAACAGCTGAGGTGGATCCCTCTGCTAGCTGTTTCAAAGCTTCTGGATCGAACCCATTGCAAGTGCATATGGCGGCATAAAGCTCATCGAGGTGTGTTTCAGGCTTGTAACCCTGCGTGAACGCCTGAAACACCTGACGCAATCCCACAGCGAATAAAGCGTCACTTTTGAAATGCTGTTGATGACTGAGTAAATGCAGCTCAACCAAGAGCTCGTCTGCCGTTCTTCTGTACAGAGACGGAATCACGTAGGGAAAAGCTGTATGGAAGGCACGCTTGCTGTCAGCGATCGTCCGTTGATCCGTCAAGGTCCTTCCACCCCACTTTGAATCAAGACCATAGCGCCGCTGCCGCCGCCGTTAGGATTGTTCTAACTGAAGTTATGCAACATGATCCCGATCGTGATCGAGGAATCAGGAAGAGGAGAAAGGGCTTTTGATATTTATTCTCGACTCTTAAGGGAGCGAATCATCTTCTTAGGGGAGCCTGTCACCAGCGATTCCGCCAATCGAATCGTTGCTCAGCTTCTTTTTCTTGAGGCAGAAGACCCCGAAAAAGAGATCTTCTTATATGTGAATTCTCCAGGTGGCTCTGTGTACGACGGGCTTGGAATTTTTGACACCATGCAGCACATCAAGCCGGATGTGCACACCGTCTGTGTTGGCCTTGCCGCGAGCATGGGGGCATTCCTACTTTGCGCTGGCGCGAAAGGCAAGCGCAGCAGTTTACAGCATTCTCGAATCATGATTCACCAGCCCTTGGGAGGCGCAAGTGGTCAGGCGAGTGATATCCGAATTCAGGCTGACGAAATCTTGTTCCTTAAAGATCGCCTGAATCATGAATTGGCAGATCGCACTGGACAACCACTAGACAAAATCCAAGCCGATACTGACCGCGATTTCTTTATGTCTCCACAACAGGCTATGGAGTATGGCTTAATTGACAATGTCATCGATAAAAGTCCTATTCGCTCTGTATAAAAAAAGATCCTCATCAAGAGAATCCTTTTAATAGTTACCAACCAAAAAAGAGCAGGCTTTTTGATAAGCTTGCTCTTTTTGATCAAGCAAGTAGGGGAGAGAATCGCTCTTTTTCGGGTATTTCAGCAAATTCAGCGACAACAGCACGGAATTCATCACCGTCCAAAGTTTCCTGCTCTATGAGTTGCTCCACCAATTTATCCATAGCTTGTCGATGCTTACCAACCAGTTCAACGGTTTCCTCGTAGCACTTCATCACGATTAACCGAACCTGCTCATCGATTTGTTTAGAGATGGCATCGGAAACATCACTCCTTGTCATCAGATCACGACCAAGGAAAACTTCCTGGTTGCCTCCCTCTAGTGCCATTGGTCCCAACTGGCTCATCCCAAATTTTGTCACCATTTGGCGAGACAAAGAAGCCACCATTTGAATGTCACCACCGGCGCCAGTGGTGATTTCGGAGTGACCAAACACAACGTCTTCTGCAGCGCGACCACCTAAAGCCCCCATGATTCGAGCTTTGAGCTGGGCGCGTGAGACCAGCATCTGCTCCTCGTCAGGTGAGAACCAGGTTAATCCCTGAGCCTGTCCTCGAGGAATCAGCGTGACCTTTTGAACCGGATCGTGATCCTTTACGAGCGTGCCAACCAAAGCATGTCCAACCTCGTGATAAGCAATCAGTCGCTTGCTACGACCATCGGTAAGGGGATGACCTTCGATCCCAGCAATGATGCGATCCACGGCATCATCAATTTCTGAAATTCCGATGCTTTCCTTGCGACGTCGTGCCGTAAGGATCGCCGCTTCATTCAACAAGTTGGCAAGATCTGCCCCTGTAAATCCAGGCGTTCTTCTAGCAATGCTGTCAAGCGTTAGGTTGTCGTCCAGCTTTTTGTTCCTGGAGTGAACTTCAAGGATGGAAAGACGGCCTTTGATATCAGGTGCATCGACGGTAACTTGACGGTCAAAACGACCTGGACGCATTAGCGCAGAGTCAAGAACGTCAGGCCTATTGGTAGCGGCAAGAATGATAATTCCACTATTTCCTTCGAAACCATCCATTTCTGTAAGTAGCTGATTAAGCGTTTGTTCACGCTCATCGTTACCACCACCAATTCCAGCACCACGCTGACGACCTACGGCATCAATTTCGTCAATAAAGATGAGACAAGGACTGTTCTCCTTCGCACGTTTGAAAAGATCGCGGACTCGGCTAGCACCGACACCCACAAACATTTCAACAAATTCAGAACCAGAAAGTGCGAAAAAGGGAACGCCTGCTTCCCCTGCAATCGCTTTGGCAAGAAGGGTTTTACCTGTTCCTGGAGGTCCTACTAGTAAAACTCCCTTAGGGATTTGAGCACCTACGGAGGTAAAGCGCTCAGGTTGCTTCAAAAAGGTGACTACTTCCTGCAAATCTTCCTTTGCTTCACTAACACCGGCCACATCATCAAATTTCACTCCGGTATCGGCTTCCATTGCAAAGCGGGCTTTCGTCTTCCCGAATTGCATGGCTTGACCAGGGCCTCCAGGCATGGAATTGCCACGACGAGCCAAAAAGATCAAGGATCCGATCAGCAACAGGGGGAATAGGAGATTACCAAGAATTCCAAGGGCAGGAGGAGCAGTCTTCGGTGGATGAATATCGAAACTGATGCCTTCTTCCTTAAGGGTGTTGATCAGCTCAGGTGCCAAGCCAGGAAGGTCTACGCGGAGCCTTTGAACTCTGTTGTCAAGATCAGGATCAACCGCTTCCACAACTGCGTTACGGCCACCGTCATAGATGTCAACTGCCGTGACGCGACCAGCTGCGACGTAATCCAAGAAGCGTCCATAGCTCATCCGCGCAACTGCAGCATTGCGTGGAGCAACCGTTGTACTGCCGTTCGTGGAAGCACTACTACTACGAAGATTATTAAGAGCTCCGCTTCCAACCAGCTGCCAAACAAGCAGCAACGCGACGCCTATGGGAAGAATCCAGAGGGCTATCTGACGCCAGCGTTGATTCATGGATTCATCGAGAGTGACAAGACTGTAAGAGTTTCCTTACCTAAACCGCTGTTTCAAGGCAAGGTGATCTAAAGGCTTCTTAATGCAACGATCGGATCGAGCATCGCTGCGCGCTTGGCAGGGACGACGCCGAAAAACAAACCTATAGATCCCGACAGCCCCACCGTGACCAAAATTGTCGAGGCGCCAATCGCTGCCGGTAAGGGCGAGAAGAAGGCAACAGCTGTCACGGTGCCAAGTCCTACGGCGGTTCCAATTACGCCACCGAGACTCGCCAAAACAAGACTTTCAACCAAAAACTGTCGGAGAACGTCAGAACTACGCGCACCCAATGCCTTGCGTAAGCCGATTTCTTCTGTGCGCTCGCTGACCGATACCAACATGATGTTCATGATTCCGATGCCTCCAACGAGCAGCGAAACACCTCCGATAGCACCCAGCATCAGGGTTAGGCCGCCTGTAATCGTGCCAACGATGGTGAGGGCATCCTTCTGAGATCTGACAGCAAAATCGTCTTTGCGCAAAATGCGATGCCGTTGACGCAGCAAATTGGTGATTTGAAACTTGGCTGGCCCAGTGCTTTGCTCATCCTTCGCTTCAACGCTGATAAAACTGAGACTGACTCCATAGGTTGGGTCCCGGCCAGTGAGGCGACTCACCATGGTTGTTAAAGGGATGTAGGCGTTTTCATCTTGGTTTGAACCAAAGACCGCTCCCTTGGGCTCCATCACCCCAATGACAGAGAAACTCTGGTCTCTAATCCGGATGCTTTGACCAACGGCTGCACCAGAAGGGAAGAGCTTGTCACGAAGATCTGGACCAATCACCACTACGGTCTTTGCACTCTGTTCATCCTCTGAACTGATGAATCGACCACGGGCGACCTCAAAACTGCGTACCGGTAAGAAAGCTGGCGTTATTCCTGAGATCGAAGCGCTTGTACTCCTCGCTCCAGCCTGAACTACTTCATTGGCTGAGATTTGTGGAGCAACACGTTTTACGCTTGGGACTTGCGCAGCAATGGCAGTGGCATCGTCCAGTACCAAGGTGCGCGGAAAGGCCACCCCCTGCCTTCGCGTGTCATTGCTCCCAGGAACAACAAACAACACGTTGGCCCCAAGACTGCTGAGCTGGTCTTCCGCCAAATTTTGGGCACCCCGACCCACACCAACCAGCGTGATCACAGAGGCGTTACCAATCACGATGCCCAGCATCGTGAGCAAACTACGTAAGCGATTTGCCTTCAGTGTGGTGAGAGCCATGCCGACGGTGTCGGCAAGCGGCAGTTTGCTGGCCATGAACGGCTAAAGACCTAACTCAGAGCATGGTGTCTAATTTCATCGCCGAGTTGCTGCCGGTACCCCGATGAACCAAACCATCTTTCACGTGCAAGGTGACAACTTCGCCTTCTCTGAGATCTTGCGTTGCATTTACCACCCCGGTAATTACTGGAACGCCTAGGCGTTTGGCGATGACCGCAGCGTGAGAGTCCTCGCCTGGTTGTTCTGTGATGACAGCTGCAGCTTCACGAATACCGTCGAGGTAGTCGGCTGATGTATCTCTAGCCACAAGGATGTCTCCTGGTTCGAGTCGAGCGCAATCACTAGCAGACATCGCAATGCGTACTTTTCCGCTAACAGAGCCACTGCCGAATCCGGTTCCTCGACCGAGCACAGCACTCACGATCCCCACTTTAATCAAGTCTGTAGAGCCACTAATTCCAGCGAGCGTTCCTGCTGTTTGGACGCAAAGATCACCATCTTTCACCACGCCAAGTTCTTGGGCATAAGCCATCGCCAATGTGAAGGTGGCGGTCGTGCTCTTCTGGGTTTCAATCAACAGTGGTGAAACACCCCAAACCAACTGAAGCTTGCGCGCCACGTTGACTTCGCTGGTGATCGCAAGGATTGGAGTGGAGGGCCTGAATTTGCTGACGTTATGAGCGGTGGCACCACTTTTGGTTAAGGGCAAAATCGCCGCTGCATTGAGCTGACGAGCAATGCTGCTCACTGCCCCGCTAATCGCATTAGGGATCGTGCTCGGCAGGTGGGTATCAATCGGCCGTTGGGGGTAATCCCGTTCGATGCGCCTGGCGATCGTCGCCATTGTTTCAACAGCCTCAACAGGAAAGTCACCAACAGCCGTCTCATTGGACAGCATCACCGCATCAGTGCCATCAAGAATGGCGTTGGCAACGTCACTCACCTCTGCACGCGTAGGTCTAGGACTCGAAGCCATGGAATCGAGCATCTGGGTCGCCGTGATGATCGGGATTCCGAGGCTGTTGGCCTTGTGGATCAGATCTTTTTGAAGAAGCGGGACTTCTTCTGCAGGCATTTCAACGCCGAGGTCACCACGAGCAACCATCACGCCGTCGCAAAGCGGCAAAATCGCGTCAATTTGATCGATCGCTTCGAACTTTTCAATTTTTGCGATCACTGGAGTTGTGTAACCGTGCTTACGAATCAGCTCTCTAATCTCCTGCATGTCAGAAGGGTTGCGCACGAAGCTCAGCGCGACCCAGTCCACACCCTGCTTAAGACCAAAGGCCAAATCTTGTCGATCTTTTGGGGTCAGCGCCCTTACAGAGAGCTGTACATCAGGGAAATTCACTCCTTTGTTGTTGGACAGCACGCCAGGAACCGTTACCGAGCAGTGGAGGGTCTGGTCGACGGTATCCACGCGCTCAACCTTCATCTCAACACGACCATCATCAAGAAGAATTCGACTTCCAGTAGACACTTCGTCGGCCAGCTTGTCGTAGGTGACTGTTGCGACCGTCTGATTGCACCGCACCTGCTTAGCCGTGAGTGCGAATTGATCGCCTTTTGCGAGCGTGATCGGACCTTCTTCGAACCGACCTAAGCGAATCTTTGGACCCTGAAGATCCTGAAGAATGCCGATGTGGGCTCCCAATTCATGGGCCACCTGTCGAATTGTGACGATCCTTTCGGCGTGCTCGCTGTGATCTCCATGAGAAAAATTCAGCCGAAACGTGGTCGCTCCGGCTTGGATGAGTTCACGGATCCTTTCAGGACTTTCCGTTGCGGGCCCGATGGTGGCCACGATCTTGGTTCTACGGGTTAGATCGATCTGGGCCATCCACAGGGCTTGAAGCTTGCGGAATCTACCGTCTTGACCTTTTGGACTCAACAACTTGTTGGATGATGGCTCTCTTCAACATGATTCGTATGGACCTGAATGCTTATCAGGACGCTGCGCGGCTAACCGCTCTTTACCCAGATGCTGGAAGCAATCCCATCTATCCAACCTTGGGACTGAGTGGTGAGGCTGGAGAAGTCGCAGACAAAGTGAAGAAGGTGCTGCGCGATCGAGCAGGCCACTTTGACGATGAGGTACGAGCTGAAATCGCTCTGGAGCTGGGTGATGTGCTCTGGTACGTCGCTCAATTAGCCAGCGAACTGGGGTATGAGCTGGAGGATGTGGCGAACCAAAACCTCAGCAAATTGCGTGACCGTTCAGCGCGTGGGCAGCTGAAAGGGAGCGGCGATCATCGCTGAGGTCGCTGGCTCACGTAGCCGTAACCCTTAGCCGTAGTTGCCAAATCCACCGGCAAACGCAAAGCTCGCTGACACCAATAGCTTCTGCATCAAGCTCAGGGCAACGAAAGCGAGAATGGCGGATAGATCCAGGCCACCTAGCGGGGGGATCAGACCACGAAAGGCATTGAGGTAAGGGTCTGTGATCGAACTCACGGTGCTGAGCACTGGGTTTCCCATATCCACATTCGGAAACCAGGTGAGCAGGACTCGAACGATCAAGACAAACGAATAAATCTGCAGGGTCTGGGCAATGATCTGAAGAAAGGTGGAAACAAAACTCAAATCCATTGGTGATTCTTGACCGTGATTAATAGGTGAATTTTATGCAGCCTGATCTGGGTCTGACATCCCTCTATCAGGAAGCACAGAAAATGTGCGATGAAACTTTTCAGAAAGACTGATCCAATACGAACGCCCTTCGCTTTGGCGTTTGCGTTCAATGAAGTTCTGACCGAGCAGCTCTTTGATGTGGTCGTAGGCACCAGACCCTCTTAATTCAACGAGCTCCGACTGAAGAATCCGTCGTTTCAAAGCAATCGTTGCCAGGGTTCTAAGCGTTGCCGTGGACAGATTGACCGGTAAAAGGTTACGAACCAGTTCCCCAAGACCAGCCCGAAGCTGAAGGCTGTAACGACCACTGTTTTCATGAATTTCCAAAGCCGTATCCCGTTGGGCATAACCAGCGAGCAAAGCGAGTAGCCCCTGTTCTGCTTCTTTTTCACTGGAGTCAGCTAGCTCGGCCAACTCTGAAAGGGAAAGGGCTTTGCCCTTGAGGTAAAGGATGGCCTCCAGCCGAGCTGGAAGGGAGAGATTGAACTCCTGCATGTTGCTTCGCTCCAATCCTTGTGCCATTACCTCCCCTTACGAACCGATTTAAATTAACGCTGGTACAGGTTTTAGCCATTCACACCTCCTTATCCACCAAGAAATAGTTGGTAAGCCGGATTACTTGTTTCTTCCCAACTGCTGTAACCGAGGTCACGTAGGAAGGCTTGCCAGGCCTTGAGATCGTCCGTGGAGACAAGAACACCAACCACAATCCGACCCACATCAGCTCCATGATTTCTGTAGTGAAAAATGCTGATGCTCCAGTCGCGATGCAAGGCGGTCACGAAGCGCATTAAGGCCCCTGGGCGCTCTGGAAACTCAAAGCGATAAAGAAGCTCCTGCACATTGCTGGCCGATGAACTCGCGGGGAGTCGACCTCCAACCATGTGCCGGAGATGCACCTTCGACAGTTCGTCGTCACTGAGATCTAGGCAGGCATACCCGTGCGCCTTGAGATGGTCGATCAAGGACGATCTGTCATCGGGCCCGCTCACCTGAACGCCCATAAAAATGTGGGCCTGATCACCAGCCCCCATTCGATAGGAGAATTCAGTGAGGCTGCGATCCGCAAGTAATTCACACAGGCAGCGAAGACTCCCCGGACGCTCGGGAATTTCTACAGCGAGCATCGCTTCACGTTCTTCACCCAATTCCGCACGCTCAGCAACGAAGCGCAGGCGAGCGAAATTGATATTGGCCCCACAGGCCACAGCAACAAGGTTTTGATTCTGAAGTGAGCGTCGGTTTACATCAGCCTTCAGACCTGCAATAGCAAGGGCACCTGCTGGTTCAAGAATCGAGCGGGTGTCTTCAAAAACATCCTTAATCGCAGCACAGATTTCATCGGTGCTGACAGTGACGATGTCATCGACGTACTTCTGGGCCAACGCAAAGGTGTGCTCACCCACCTCACGAACAGCGACTCCATCTGCAAATAGACCCACCTGTGGCAATCGAATGCGTTCACCTGCCTCTAAGGACAGCGTCATGGCGGCAGCATCGTGGGGTTCAACACCAATGATTTGAACGTCTGGCCAGAGACTTTTCACGTACACGGCTATTCCCCCGATCAAACCACCACCTCCCACAGCCACATAAATCGCATCGGGTGGCTGATGGCACTGGCGGAGGATTTCCATACCCACCGTTCCCTGTCCTGCAATCACCTCCGGATCGTCAAACGGATGGATAAAGCAAAGTTGTTCCGCTTCGCTGCGTGACCTGGCCTCCGCATAGGCCTCGTCGTAAGTCTCACCATGTAGGACCACCTCTGCTCCCAACTGGCGGACAGCATCAACTTTCACGCCAGGGGTTGTAACCGGCATCACGATCACGGCTCTACAACCGAGGTGTGATGCACTGAGGGCCACTCCTTGTGCATGATTTCCAGCACTGGAGGCGATCACCCCGAGTTTCAGCTCAGCTTCAGAAAGTTGAGCCATGCGGTTGTATGCACCACGCAACTTGAAGGAGAAAACGGGTTGAAGGTCTTCCCGTTTCAACCAAACGCTGTTGCTCAACCTTCGGCTGAGGTTGTTGGCGAGTTCTAAAGGGGTTTCCCTGGCCACGTCATAGACACGGGCGCGCAGGATCTTCGGCAAATAATGATCCATCACTGCAGTCTGACAACCACTCACCATCACGAAGGGTCGGGGAGGCTCGTAGATTGACTGAACCGGTCTGGGGATGGGTATGCATCTGAGCGAATTAACCCATCCCAATCAGCTGCACGGACTCTCCGCGGCGCAGCTTGAGGAAGTGGCCAAACAAATTCGTACACGCCATTTGGAGGTGGTGTCGAACAGCGGCGGACATCTTGGACCTGGATTAGGTGTTGTTGAATTAACCCTGGCCCTTTACCAAACCCTTGATCTGGATCAAGACAAGGTGGTTTGGGATGTGGGGCATCAGGCCTATCCGCACAAATTAATTACCGGACGCTACGGAAGCTTCGACACCCTGCGTCAACAGGGTGGGGTGGCCGGTTATCTCAAAAGAACCGAAAGTCGTTTTGATCATTTCGGTGCAGGGCACGCCAGTACATCCATCTCGGCAGCCCTCGGAATGGCCATGGCACGTGATCGGCAAGGTCTTGATTACAAATGCGTTGCTGTCATTGGTGATGGAGCCCTAACCGGTGGCATGGCATTGGAAGCCATCAACCACGCAGGTCATCTGCCATCCACCCCTCTACTCGTTGTCTTGAATGACAACGACATGTCGATCTCACCACCTGTTGGTGCGCTGTCGACCTATCTCAACCGGATGCGATTGAGCCCGCCTCTTCAATTTTTATCTGGAAGCGTTGAAGAAAGCGTGCGCCATCTTCCCTTTATGGGCGGAGAAATTCCACCAGAGCTGAATCGTCTCAAAGAGAGTATGCGCCGCCTCGCTGTTCCCAAAGTAGGTGCCGTCTTTGAAGAGCTTGGATTCACGTATATGGGTCCGGTTGATGGTCATGACATTGCTGAAATGACCAGATCTTTCCAGGCCGCACATCGCGTAGGTGGTCCGGTCATGGTTCATGTAGTTACAAAAAAAGGAAAGGGGTATCCCTACGCAGAAGCCGATCAAGTTGGTTATCACGCACAGTCAGCTTTCAATCTCAGTACCGGTAAAGCAAGGCCCAGCAAAACCCCAAAACCACCGAGTTACAGCAAAGTATTTGGCCAAACTCTTGTCAAGCTCTGCGAACAGAATCCAAAGGTTGTAGGGATCACAGCCGCCATGGCGACTGGAACTGGCCTAGACATCCTGCAAAAAGCACTCCCCGACCAATACATCGACGTTGGCATTGCTGAGCAGCATGCCGTCACTCTTTCAGCTGGCATGGCTTGCGGTGGACTCAGGCCAGTGGTGGCCATCTACAGCACGTTTTTACAGAGAGCCTTTGATCAGCTGATCCACGATGTCGGGATACAAAAACTGCCCGTGACCTTTGTCTTGGATAGAGCGGGAATTGTTGGAGCTGATGGTCCAACCCATCAAGGTCTATACGACATCAGCTATATGCGTGCGATTCCCAATTTCACCGTGATGGCTCCCAAGGATGAAGCTGAGCTTCAGAGGATGCTGGTTACCTGTCTCCATCACGATGGGCCTACTGCTCTGAGAATCCCTCGCGGACCCGGTGAAGGTGTGCCGCTGATGGAGGAAGGCTGGGAAGCTCTTCCCATTGGCTGTGGCGAAGTCGTGCGTGAAGGCAAAGATGTTTTGATCGTTGCCTATGGCGCCATGGTGCCGAAGGCCGTAGCCACTGCGAAGTGTTTATCAGCAGTAGGCGTTGAGGCTGCTGTGATTAATGCACGTTATTTACGTCCGTTGGATGAAGCACTCATTCATCCTATGGCCCAAAAGATTGGCAAGATAGTCACGATGGAAGAGGGCGCTTTGGCAGGTGGCTTTGGTTCGGCTGTTCTTGAATCGCTCCAGGAGAAGGGGTTAGCGATTCCGATGCTGCGCATTGGAATTCCTGACCAACTTGTGGATCATGCCACTCCCCAACAAAGTTTTGAAGCCTTGGGTCTGACTCCGGATCAAATGGCAGTCCGGATCAAAAAGCATTTTTTGCTCTCAACAACTGGTTCCCTGAAACTCGAAGAAAAATCACCAGCCGAAGTGTCATCAGCTGGCTGAGATTGGTGCAGCTGAGGCAGCACAGCTGCCTCAGCTCAAGACATCAGCGAGGGAAACTTAAAGCACGCCTCGGGCTGCTAGACCTTGGATTGCGCCAATGCCAATCATGTGCCCCAGGCTTGTGGTAGCAAGCATGCTGGCGTGACTCATGCCCCCAAAGAAAGAGGCACCGGGCAGTTTGATGCCCTCGTTTTGATGCTTAATCGTGGCTTTGCCAATCCCGATGGCGATGACATTGCAGACCACCATCACAAGGGCAACCTTGGGTGACCAGGAAACAGTGGCGGGAGCAATAGCCAGAAGAGGAGTGAACATGCAGCGCAACAAGCGACACCTCATCTTCCGATTTCATTGCCCCAAGAGCTCCTCCTCGTAAGAGTTATTCACTGGCTGCTGGAATTTTTGATCTAAGCAGACCGGCAACAATGCAGGCATTGCTCAACGTCAGAAATGCTTCAGCACCACCGTGAAGCCAATCCACAGCTACTAATTCAGAGTCATATCGAACGAGCGCAAAGACCGCAGCAGCAATGGTGACAGCAACAAACAAGAGTGTGAGCTGAAACCCAAGAACAGTCAATTTTGGTAGCTGCCGGCTTCGCCCAAGGTGATAAAGGAACACCAGATAGGGAATCAAGGACAAAGCGAAGAGGGGAGCTGGGTCAAAGTTCGCTGTCATCCCTTCACCATGTCTTCGCGTTGCAGGTTCCAGGCAGCAATAGCCAACGTGATGTTCCCAAGCAGGGTTGTACTGGCTTGCAGCGTGACAAGCCAACGAAGGCTCTCGGCGTTGTCATAGAGGTGCCAAGTGCATGCAGCCATGGCACTGATCAACGCAGGAATCATTGCTGCAGAGAGCCAGATCATGCTCGAATGTGAACGGAGAGATCCGCGCTGAGCGATCAACACCATGGCTAACAACCACTCAAAAACAGACGCCACATGAATCCACCATGTACCGAGCGAAAGGGCATGCATGCTTCACAACCAAGCGATTCACCAACGTAGGCGCCCTAAGCGCGGATAATGAAGAGCCCTCCTGGTGTTCTGAATGTCTGGCCTGGCTCCGACTTCCTCACCGAGGCGCATTCTCCTCTGTGGCTACTACGGAGAACACAACCTGGGAGATGATGCACTTCTTGAAGTCTTGAACAAACAGTTGCCTAAAGGATGGCAACCCGTGATTACTGCAAATGACGCGTCGGCTGTTCAAACGATCGTTCCGAATGGAATGGTGGTGAACAGGAGATCGTTGAAAACCGTCCTGAAGAGCATCAAACATGTTCAGGTGGTGGTGCTTGGCGGCGGAAGCCTGCTCCAAGACAGCACAAGTTTTAGAAGCCTTGTTTATTACATTGCTTTGATAGTAGTGGCGCTAGTAAAACGCAAACCGGTGTTGCTATGGGGGCAAGGCCTCGGTCCACTGAGGCATGCATGGAGCCGCTATCTCGTAGGTCAAGTTCTCAACGGTGCGACGTCTATTACTTGGAGAGATAGTGCATCGATGCAACTGGCTAAGCGCATCGGAATCAAAAGGTCGATGTCAGTGGCTCCCGATCCAGTGTGGAGCCACCAAGCAAAAGATTATCAAGGAGGAGGAAACATTGTGCTGTGTTGGCGTCCAACAAGCTTGTTAACACCTAGTGGGTGGTCACTCTTACTGCAAGCCGTGGATGAGCTAAGCGAAACCAAACAAAAATCGGTGACTTGGTTCGCCTTTCATGCCAATCAAGATGTCAACCTGCTACAAACACTGAGTAAAAAAGGATTGGTACCCGAAAGACTCGAAGCAAGATCATCAACAATCATCGCAAATAATATCGACCATGCTCTAGAGATATTTAGCAATGCAAGTCTAGTTATTGCAATGCGATTGCATGCACTTATTTTATCAATTGTTAGTCATTGTCCAACTGCAGGTCTCAGCTATGATCCAAAAGTAGAGGCAGCTGCACGAACAGCAGAAGCGCCATGGCTTGATTTAGTCCAGCTGCCAAGTATTGAAAGAGTTTTAATACAATGGAGTGAATGCATGTCTCATGCTCCATCTAAATCGCATCTTATAAGCATTCAAGAACAAGCCTATATCCACGAACGAACACTCAAATCTTCACTAGAAAAATTATAATCAATAATTCATAACCTAAACAACAATGCAGAATTTGTCAAAAAATCTTATCACAAAAAACAAAGAAATAATCAATAACTAATACTCAAAGACGCTGACCACTTTCTGCATCAAAGTAGTGTTCATCAGAGAGATGCCATGACACGATGAGTATTTCAGGAATATCAACTGAAGTAGAGCAAGATAATCTCAAGTAACCTTCAGGAGAATCAAGGTACAGAAGCTGAGAACTACCTAGCCATTCACGAGACATTAATTTGCATGGA
>JASJLK010000092.1:0-3919 GCA_037620855.1 Synechococcus sp. ChBW.bin.23 | reverse complement strand
TTTGCTGCGTCATTGCGAGCAAAGCGGAGAGACGCGAAGCGCCGTGGTTCGCAAAGCGTTGGCGGATTACCTCGATCTCGACCATCACACCCTGTGGCAGCTCTCCACTTCCACCGCTGTTGTGGAAGGGGTTTTTGGGGGCGCCCTGCAGGTGAAAGACCTCATCGACCATGGCGACTTTGGTCTTGGCACCTTTGAACAACTCGATGGTGAAGGGATTCTTCTCGATGGGGTCTCTGTTGGCAGGCGAGGGCCGATGGCAGCTTGATCAAGGCGCCGCCTGATGAGGCCATCCCTTTTTGGGTCTCCACCCATTTTCAGGCTGAGCGTCAGATCAGCGTGACTGACATTGGCAGCATTGAGGATCTTGGTGCGCGAATCGACCCGCTTCGGCCTGGAGCCAACTTGTTCGTAGCGATCCAGATCAAAGGGGTGTTTGAACAGGTGGAGATGCGAACGGTGTCGAGGGTGCCTGAAGGTGTGGGCTTGCTCGAGGCTTCCAGCAACCAAGCCATGGTTTGCATCGAGAAGGTGCCTGGAACCTTGGTGGGGTTTTGGAGCCCTGTGCACACCACCAGCTTGAACATCCCTGGTTATCACTTTCACTTTCTTTCGGACGATCACAGCAGCGGCGGTCATGTCCTGGATCTCAAAGCGGATTCATTGGAGATTGAACTGGACTTTCAATCGAATCTCAGGCTGGCTCTTCCAGAAACCAAGCAGTTTCTTGAGGCTGATCTATCTCATGACATCAGCGAGCAACTTCATAGGGCGGAAACCAAAGCTCAGGACTGAGTCGGTGACAGCGCACACTTAAAGGATGGTTGAGTCTCTTTCCGGTTCGTTTACGAGCGATACGCCCCAGGGATTTCGCTCCGGTTTTGTTGCGTTGATCGGTCGCCCCAATGTGGGGAAGTCCACGTTGGTGAATCAGCTCATCGGCGACAAGATTGCGATCACATCGCCTGTGGCCCAAACCACCCGCAACCGGCTGCGCGCGATCCTCACCACCGATGAAGCTCAGCTGATTCTTGTGGATACGCCTGGGATTCATAAGCCACATCATTTATTAGGGGAGCGGCTAGTTCGTAGTGCCCGATCTGCGATTGGGGAGGTGGATCAGGTGCTGCTGTTGCTCGAGGGAAACGAGGCTCCAGGTAGAGGTGATGCCTTCATCGTGCAATTGCTGCGTCAGCAACCTTTGCCGGTGCAGGTGCTGCTCAATAAGTGGGATCTGGTTCCGTTAGAGCAGAAGGACGCTGCCGATGCGGCCTACCGCGAGCTTCTTGGCGAGACCGATTGGCCGGTGCATCGCTGTAGTGCTCTCAGTGGTGATGGCTGCCCTGAGTTGGTGAAGGCGATTAGTTCGTTGATGCCCGAGGGACCGCAGCTCTATCCATCGGACATGGTGAGCGACCAGCCCGAACGCTTGCTGATGGGAGAACTGATCCGCGAACAGGTGCTGCTTAATACGCGCGAAGAGGTGCCCCACAGCGTTGCGGTGAGCATTGATCGCATTGAGGAGATACCCGCGAAGGGCAAGGGCAATGGGCGCACGGCGGTGTTGGCAACGGTGCTGGTTGAGCGCAAAAGCCAGAAGGGAATCTTGATTGGCAAAGGCGGGTCAATGCTCAAAACGATTGGTCAGGGCGCACGTATGCAGATGCAGACTTTGATCGATGGTCCGGTGTACCTCGAGCTGTTCGTAAAGGTGGTTCCCGATTGGCGCAGCAAGCCGGCCCGACTCGCGGAGTTGGGGTATGTGGGCGATTAAATGGTTGCTACCGCACCTGCGAAGATGCAAGACATGAGCGATCAAACTCCGTTCCCTCCGTCTGATCTCGACGGTTTTCTTGCCCTCTGCGTGGGCCGTTGGATGAGCTTGCGCAGCCGCTTCCTAATCAATGCATCAGAGCAGGAGTGGCATAGCAGTGAAAGGGGCGAGGTGGAAGTGTCGGCTTCCGTTGCTGCTGGGGTGCCCTGTTTGGACGTCACTCCCGCTGAGGGTGGCAAGAGCACCCTGGCCTTTCAAGCCGATGGATCTCTTGCGATTCACGCAGGCGGTAATGAGCAGTTCGGGCGTTGGCAGTTGCTTCCTGATTCCAGCCTCGAGCTTTATTTGCAAGCCGGAAATGGTGACCAAGTGTTAGAGCGTATTTGGTTCACCAAACCCAACCTGCGGTTGCGCAGCACCACGGCGGTTGATGAGGATGGACAGCCCAGGCAGGGCAGTTTCTGCTCGGAGATCAGGCGCGTCAGTCGTCCGCAGAGCTGAGATCTGATGGCTCCCTATCGCCTCGATGTGATCAGCTTGGCGCCGCAGGCCTTTGCGCCATTGCTTCAACTCGGGGTGATCGGTCGTGCCTTTGGGGCCGAGATTGCGGAGCTGCACCTCCACAATCCTCGCGATCACGCCATCGACCGTCATCGCAAGGTGGACGATGTGCCTTATGGAGGTGGCGCCGGCATGGTGTTGAAGCCGGAACCGGTGTTTGCTGCTTTTGAGTCTGTACCGGTTTGCCCACGACGTCGTGTGCTGTTGATGTCGCCCCAGGGACAACCACTGCGTCAGGCTGATTTACTGCGCTGGTCCAAGGAGTACGACCAGTTGGTGTTTCTGTGCGGTCATTACGAAGGCTTTGATGAACGCATCCGCGCACTGGCTGATGAGGAAGTATCCATGGGGGATTTTGTGCTCACGGGCGGTGAACTTCCAGCGATGACAATCATCAATGGAGTGGTGCGCTTGCTGCCAGGCACCGTGGGTACACCGGAATCCTTGGTGGAAGAAAGTCATAGCGATCTGTTGCTTGAGCATTCGCACTACACGCGCCCGGCGGATTTCCGTGGCATGACCGTGCCTGATGTGTTGCGCAGCGGGGATCATGGTGCTGTGGCTCTTTGGCGTCAGCAGGAGCGCGAGCAGCGCACCCAGAAACGTCGGCCAGATCTATGGACTCGTTGGCAGCAGATCCAAAACCCAACAAACAATTCACCTCAAGCGGACTGATCCTGGTGACTTCAGTTTTCCAGGTCAAGATCATCTGACCATTCCTGCGTGGGTGGAGCAACGAGAAGAATGTCGGCATCCTTGTTGTTCATTTGAATCACAAGGATTTTTCTTGGATTGCTTTTAAATCCCTTTCTTGCTGTGTTTATGGCATCAACAAGATCGTCAACAGTTGCATAGCAATCACGTGCAATATCATTTTTTGCTTCGTTATATAGGGCGACGAACTCTTCTGTCTCCTGATCCATAGCTTTAAGCATTTCCTGCATGGCTTTTTCTGGACCAATTTTTTTGGCAAGACTCATGTAGCACTTCATTTGTGGTGTAGCTAAGGCAGTGGATACTCGTAGGTGGTTTGTGAGGTTGGATAATGTTGTTTCCATTAACTCATCCCTTTGGTCGATCACGATGCATGGAGCAGTGAGATCAAAGGCGATCATGCCTTGTAATTTTTGCCAATGACGCTCAATTTCGCTCCAATTTTTTTTCATGTTTATAGATGATTGACTTTTGCATTTTGTATCTGTTCAAAGTCAATTATAGCCGCGATTTGATTAGGGAGAGTGCCCTATGATTTCTTCTGTGGCTAAGAATTTATTGGTTAAGAACACGCCCCCAATGTAGAAAAATAATGTCAATGATTCATCGATGGCCTTATGGAAAACTCGTTCCTGCCTGGCTGAGCCCAATGAACCCGAGCAGCTGCATCAAGACCTGCACCTCTCGATCTTCGATTTGTTGATCGAGATCAACCGATGAGTTAGCGCTTGAGGCACGCCATTTCTAATTTGGGTGGTTTCTGCTGTGAAGGCAATGCGCCTTTACACCGATGGCAAGTGTTCGCTGTTGGCACAAACTATGGATATCGAGATCGGAGGCGCTTTGACAGACGACACTCCACCTGAGTTA
>JASJLK010000091.1:0-132916 GCA_037620855.1 Synechococcus sp. ChBW.bin.23 | reverse complement strand
AGTCTTCGTCGTGATGAATTGCGCCTCATTGTTGCCCTACAAGTGGAGCGGTTACGACAACGCCTCAGCGAGCGCAAGCTGGGTCTCAACATCAGCGAAGAGGCGACCGACTGGTTGGCCAATGCCGGCTATGACCCGGTTTATGGTGCCAGGCCCCTCAAACGCGCCATTCAGCGCGAGCTGGAAACACCGATTGCGAAAGCAATCCTCGCCGGTCGCTACGAAGAAGGCGGCACAGCCCAGGTCGCCGTTGAAAAAGAACGGCTACGCATCTACTGAAAGACGAGGGACTCAATCAGAGATCGAATGCATTCACAACAAGCTTCAATTCTGCTTCAATGAGGGCAAAACCGATAGAAAGAATGGATTCACCAGGCAATGCAGGAGTTAACTCGATAAGAAGCAGAGATTTCAGTGGTTTCTGGGGAACCAATAGGGCCGTTCTCACAATGGCTATTCTTCTTTCTACAACAATCTTTCTGCTAACAGACACCATTGGAGTACCTGACCATATGTATTCCAGAGGTTACCTGGGAGGTACGCCATACGAGAGCATTTGGTCAGACACTCTTTTCCTAGTACCTGCGGCATTAATCATGCCACTTGTTGGAAATTTACAACAAAAAGTTGGGCCCAAATCGATAACAGTTATTGGCTTTGGATTGTTTGGGATCAGTCTGATTGCAGCAGCATTGTCTACGGAGCAATATGTTTTTACTTTTTTCAGGATCTTGCAGGGTATAGGTGGAGGCGTCTCGCTACCCATAGCTGGTGGTCATATGGGTGGGCGCATCGGCAAGAGCTACATTCCCCTGGGTAAGTCGCTTCTCGTTTTGTTCTTTGCGATCGGAGCCACTGCAGGAATCGCTCTCTCAGCAATAATCACATGGAATATTGGGTGGAGGTGCATTTATGGGCTATTCGGGACTCTGATATTAATCTTTTTAAGCATAATAATTAAATTAATGCCAAGAACACCTGGCGATATGAACATTAAAATTGATTGGCTTACATATTTCTTGCTAGCGGGGGGATTTGGCCTCTTCAGCATTTCGCTGGTATATGGAAACCAAAGAGAATGGTTTCAAGATTCTACGTATATCATTATTTTATGGCTGTCAATCCTTCTGATAGGGTTCTTTTTCTGGAGATTAAGCACGGGACCACCCTTGATCAACCCTAAAATATTTAGTGATATAAACTACTGCGTGAGCTTAATCAATCTTTCTGTGATTTTGTTTTTTGTTTTCATGATTTTTGGCACTGTCCCAGGATTCATGGTGCAAGTCATGGGAAATACAATTAATAGCTACTCAGTCCCATTTGCTTTATTCTCGTTAGGTACGGTCATTAGTGTGTTCATGATCACCCCGATCATAAATCCATTTTACATTGGAAAAAACCTATTGCAAAAGAAAATAATTTCTAGCCTTGGTATTTTGATCTTTGCAATTGCGGCACTTTGGATTAGCAGAACAAACGGTCTACAATACAACCAAACCATCACAAAGCAACTCTTCATGTTGGGATTTGGTCTTGGATTTATCCTTATGGAACTACAGCTTTGCTTCAAAACGATGCCAGCAGAATTAATGACTGGAGCGAGTGCTGTTCTCTTTTTTTGCAGTAATCTAAGCAAAGCACTATCAGGCGGTATCAGCCAAGCATTGATAACAACATCAAGTCAAGGCAGCTGGGATCGCTTTCGTTCTCAAATCTTTGAAGCCAATACTGCTCTTGAAAGCTTCCAAAGACCTTTTCTTGATATTAATAGTGGAATATCCACCGACACTTGGTCACAAGCTTCCCTTGATATCATGAATCAAGCAATAAGTAAGCAGGTTGATGTAGTAAGTATTATCAATCTATCTACTATAGCTGGATTGATTTTAATTCCGCTCTGCGTCCTTCCTTTTCTGCACAAAGAACCAAACATAAAAATCTAAACTTAAGACGAAAAATTATCCTAACAATCCAACCTTATTTAACAGAATCAAGCAATGGCCACCTCACCACAAGAACCAAGCAACAAAAGGAAGAAAAAGAAAACTATCCTAATCACATCATGCTCAAGTGGAGTCGTGGCGCTTGGAATCTCAGCTTATTTTGTACATGGCTACTATTATCCCAAAACTCCAGACGCCTACGTTCATGCTTATACCGTCACGGTGGCACCCTACGTTGCTGGTTACATCAAAAATATTCATATCCAGCCTAATCAATTTGTCAAAAAAGGAGAATTAATTTACGAGATCGTCCCTGATTCTTTTCAGGTGATTGTAGATCAAAAAGCAAGCAAGCTTGAAGCTAGCAAAAAGAATTTAAATAGTGTACTTCAAGAGCTTCAAAAAGCAAAAGATGACCTTAAAAGCAAAAAAGCATCTCGATGGCTGGTTGGCTTAAACCAAAAACGTTATGCCTTCCTCTTGGAAAAAGATGTTGTTTCCCTAGAAAAAGAACAAGCACTTCAGGCTTCCATCATTGAGTCAGATGCAGATGTCACTAGAGCAACAGCAGAAATACGGAGAATTTCACAAAAAATGCTCGAGCAGCAGTCCTTAATCAATGCAAACTCAAGCGACTTAGAAACCGCGAAAATAAACTTCGATTACTCAAAATACTATGCTCCTTTTGATGGCTTCATTAGCAATAAATTTACGATTAGATCTGGTCAATACGTTAAGCCAGGGCAAGCACTTTTTCAAATCGTTGACAATAGCCAGTGGTGGGTTGACGCCAACTACAAAGAATCACAGATTCATCGAATCCGCCCCGGAATGAAAGCATCAATCAAGCTTGATATGTACCCAGGCAAGAAATTTGAAGGGACCGTTATCAATATCAGCTCAGGTAGTGGTGCTTATTACTCCCTTCTCCCACCTCAAAATGCCACAGGCAATTGGGTCAAAGTTCCACAACGTTTTCCTGTACGCATCAAATTAGAGCAAACATCCAAACATCCACTTCGTGCAGGATCGACAGCACACAGCACTGTCAACACGGTAAAAGTCATGGAAGATGTCAGCGCCAAGGAGAGGGCTAATTCTCCAAGTTAACAGGATCAAACCAGTTTGGTACTGAAGAGTACGTTGCTTCATTACTAACATTTTCTCTAGCTTCTACTTTCCAACAGCAACATCGGCCAAGATCACGTTCTATCAAGAGTTCATTGGCCCAGGTCCACAACAATTGTGCTGTATTTTCCATTCCTACATTTTTCATCACGCGAAGATCTAAGGCTCCCTGCTTATGGAGAGATCTCCATTGTTCCAACAAAGGATCATCATGATTGACCAAAAAAGTATGGTCAAACTGATCCCTCAACTGTTTCTCTAGCGGACGCAAGCTTGAGAAATCCACCACAAAGCCACATGCATCCAGCTTCTTAGCTGCAAACCAAAAGGTGAAGCTTCGGCTGTAGCCATGGACGAAATGACAAGGCCCTTCGTGTTGCCACTGCCTATGGCAACAGGGATACCCCTCGAAATGCTTGCTGCAGGTGAAGCCGGCGGGAGGCAGAAACATCAGCTCAAAAGAGGGAGCACACTGCGGGAGAATTGAACTTGTCTACATCTACATCCACCGAGGCCCGATGCCAGCCGCTGATGTCGCCTTCATTGACGAACTCCGCTTCAATGAGAATGGGCTCATCCCCGCGATCGCTCAAGACTGGCTAGACGGAGCCATCCTCATGCAGGCCTGGATGAATCGTGCAGCACTTGAGCTCACACTGAGCACTGGTGAAGTGCACTACTGGAGTCGATCTCGACAAGAGATGTGGCACAAGGGAGCGACCAGTGGTCACATTCAACATCTCAAGGGCTTTCGCTACGACTGCGACGCTGATGTGTTGCTTCTCACGATCGAACAAACCGGCGATGTGGCGTGTCACACAGGAGCACGCAGCTGTTTCTATGACGATGGTCCAGTTCCTAGCCAAGGAGGACACGAGGCAGCACCCCCACCAGCCGATGCTTGCACCGAATTGATGCGAGTGATTGAAGAGCGCCGCAACTGCCCAGACGAAGGGAGTTACACCAACCGATTGCTTGAAGGGGGTGACAATCGAATTCTCAAAAAAATCGGCGAAGAAAGCGCAGAATTTGTGATGGCATGCAAAGACAACAACCCCAACGAAATCGCAGGTGAAGCCGCTGATTTAATTTTTCACATCCAGGTGGCTCTAGCCCATCACAACGTCAGCTGGCGGGACGTCCAAGCTGTTCTCGTCAGTCGCCGTGGAGCGCCCAGGCGTTCCTAAGGCCTTGGAGGCAAAGGCACTCCAAATCGAGTCGGCTGCAGTCTCATCCACTCCAGAGTGAGCTGATCACGGGGCGATAGCTCCAACACAGGGGAGGCACCTTGGACAGGTGCCATTGCATCACTCGGAACCAAGCTATGGGCCCAGAGCCCGAATGCATGCCCTAACTCATGAAGCGCTGTGGCCTGTTGAGATTCAGATCTCAACTCAGGTGACACCATCACAGTGACTTGGGGCTCAAGACGCCACACCCCCTGCCGTTGCACCTCCAAAACCTGAAGGAGGCTTCTGCCATTGCTAGCTCGCCATCCATCAGCCAGCCGTCGACGAGGCGGCCTGCGACGTTCCACTCGGACATGAGCCCGCTCAGGGTCATCAACCCGGATGATCGGTAAAACAGCAGACCACTCATCAAGAGCACGATCAACAGCGCCAAACCATCGTCTTTCCCAGCGATTGGGATCAGCGCTTTCAGTTGGCTGAACCCAGACGCACCAGCGTGGCACAACTGGGAATCCAGATGAGCTAATCGCCAATCTGGAGCCATATCCTGGCGCATTGGTCAGTTCACTACGTCGCAACGCATCGGTTCTGATCTGCTGAGCCTGGACTGGAGGACAGGGGTCCACTTGCATACTTCACATCACGACGCCGGTAGTCCGACACCTCGAGCCATCAGTGTTGCCAACAAGGGCACGAGGGCAAAACCCGCCAACTCAATATTGACAATCCAGCCCAGACGGGTAGCGAGCGCCTCAGACACCTTGGGTAGTTCTCCCTTACGCAAAGGAATCGCCCAAAGGATGTAGGTCACTGTGGGATACAACGACAAAGCACCCACCGATAGGTAGAGACCAATCTTCCACCAGAACAAAGGATTCGTCGTGTAGAACTCGCTGCCTTGGCCGAAATACAGGACACGAAAAATGCCACTAACAAGCAGTGCCAAAGCAGCGATCCCGTAAATGATGTCGGTGATCACCATGGCCGTGGCTGCCCGTCGATCAGGATCCGGACGCAATAAGCGTCGCTCCACCACGAGAGCGGCAAAACACAGCATGAAACTTAGGTAGTGCACGTAGGCCACACCAGCGCTTTTGGCAATTTCTGGAGTGAGCAAAGTGGCCAGCGGCATAACAAATGATTCAGTGGGGCTGACCGTAGCTGCTGGCTTGCCACTCGCGCTGGGGTAAGGACCACCTGCAGGCCTCTAGCTAAAGCGCAACAAAAAGAAATATAGAGCAATAATGAATAACGATAAAAACATGAATTAAGGTATAAATATAAATTCCGCAGTCTTTATTACGCAATCTGGATAGAAAGACTTTCGCCCTAAGTTCAAGAAAACCAGGAGTCACAGATGGTGAGTTCTCTGAGTGCTTTTCTCGGCGAAATCGGTCGGCATCAACTGTTGACGCCTGAACAGGAATTAACCCTGGGCCGCAAGGTGCAGGCTATGGCAGCTCTCACTGAGCGCTGCACGATGGCAGGTGGCGAAGGAGATGCGTGCGTTTATGACGACGAAGAGAAGCGCACAATCAAGCGCGGAGAAAAGGCAAAAAATCAAATGATTACGGCCAATTTAAGGTTGGTTGTCAATCTTGCGAAGCGTTATCAAGGCAAGGGACTAGATCTTCTTGACCTCATCCAAGAGGGCACACTCGGACTGACCAGGGCTGTTGAAAAATACGATCCCACTAGAGGCCATCGTTTTTCTACCTATGCCTATTGGTGGATTCGTCAAGGATTGAACCGCGCCCTTTCTACGCAAAGCAGAACGATTCGCATCCCTGTAAATGTCAATGAAAAACTGACGAAATTACGCGCTGCCAAAGCGCGTCTCATGCAAAGCAATGGGCTTGCCCCATCCGCTGAGCAATTGGCTGAAACCATGAAGTTGCCGATCAGCGAAGTCGAGGACTTGTTGGGGTGTGAACTCCGCAGTGTCACGGTGAGCCTTCAAGGTGTGGTGAAGTCGAAATCCGATCCATCCGAATTGGTGGATGTACTGCCAAGCGACGAAATCCCACCGATGGAGCGGGCTGAAATCGCTGAGCGCACAGACTCCGCCTGGAAACTGCTCGACAATTCGAACCTGACTCCAAAAGAGAGAACCATCGTCATGCTGAGGTTTGGGCTTGATGGAAGCCACGAGTGGCGCACCCTTGCCGAAGTTGCCCGACAGATGAATTGCAGCAGAGAATATTGCCGCCAGGTGGTGCAAAGGGCATTACGCAAACTGCGTAAAACCAGCATCCAACATGGCTTGGTGGAACCCGCCTACTAAGAATCCAGAGAATTAAGTGATAGTGGATGCACCTTGACGGCTCAACGCTGCATCGTTCATGACTGATGCCTCTTCTTGCACCGATTCCGTTTTTGAAGCTGATGTGATTGATAGCTCCGTCATTGATGAGGGAGTATTTCAACGGTTACTCAGGCGTGCTGGGAGAACGATTGCGGCTCCAGCCCTTGAAGCTCTTGAGATGGTGGTGGATCAGGCCACTCCGCCTCAGGCCAGACTCACCATGCTGGCAGCGCTCACCTACCTGCTGATACCCACAGATCTCATTCCCGACTTTCTTCCTATCGCGGGTTTTAGCGACGACCTTGTTGCGTTGACAGCTGTGATCGGTTTATGCAGCAAACACATCACACCAGACATCCGTCTACGGGCACAACGCAGACTGGATCGATGGTTCCCTCTCGGACGCTCATGAATCCTTGGTCTCCCGACGTTGAGGAAGAGGTGGCCCTAGTTCTGAAGGATTGGCTGAAACAGCAGGGTCGAACCCAAGCCGATCTTCGCCGTAGCCTCCGAGCGACATCAACTCGTATGCCCGCTCTGATGGAAGTGCTTGAACGGGAGCATCGCCTAGGAGGGCTACCCCGTCTCGCTGCGAAGCTCTGCAGCATCGAAACCGATTGGATCAACAATGCCCCAGCCCATGCCAGCGCCTCCGCCGGAGACTTAACAACACACACGGATCCATTTGGCCAACTCGATCTCCTTCTGCGCGAAATCCGCGACGATCGCGGCAACTGAACGCAATCACAGGCAAAGTGGTCTTAGATGCCTTGCTGCCTTGCGTTTATCCGCTTCCCTCGTCTTCAGCGTCGGACTCATGGCTGGAGCTGGTCTCTGTGTTGTTGCGCCTCAGATCGCGCAGGCTCAAACAGAAACATGGTTGCTTGGACCAAACAGCCGTTCAGGGCCAGGCAGCACTGTGGTGCCAACTGATTGCGTGACGGGAGACGACGGTTCGATCACCTGTAATACCAAGATCGAAAACCCAGCAGGTACAACTCCTGCCAAGCCTTACTACAACCCATTCACCAACTGATCAACTGTGCCTCAGGCCCGTCGCAAGCGTCGATCCTTCCTGCTGCTCGTTGACTCCGCAGAGCAACAAGTCGCCAAGCTGCTGACCGTCATCACAGCTGTGGTGATTGTGGCGGCCCTGATCCAACTCACCATTAGCGTCGGCCTTGCGCTGCTTTACACCGATCGAAATTCCTATTGGCTCGGCGATGGACTCATCAAAATTCTTGGAGACCTCCTAACCGTCCTGATTGCCCTGGAAGTCCTTCAGAACGTCACCAGTTACCTCAGAAAACATGTCATCCAGATTGAACTCGTTCTGGTGACAGCTCTAACGGCTGTTGCCCGAAAAGTGATTGTTTTACCTGCAGGGTCTGAAAACAAACCACAACTTCTCATTGGGCTCGGTATCGCTTCGATTGCCCTTGCCGGCTCCTACTGGCTCGTCAAACGTTCAAACCCTCTTGATTCAGCGGCAAGACAGGAGGAATGGAGTTCACAGGCCAATACAGAGCGAGCCATAACGTCCCAGGATGCGGATCTGTCCTCACCAGGCGGTGGCGACGATGAGCTGGAATCAAAAGCTGATCACCCACGCTGAGATCGACCCATTCATCGGGATCCTTGAATTGCAATCTGGCACTGCCACGCATCAAAGTCAGCCACTCGTTTTCAGCCTGGTTGTACCAGAACCCTTCGGGGCTGGAAGCCGCGCATGACTCGATCCGCATCAACCGCCAATCAGGACCTTGGCAAAGTAGCCGTTCTTGCTCCTCTCCAAGATCTAAATCCAGCCCGAGGAACAAGTTGGTAGACGGCCTATCAATTGCTGCACCCTCTCCATCCCCCCATCGTCGAGCGATCTCAAACCCCCAGGAACGGGCAAGTTGCACAACTGAGTTGTGATCGTTACAAGCGGCGAGCTGCTCACGTCGCTCAGGATGCTCGTGCAGGGACTGAACCAAGCCATTCAGATGATTCACTTTCTGCAGGAATCGCTGAAGATCCTTTTCGGCCAACGGGAACGTCCATCAATTCTCTAATCCTGCCAACAATCGAGACAGGCATCAGCACGCCGCCAAACAAGGAAGCAAACTATTGTTCTACCACCCTCTGCGAGCATGATTCGACTTCTCTCAGCCATCCTGCTTGCAGTAATGCTCTTGTGCCCATCAACTGCACTTGCCTTTGAGTCGGGAGCCTCATTGTTTCAAAACAATTGCGCGAGCTGCCACCCCAATGGCGAAAACATTATTCGTCGAGGACGCACCCTCAAGATCAAGGCTCTAACAAAGCGTGGACTCGATAGCAGTGAGGCCATCGCTCAAGTCGCCCGAGAAGGAATCGGACAAATGAGTGGTTACGCCGATGCCCTCGGAGAGGGTGGGGATGTGATTGTGGGCGAATGGGTTTGGCAACAAGCTCAGAAGGCCTGGACCCAGGGATAAACATCCAGCTGAGTCCAGATCCCTTCACGCCAATACACGTCTTGCTCAAGCAGGGCACAAACGCTTGCTTTGCTGTCTGATTCAAAAATTGCAAATACGTGCGTGCTGCCTTCTGTAGGGCCCAGAGTGATTAATGTCCCATGTTCTTTGAGTGCTCGCAGTCCAGCAAGATGCTCATCTCGAAAAGGCTCACGCTTTTGAAGTGCGCCATCGCAATATGTTCCCCAAAGAACAAAACGTGCCACTGGTCCATCCCCCTTTTAAGTATTTTGTTGACGATAGGATGGCATCTTATAGGTGCACAAACTGCCTATATTCATTGAATTGTTATTAACGATTGGGCTAAGCAGCAACCGATTCAATGCCATTGCAACAACGGCACCTATCAGCTAGCCAGATCATCCAGCAGCATCCCTAAGTTGCCGACAAAACTCTCCAGCTTCTAGTGCGGCATTTCCAGGCGATGCAGCGGCGATTCGTTTTACCAAAGCACTACCAACAATGGCACCATCAGCCCCCCACTGCTTCACTTGCAAAACTTGGTCGGGGCCAGAAATCCCAAACCCAACAGCCACTGGACGGTTGTTACAAGCCTTTAAATCGCTCACCAAAGTCGCTACGCGATCCTGGAGCTTGACGCGCTCTCCAGTAACACCTGTCACACTCACTAAATAAGTAAAACCACGACTGGATTCAGCAATCCGCTGCATCCGATTTTGTGGTGTTGTTGGTGCAACTAGTAAGACTAAATCCAATCCAAACGTTGCAGCCAAAGGAGACAATCTCTCTGCTTCCTCTAAAGGAAGATCAGGCACCACTAAGCCGGCAGCACCAGCAGCAGCAGCTTCCGCAAAGAAGCGCTCCGGTCCTCGATTTAGCAGCGGATTGGTGTAAGTAAACAGAATCACAGGCAAGCTGAGCTGATCTTTCAAGCCAGCCAACATCTCGATCACTTTCGCTGGCGTGGTCTTTTGCGCCAAGGCCCGAAAGGCAGCAGCTTGAATCACAGGCCCATCAGCCAATGGATCCGTGTAGGGGATGCCAAGCTCCACAATGTCAGCGCCATTGGCTTGAAGGCTCAGGAGCACTTCAGCGGTTGTGCTCAAATCTGGATCCCCTGCCATCAGAAATGGCATCAATGCCATGCGTTGTGCCTGAGCCGTTCGGGAGAAAACCGCTTCAATCCTGGAGAGTTGTTCCGTCACAGAAAGCAGAGGGTCTGATTAACGGAGCCTACGGTTCTGTGGTCTGTTCCGATTCAGACTCATCCAAATTGAGAGATGCGAGCAGGGCTTGCTGCTCATCCGGACTTAAGGCATCAAAACGAGCCTGAAGCTGATCGGTTGTGAGTTGGTCGTACTCCTTTCGGTAGCGGCGTCGCTGCTGCATATACGTCATCTGCCCCGTCACCACCCTGAAGAGGTAGGAGCCTGTCCAACCCACGACAATCACCACCAACACAGCCTCAGCAGCGATTCCTGCGGAAAACCCCTCAAACCCTGCTGCCTTAAATAGCCAGAATCCAACACCCCCAGCAACTAAGAGACCTAAACCAAGCTTGAGAACACCGGCACGCGTCAAGGACTTAAACCTCCCCTTGACCGCTGAGGCGGAGATTAAGGAATGGTGCGAACACAATCATTCCTGGAAAGAAGAAGAAGACCAACCCATATACAGAGAAGCGCTCAATCTTCCCCATGACGTGCCAGCGCCGATTCATCCAAAAGAAGAGCGCAAGTGGCATCACGACTAGGTAGAGACCACCCAAAACCGCATAGCCACCGATCACAAGCAGCGTGTCTGAGGAGACCGAAGACAGCAGATTATCGATGAACACAGAAAACGACCTGATTGGGGTGAATCTAAGATGTCGAAGCGAGCCTGCATGGCACGCGGGGGCGTGGCGGAATCGGTAGACGCACGCGACTTAAAATCGTTTGGGCAGAAATGTCTGTGGGGGTTCAAGTCCCCCCGCCCCCATTACACCTGACGTGGTCAAGGCCGAGCACACTTCCTAACTTGAGAGCTCGCACCGATCGGTCGAGTGATGTCCAGTTCCGCCAACGCGATCTCGTCCCAAAAGAGGGAAGAACCACCTCATGAGATCCATCGCTGCAAAGAACGTGAGTCTGGGCAGATTGCATGGGATTTATGGGGGACCTACCTCAGCGACCGTCAATGGGGCACGGTTCGGGAGGATTATTCCGCTGATGGCAATGCTTGGGAGTCATTTCCCTTCGACCAGAGCCATTTACGCACCTACCGCTGGGGAGAGGACGGCTTAATTGGCTTGAGCGACGTTCAGGGATTGCTCTGCTTCGCGCCTGCACTTTGGAACAGTCGCGATCCAATTCTCAAAGAACGATTGTTCGGCCTCGGGAATCCCGAAGGCAATCACGGTGAAGACATCAAGGACACGATGTATCACCTGGCAGGCACACCAACCTGCAGTTACGCAAAAGCTCTATACCGCTACCCCCAAACAGAGTTTCCCTATCAACACCTTCGTGATGAAAACAGGCGTCGCTCCCGCGACGAAAAAGAATATGAGCTTGTCGATACAGGAATCTTTTTAGACAATCGCTTTTTCGACATGGAAGTCGAATATGCGAAAGCGGATGCCGAAGACCTCTTCATTCGACTCACCATCACAAATCAAGGTGATGAATCATCCGAACTACACCTCTTACCAAGCCTTTGGTACCGCAACACCTGGTCCTGGGGCGATCGTCAGGCGAATCGGCCAAGCTTGCATCTCCAAGGGAACACTTTGGTATCGGAGGCCATCGATGGCCTTGATGCTTACGAACTGAACTGCAGTGAAAAGGGCACATGGCTTTTCACTGAAAATGAAACGAATACACAGGCCCTCTGGGATGAACCCCTTACTCAGCCCTACGTCAAAGACGCCTTCAACCGCTATCTCATTAACGGTGAACAGAACGCCGTCAATCCAGCTCAGCGTGGCAGCAAAGCTGCTCTTCACCTCCATCACAATCTCGGAGCAGGAGAGTCTTGGGTTGTGCATCTACGCCTGCGTCGACGAAGCCACCCAGCCGATAACCCAACACCCCCAGTCGTTGCAGCAGACAGCACACGTTTGGTTGAGATGCGATACGAGGAATGGAAGCATCACCAGGAATGGATTGCTCCAGACCTCAACGACGAAGACCGCGCCATCCACTCCGCCGCAGGAGCAGGGTTGTTCTGGTGCAGAAAGTTTTACAACTGGAATGTCACTCGCTGGCTAAGAGGAGATAACAACTCAACTCGACCCCCAAAACAACGCTGGCAAACAGAAAACGCTTACTGGAAAACATTGCGCGCCAAAAATATTATTTCCATGCCAGATTGCTGGGAATACCCCTACTTCTGCCAATGGGATTTAATGTTCCATGCTGTAGCTTTTGCAGAATTTGATGCTGCTGAAGCGAAGCAACAATGTCGAATGCTTAGACAAGCTTATTACACAGCTACAAATGGTCAGTCTCCGGCCTACGAATGGGCACTATCTGATGTTAATCCACCCATTGGTGCCTGGGCAGCTCTGCGAATCTTTCAGATCAGCCGTCGCCAAACGGGGGAAGGGGACTATGCCTTCTTAAGGGCAAGTCTCCGAGAATTGTTGCTCGAATATGGCTGGTGGACGAATAGAACCGATCGCAACGGAGACAACCTTTTTGAAGGCGGATTCCTAGGCCTCGATAATATTGCCATCTTCGATCGACGCTATCCTCTTAAAGACGGAAGTCGAATCGAACAATCAGATGGAACAGCATGGATGGGGCTACTTAGCCTTAACTTACTACAAACAACTGTAATTCTTGCAGAAGAAGATCGTGAAGAATACATCGAATTATGTTCACGCTTTGTTCGTGATTTTACCCGTCTAACATATTCCCTAAACAGTCCTGCTGGCCGAGGTTTTGTCAACTGGGACGAAGAGGATGGCTTTTACTATGATGTTCTCAAGCGTCCTGATGGCTCTACTGATTATCTGCGCACGAGGTCGATTAGCGGTCTCATCCCACTTTTAGCTGTCAATAGCTTTACCGCCAGCAGCGTGAAAGCGATTCCCGCTCTAGATGTTGGCCCACGCCTCGCCCAACTTGGAGAAGAACGGGGAGCGCCTTTCGATGCCATCAGCCACCTTGGATCCTGGAATCACGATCGCGTTTTGTTCTCCATCGTTCCGCCAGACAGGCTGAGGCGCATTCTTGAACGCGTTTTCGATGAAGAAGAATTCCTTTCCCCCTATGGAATCAGGAGTCTTTCAAAAATCTATGAAAACAACCCATATTCATACCAACAAGGTGATGACTATGCATCGATCAGCTACAGCCCTGCAGACAGCCCAGTGGCAATGTTCGGAGGAAATTCGAATTGGCGTGGGCCAGTATGGATGCCAATTAATTACCTTCTAATTGAGGCACTTCAGAAATTTGGGCACTTTTTTGGAGATGATTTCAAAATGGAATTCCCGACAGGTTCCGGACAAGAAATGAACCTCTGGGAAATATCTCTTGAATTGGAGAAGCGTCTTATTGGAATATTTAGACGGGATAAAAATCACCGTAGAGCATTCAACGGTGATGTTGAACTCTTCCAAGATGACCCCCTATGGCGCGATTTATTCCTATTCAATGAATACTTTCATGGTTGCAATGGATCGGGGGTAGGAGCAAGTCACCAAACAGGCTGGACCGCAATCGTTGCGAAAATGATAACGCAACTTCAGCGTTGGCAACCCGACAAAGAAAGCTGACGCAACGCGCCAATCTGACTACATTGAGACTGATTTTTCCGGATCAAGATCATGGTTAACTCCACCCGATCGACTGCGCGCTGTACGTCGATCGAACCTCAAGGAGAAGACTTTGATGTTGTCATCATCGGAAGTGGTGCTGGGGGCGGAACTCTGGCCAGGGCACTTGCCGATTCCGGGCATTCGATTCTGATCCTCGAGCGAGGCGGATGGCTACCAAGAGAACCTCAAAACTGGGATCCAGTTGAAGTGTTCCAAAAGGATCGTTATGTCTCCAAAGATTCTTGGGAAGACAAAGATGGGACATCCTTCCAACCAGGGAGCCATTACTTCGTAGGTGGCGCTTCAAAAATGTATGGGGCTGCTCACTTCAGGCTGCGTGAGCGTGACTTTGAATCTGTGATGCATGTTGATGGAGAATCACCAGAATGGCCGATTAAGTATGACGTTTTTGAACCCTATTACCGCAAAGCAGAAGAGTGGTATCACGTGCATGGTTTGCGGGGCGAAGACCCCTTTGAACCCCCAGCATCCTCTCCTTATCCCTACGCACCAATTAGTCATGAACCACGAATGCAAAAGCTGGTCGATGACCTTCGTACTGCAGGACTAAGACCTTTTCACCAACCCACAGGGGTTGCTCTCGACGAAACATCGCCAGCCTTTAGTGACTGCGTACGCTGTAATCGCTGCGATGGTTTTCCCTGTTTGGTGCATGCCAAAGGGGATGCCGAAGTCATGGGGGTTAGGCCCGCGCTCAACCACGACAACGTTTTCCTCTTAACCAATGCCGAGGTTGTTCGGCTCAACACCAACGCCACAGGCCGTGAGGTGAGTGAAGTAGTGGTAAATCACGAAGGCAAAGAACGGCGTTTTAAAGGAAGCATTGTTGTGGTCTCTGCAGGGGCCGCGAATTCTGCTCGTTTGCTTTTAATGTCAGCCAATGAGGCGCACCCCCATGGATTAGCCAACAGCTCGGATCAAGTCGGAAGAAATTATATGTACCACAACTGCAAAGCAGTTGTGGCCTTAGCGCATGAGCCAAATCACACGGTATTTCAAAAAACCGTGGCCATCAATGACTGGTATTTCGGAGACAACGATTTTGATTTCCCCATGGGCCATGTACAAATGACGGGCAAAACTAATGGGGCCATGATGAAAGGGTATAAACCTCGACTTACTGCCTTAGCTCCAACTTGGAGCATGGACAAACTCGCAGAGCATTCCCTGGATTTTTGGATGCAAACAGAGGATCTACCTCGATCATCCAATCGTGTCACAGTGAATCGTGAGGGTAAAATTCATCTCAACTACATCCCAACCAACAATCAAGCATCCCAGGAGTTGATCTCAAGATTAGAAGGATTACTAGACAAGCTTTATCTTAAAAATCACTTAGCAGAAAGGCAGGTGTATTTTGCATCAGCAATGGAGCTTGCTGCAGTAGGCCATCAATGCGGCACCTGTCGCTTTGGTCAAGACCCAAAAACCTCTGTTCTAGACCTGAATTGCCGCACCCATGATGTCGACAACCTTTACGTCGTTGATACCAGCTTCTTTCCCAGCAGCGCAGCTGTGAATCCATCTCTCACCGCGATCGCCAATGCCATTCGCATCAGCGATCACCTGCGCGAGCGACTCAACGGTTAAGTCAAAAACTGTTGCAAGCGTGGAGCAACCCAAAGCAGATCAACACTGATTGGGCCTCCACCTGATGTCATCAAAACTGAACACATCACCACATACATCGCTGCTTTTTCCCAGCTAGGAGGCTCTCCAACTCCCATGGGACCTGCGTAATCTCCCTGAGGGAGTTGAAAGGGATCGGGAGCAATAAAGGGAAAGCCGTTGCGAAGCTCCAAGACAACGGCATAAAGCATGGACATCGCAATGGCCATCGCTGCCAGCGGCGTAAGGAACCCAACCACTAAAGCAATCCCTCCGGCCCACATCGAAAAGGCGGAAAGGAAACAGAGCCAAGCAGGCGTTTTCATCGCATCAGCCCAAAGGCCAAGGTTGCTTAACTTCGTCCAGCCATGGCGAATGAAAACCAAACCGGTGAAGAGGCGAAGCAAGATCAAACCACTGGATGCAAACCCCAAAGAGGAATCAGGAACCAGCAAAGAAACAACGTCCATGAGTTGCAGCACCGCGATGCACAAACCTTAGAAACAGTTGTCGTTGTAGTCATCAAGAATGAAGCCAAAGGCGATGACCATCAGGATCCACCAACAATTGACCGGAAGCCAACGTGGAGTCCTTCAACAGGATCTGAGCATAAAGAGCATCTTGAGGCTGCAAATCAACGGCAGACGGTCCTGTCGGTGCAGGCTGCACATAACGGAGAAACTCAACTCCACAACCAGCCTCTCCACCAACTCCATGAATCACAACCTCAGCGGCATCCAAGTCATCAAGTCTTTGCTGCTCAACGCCCCGGTTGTAAGAGGCATAACGCAAATTCAATCCCAGCTCGCCAACGTAAAAACGCAGGCTCCGATCCGTATCAGCAACGGCGATTGCACTGTGATCCAGCCCCTGAAACAAGGTCTCGCCTGATTCATGCCAACGGGGATCGCCCATTCCCTCCGGAAAAAACAACAATTCCATCGCATGACCGCAAGCATTACGGAATTTCCAAGCACCGACCCCATTCAATAAAAATTGAGGCGCAGCAGAAATTGGTGTCACAAAAGGAGCCAATATCTCTGCAGCCTTAAGCAAATCGCGCACCACAATCGCGACATGTTGGAACCAGAGTGTGTTGGAAGGCCCAGGATCCAGCTTGTTGCGTGGTGGCGCATCCGGAAAGTGCATGAGTTCAATGCGCTCATGGCCCAACAAAAAAGGAGTGATCTCTGCGCGACCGATGCTCAGTCCAAAACGCTGTGCAGTGGCCTCGCTATCGAGACATTGCCGAGGTTGCGCAATCGCTCCGAGAGCATCCAGAAGGGGGACTAACACTTCAGGTTGAGGTGCTGAAAACGCCACACCCTCGATACGTGCAGATTGTGAAACCATCAATTTCCCTTGAATCCTTTGTCTGTTGATAGCAACAATGCTTACCGATTAACGGCCAGGACTGACAAAAGCGGCTAACTCAAGAGGAGATCTCAAAAGAGCCATGACTCAAGTTCCCCACGCGTTAGCTTCACTGTCTCTGCAGGACAAAGTCATTGTTGTCACAGGCGGGAATTCCGGCATCGGGAAGGCCATTGTGGAAGTGGTGGGAAGCCTTGGCGCAAAAGTCGTGATCGACTATCGCTCTCATCCCGAGCGGACAGAGGAATTGATCGAAGAAGTAGGCGAACTCGGTGGTCAATCGATTGGTGTTCAGGCTGATGTCAGCAAGCTCGACGATCTACAACGCTTAATTGATACCGCTGTACAAAAATTTGGGAAGATTGATGTGATGATCAATAATGCTGGAATCGAAACGCGTACATCGATTCTAGACACGTCTCCAGAAGACTTTGACAAAGTCATGAATGTCAACTTACGTGGTGTTTTCTTCGCCACTCAATATGCAGCCAAACAGATGATTAGCCAAGGAAGCGGTGGTCGAATCATCAATATCTCTTCGGTTCATGAAGATTGGCCCATGCCTAATAACACCCCATACTGCGTAGCCAAAGGGGGTGTCCGGATGCTCACACGCACTGCTGGGGTTGAGCTCGCCAGCAAAGGAGTCACCATCGTGAATGTAGGACCAGGAGCAGTCGCAACACCGATCAACGACTCCACGATGAACGATCCAGAACTCTTGGCCAAATTAAACGCAGCCATCCCTATTGGGCGGATGGCACAGCCTGCGGAAATCGCGTCAGTTGTTGCATTTTTGTCCGGAAATGGAGCCAGCTACATGACAGCCACCAGCGTATTTGCAGATGGCGGCATCATGATGAGTAGCCCTGGGCTCTGATCAGAACATCTCTAACAACTACGGGCATGAGTGCATAAGCCTGGGAATCACTGTTCCAAGTCATTCCTGCGCCCCGAAAACACCAGATTCAAGAACGATACTTCGGAAAGTGGATTATTTCTGACCACTGACATCATCAACGGTCTCCCATCTGACTGATAGCTAGAAGGGAGATACATATTGAGATTGCGACAACTCCCAAAATCCAAAACGTTACGCCAAGCAACACTTAGGCACACCTTCAAGCAACTTCAGGACATCTTCACGTCACACCATGCGCCAATCAATTTTCACTGGGACTGCCTACATTATTCTCGCTTTTCTTGCGAACACCACTCAGAGCGTTTTTGGCAAATACGTGGACAAGAGCCTGTCAGTTGAAATGTTTTCATTTGGAACGTTTCTCGTCGCATTCATTCTTCTTTTACCCATAATTTTATTTCGAAAGGGTAGAGATATCCCAACCAAGAAGGGCCGCTACCACCTGCTCAGAGCCGTCACAGGCATCACAGGATTCCTGCTCTTCATTGCAGCTGCACAGCTCACAACACTTGTTGACACGAACGTTCTTGTCAACACAACTCCGATATTCCTTCCGATTCTGGCACTGTTCTTCCTCCACCAGCACATACCCCGCGCGGTATGGATCTCCATCATGATCGGCTTCGTTGGAGTTGTGGTGATCGTGAGGCCCGATGCCAGCATTTTTTCGAATCCAGGAAACCTTGTCGCCCTCGGAGCAGGCCTGGTGACAGCCATTGAATTTTTAGCGGTCAATCATCTAGATGAGACGGAATCACCGCTGACCCAGTTGTTCTATTTCCTGTTGTTTGGAGTGGTCGCTCTCGGACTGATTTCGATCGGAAAATTCAATTCGGCCCCTGAGTGGGCCTATTGGATGATGATCGGAACAGGACTATGTCTGCTGGCATTCCAATTCCTGTTGATCAAAGCCTATCAATCCGCAAAGCCGCATGAGATCGGCGCTTTCCAGTACATCTCGGTTGTTTTTGCTGCCATATATGGAGTCGTTCTTTTCAAGGAAACGATTCAGCTCGGAACCATCATTGGCGCGGTGCTTATCTGCGTCGGTGGAGTCATCAGCATCACCGGGTCAAGGAACAAGTCCCTCCCGAAGACCGTGTCCTGAAAACAACCAACACGAAGGGCCGGCCCTCAACAGAATGATTGATGATGCTCGATGCTCCATGAAAGTGTTTCTCCAGCATGGAACAACAGTGGCCATTCACTGTCCGCAAGTGCGTCATCACTTGGACACGCTGATTCAGGAAGAACCAGGCGCACCGGCACCGGCTGTTCGCGCCGGACAAGGGTGATGGTCTTCGTGTTGAGAGGCATGCCGTAAAAACGCGGACCATGCTCGCTGGCAAAACCTTCAAGGTGATCTAGGGCACCCTCCTCTTCAAACACAGCGGCGTAACTCTCCAGGGCATGAAGCGCATTGAAGATGCCTGCACATCCGCAAGCTGACTCCTTACCGGAGCGGGGATGGGGGGCCGAGTCCGTACCTAAGAAGAAACAAGGGAGACCACTGGTGGCAGCTCGAACCAATGCCCTGCGATGGCATTCCCGTTTCACAACCGGAAGACAGTAAAAGTCACTGCGCAGGCCACCTACAAACATTGCATTACGGTTGAGATGAAGATGATGGGGAGTGATCGTCGCGGCGATACGTTCATCACCTCCCTGATACGCCTCACGGATATAGGTCACCGCTTCCTCTGTGGTGATGTGTTCAAGAATGATGCGCAGCCTGGGATGACGCTCACGCAAAGGCATCAAGTGCCGCTGGATGAACAGAGCTTCCCGATCAAAAACATCCACGTCGGGGTCGGTGACCTCTCCATGGATCAGCAGGGGCATATCGATGGCCTCCATACGCTCAAGCACTCCTGAAATCTTGGAGAGATCGCTCACACCAGCTGCTGAGTTGGTGGTGGCATTGGCGGGGTAAAGCTTGGCTGCACTAAAAACCCCCTGACGGAAACCTCGGTCCAATTCTCCAGGATCAATGGCATCGGTCAGATAAGCCGTCATCAAGGGTTCAAAGCTGACTCCCTCGGGCAGAGCCGCAAAAATTCTGGCGCGATAAGCGATCGCCTCATTCACAGAGGTCACAGGTGGACGCAAGTTGGGCATCACAACGGCCCGGGCAAAGGTTCTGGCAGTGGCAGGCAGCACAGCCCGCAACATGGCGCCATCTCTCAGATGCACATGCCAGTCATCCGGACGCCGCATGACCAGACGATCTGAGGAGGTCATCTAAGAAGAGAGCTCCTGAAGCTGAGGCAATTGATTGACGGCATGCAACAACACCTCATAGCGATTTGCGCTGACATGATGTTCTGGTAGTAGGTCCAGCAGCTTGAGTTTTTCTAAGCGCTTGCGCGTATCCCCAGGGAGTACAACCACATACACCAAACGACCCACTTCAATGGCTTCTTTGATTGCATTTTCAAGTGCTAGGGATGCTGTTACGCCAAGGTGAGAAACCTCACTGAGATCAAACAACACAGCCTCACATTCTTCAATCGCGTTGTGCTCGCGATTGATGGTTTTAGCAACACCAAAAATCATCGGACCGGTGAGATGGAAGAGCAATAACCGACCAGAAGCCCGATCAAGAAGATCCCGCTCTTCAGGCGGAAGAATTACATCATCATCAGTAGTACTAATCGTTTTTACTCCCTTGGACTGAAGAGCCGTCATTCGCTCAATCGTTAAAATATTGGCTACAAACACACCAATAAACACCGCCCAAATCAGATCAACAAGAACCGTGAGGCCAATCACTCCATAAGTGATACAAGCCGCCTTCATCGACAAATGATGAGCCCGGCTCAAAAAACTCCAATCGATGATGTCAAAGCCAACCTTGAGAGCAATACCTGCAAGCACCGCTAAGGGAATGCGTGAAGCCAAAGGTGCTGCCACCAAAATGACAAGCATCAAGATCATTGCTCTCACAATTCCCGAAAGAGCAGAACGGCCGCCCGCCTGAATATTGACAACCGTTCCCATCGTGGCGCCGGCGCCTGGCAATCCACCAAACAGACCAGACACCAAATTTCCTAAGCCCTGCCCAATTAATTCTTTATTGGAATCGTGTTCTGTACGCGTCAGACTATCTGCCACGACAGAAGTAAGAAGAGCATCAATGCATCCGAGCATTCCCAAAACAGCTCCATTCACCACCATTAATCGAAGTAAATCCGGGGTAATTGCTGAAAAGGTAGGTGGCTGAAAACTAGGAAAATCAGCTGAGAACTCTGGAATTCGGCTCAATCCCACATTCGCAAATACGGTGAGTGAAAGAATTGTTCCCACAACAAGGGCGAGAAGCTGGGGAGGGCAAAAACGCTTCCAATTTTCAGGGGTAAACCAAAGGATTAGTAGGGTAATTAGCGCTAATAAGAACTCCAGTGGTTGTGCGCCAGATATCAATTGAGGAAGGCTGGTCAGCGTACCGATCACACCACCGGTTGGACTGCTCTGACCCAAAAATGGAGCCAACTGAAGAATGACCAGAATCACACCTATGCCAGACATAAAGCCTGAAATCACGGTGTAAGGCATCATCGTGATGTATCTGCCTAATCGACACAACCCAAATAGGATCTGGAAGAGGCCTGCAAGCATCACCACCATGAAAGCCAGAGCCAGCGCTGTTGATCGGTCTGGGATTTGGCTGGTGAAATTGAGAATCACCGCAGTGAACACCACCGTCATCGGACCAGTGGGCTCAGAGATCAGCGTGGATGTCCCGCCAAACAGTGCTGCCACCAGGCCAATAATCACGGCACCCCAGAGGCCTGCAGCCGCACCAGCACCAGAAGCCACTCCAAAAGCCAACGCCATCGGAAGGGCAACCACAGCTGCCGTCAACCCACCAAAGGCATCGCCTCGGAGGTTGCGGGTGCTGATGTAATTAAGGAGCACCAGAGTCTCTCCTTGGAAGTTAGATAATGCTAAGTCTCTTCCACTTTGCAGCCGTCGAGGCCAGCAGGGAAGATAGTTTCTGATGAAGCAAGGAGTCGATGCCTGACTTTCTGATCTCTACCCTCGAGCTCTTGGTGGGAATCGGACTGCTCTTCGGAGGCGGAGAATTATTCGTACAAGGTGCGGTGATTCTTGCCGTCATCCTCGGCATCCCTCAACTGGTCATTGGCCTAACAGTGGTTTCGCTTGGAACGAGCGCGCCAGAATTTTTTGTCAGTATCAGTTCGGTAGTGCAAGGGGCTGATGCGCTCGCCGTCAGCAACGTGGTCGGAAGCAACATTTTCAATGTGTTAGTCGTGCTCGGCTGCAGCGCCCTAGTTCTTCCTCTGAGAGTGGAAAGCCGCTTGGTGAGAAGAGATGTCCCCCTTCTACTCGCCGTGTCGGCTGCTGCTTGGGGGATGGCATCTACGGGACGTGTGACCTGGCAATCAGGCGTTGCTCTATTGCTGGGTCTTGTCATTAATACCTTCTGGGAGATCCGAACCGCACGGGAGGAACCAGAGGAGATGGAACCTGCCGAACCAGAGATCGACCTCGAGACAGCTAAGGAGGGCTGGGTCAAGGCCGTGGTGCGCCTCGTGGTCGGCATTGTTGTTCTCGGATTTGGCGCCAATCTGCTTGTGAATGGAGCCAGCGGAGTTGCCGAGATCCTCAATGTTCCTCAGCCCATCATCGGTCTCACCATTGTTTCTGCTGGCACTTCCATGCCTGAACTGATCACTTCAGTGGTCGCCGCATTGAAAGGAAGAACGGATCTCGCGATCGGAAACGTTGTTGGCAGCTGTCTTCTCAATCTTCTTCTTGTCCTTGCTGGAGGCGCATTGGCTGCTGGGTCAGACGGATTAACTGTGAGCCAGGATTTAATTCATGACGACATGCCAGTGATGATTTTGACCAGCCTTGCTTGCCTACCAATCTTCTGGACCAAGGGACGAATCAGCAGGCTTGAGGGCGGCTTACTGGTTGGCCTTTACTTCCTGTACATCACTGACAACGTTCTACCCCGCACAGGCCTGTCGTCGTGGTCAGACGAATTTCGCCTCATCATGCTTTGCGTTGTACTGCCAGCCGTTGTCGTGCTCATCACGGTGCAGGCAGCTCGCTATTGGAGACAGCTCAAACGCGAGGGCGCATAAAGCTCAACAAGGACTTCTGCTTATCTTCCGTTATTAAGGGATGACTGCGGAGCAAAAGCTATCCATGCTTAGAGAGCACGTTCGGAATGCCGATGATTGGGTTGCTCCCCCCGCTCAACGACAAAAACCTCCCCTGGCTGGATGTCATTCATCCAATAGTGGTGCATTTTGTGATTGCGATGGCGCTGATTACTGTGGTGTTTGACCTAATTGGAGTGATCACCAAACGCCGCAACCTGTTTGAGGTGAGCTTCTGGAATTTGGTAGTAGCAACCGTGGCCATCTTTGTGGCCATCATCTTTGGTCAGATTGAAGCCGGCTTAGCCACACCTTATGGAGCTTCACGAGATCTTCTGAATTACCACAGCACCCTTGGCTGGTCGCTCGCCGCGATTCTCAGCCTGCTGACAGGCTGGCGATACGTCGCAAGACAAAAAGACCCCACAGCGCTGCCACGAGGATTTCTGATAATTGATTCCATTCTTGCAGGACTGGTGTTCTGTCAGGTTTATCTAGGCGACAAACTCGTTTGGGTGTATGGCCTCCATACGGTCCCGGTGGTCGAAGCCGTCCGTAGTGGAGCACTGTCATGAATTTCATCAGCACCATTCTCTCGCCGGTGAATGAAATTGCCGACAAACTTGGGGCAAATGACCTCCCATACTCAATCCCGATCCATCCCAATTTGGTGCACTTCACCATTGGCCTGTTTGCCATCGGAATTGCCTTTGATTTTGCCGGAGCCTTCTACCCCCTAGAGAAACGAGTTTTTCGTTTCCTGGCACTACCCGCAACACGAAGCGGTTTTCACGATGTTGGCTGGTACAACGTTCTCGCTTGCAGCGTGATCACCTTTTTCACCGTTGCCGCTGGCTTTTACGAAATGCTCCTGGCCGTTCCGCTGCCAGGAATTCGCAGCATCATTGGGCAAAATGCGATCGAAACCATGTTGTGGCATGCGATCGGAGGGGTCGCACTGCTACTCATCATTGTGGTAATGACGATCTGGCGAGGATTTCAGCGATTTTTATGGCGTAAAGATTTCGGTCGCCAGGTGAGCTGGCTCTATCTGGGATGCGGAGCCGTAGTGCTCCTGGCAATGGGCGTGCATGGAAGCCTTGGGGCCTGGCTTGCGAGTGAATTTGGTGTTCACATCACAGCCGATCAGCTGCTTGCTTCAGGGACGGATCTAAGACAAGTCTTGCCATGACATCTACAACTCCTAAACCCAAGAAAGGTCTATCACTCAAGTTGATATTTATCTTGGTCAGTCTTGTAGGGCTGAATCTTCTTGTCAGTCTTCAGATTGCACAGTGGTCATTTTCATGGCTACCGGTGGCGGCCTCTACGGCAGCTCCCTATGTTGATGGACTCTTCTCCCTAGAGGTGGGGATGGGAGCGTTTCTATTCAATGGTTGTGTCGGCTTCATCTTGTGGTCGGTCATCGCGAATCGTGCAGATAAATATGATGAAAGTGATGGACTTCCCATCGAAGGGAATACCAAGCTAGAAATCATCTGGACTGTCATTCCTTTCATCATCGTGATGGCTCTAGCCATCTACTCCATTGATGTGAATGGAAAACTCGACACGCTGGGGCCCAAGAACAAATACGACGTTGCTGTCGATCAGTCACCAGAAACGGTTGCCAGTCTGGATGGACTAAGCGAGGTAGGTCCTATCGAGGTCATTTCAAGGCAATGGAATTGGGAATTTGTCTATCCGAATGGTGCACGAAGTTCTGAATTACATTTGCCAATCAACCAACGCGCAAACTTCTTACTCACATCAAAGGATGTGATCCATAGTTTTTATATTCCAGCATTCCGGCTCAAGCAAGACATCATTCCGGGAAGCGTTATTTCTTACAGCATCACTCCAACCAGAGAAGGTCGCTATCGCCTTCGCGATGCCCATTTCAGTGGTGCTTACTTCTCTGCTAATCAAACCCATGTCATAGTCCAATCCAAAGACGATTACTCAAATTGGCTTCAATCCACAAAGGAGAAACCACTCGTTCCTGGATTGAGTCCAGGAACAGTTCAATACCAAAAAAGGTTATCCAAAGGAAACAAGGGCTGGGCAACGGTTCCACCTGCACCACCTCCGATGGTCAACGATCCCGGCAACCCTGACGATCCCCACGAAGCCTGACCCCAATGACTAGTACCAAATACGATCCACGCATACTTAAAACACAACATCCGGTTCCAGGAGCGCCGGACAACTGGAAGAGATTTTTCACATTCAACACCGATGCCAAAGTAATCGGCATCCAGTACATGTGCCTAGCTCTGATCTTCCTTCTCATAGGTGGATTATTAGCCATGGTGATGCGCGGAGAATTGATTACACCTCCCGCCGATTTAGTGGACCCCTCTGTTTACAACGGGCTCTACACCATGCATGGAACAATCATGCTATTTCTCTTTCTGTTTCCCGTCCTGAATGGATTCAACAATTTGTTGATTCCAACCATGATCGGCGCACCCGACATGGCCTTCCCAAAACTGAATGCAGCAGCATTTTGGTTAGTGCCAGTGTTTGCCATCGTTCTTTTGGGCAGCTTTTTTGTCCCCGGTGGTCCTGCGTCCTCAGGATGGTGGTCCTATCCGCCTGTGAGCATCCAGAACCCCTTAGGCCATTTCATTAACGGTCAATTTCTATGGATCCTGGCCGTCGCTTTATCCGGTGTTTCGTCGATTATGGGAGCGATTAATTTCGTTACCACAATCATTCGCATGCGAGCTCCTGGGATGGGCTATTTCCGCATGCCCGTTTTCATATGGACTGCATGGGCTGCTCAAACACTGCAACTGATTGGACTACCCGCCTTAACAGGTGGCGCCATCATGCTGCTATTTGATCTCAGCTTTGGAACGAGCTTCTTTCTTCCAGAAGGAGGCGGTGATCCCGTTCTCTATCAACACTTTTTCTGGTTCTATTCACATCCAGCGGTTTATGTGATGGTGCTTCCCGTTTTCGGTATTTTTTCGGAAGTGATTACGGTTTATTCGCGCAAACCCCTCTTCGGCTACAAATTTGTTGCCCTTGCTTCATTTATCATTACTTTCTTAGGGCTCATTGTTTGGGTTCACCATATGTTCTATTCCGGGACACCACAGTGGATGCGAAACCTTTTCATGGTGACCACCATGTTGATTGCTGTTCCCACTGGGGTTAAAGTCTTTGCCTGGTTGGGAACTCTATGGGGAGGAAAAATACGGCTAAGTACACCCATGTTATTCGTACTTGGTGGACTTATAAATTTCATCTTTGGAGGGATTACTGGGGTCATGCTTGGCACAGCACCCATTGACATCCACGTAGGCAATACTTATTTCGTTGTCGCTCATTTCCACTACATTATTTTCAATACCATTGGCTTTGGAATTTTTGCAGGAATTTACCACTGGTTCCCTAAATTTACGGGACGCATGTATTACGAAGGGCTAGGCAAAGTTCACTTTGTATTAACATTTATTGGCGCCACACTGAATTGGTTGCCCTTGCATTGGGCAGGATTGCTGGGCATGCCGAGACGAGTGGCTTCCTATGACCCGGAATTCGCCATCTGGAATGTGATTGCAAGCATTGGGGCATTCATGCTGGGCGTGGCCTCCATCCCCTTCATTCTCAACATTGTGAGCTCCTGGGTCCGAGGACCGAAAGCACCAGCTAATCCCTGGAATGCTATTGGCTTGGAATGGTTGTTACCTTCCCCGCCTCCGGCCGAAAACTTCGAAGATGATGTTCCCACCGTTATCAGCGAGCCCTACGGCTATGGCTTGGGCAAACCCTTAGTCGAAGACCAAAACTTCTACGTCCGTCGCTCCATGGAGGCCTGAAGCAATGACCACAACTAATCCCGACTTACCCCTCAATCATCAACCCGGTCACATCAAACACGATGGGCACAACCTCACAGGTTTCATAATTTTCCTGTGTTCAGAAAGTATCATTTTTCTAGCCTTCTTTATTGGCTTTGCGCTTCTAAAAACCACCGCTCCAGAGTGGCTTCCTGAAGGCGTCAAGGGGCTAGAAACACGCATGCCTTTGATCAACACAATCGTGCTGGTCAGCTCAAGCTTTGTAGCCTATTTTGCAGAGCGCTATTTACATCAGAAAAACCTTTGGGGCTTTCGAGCTTTATGGCTTCTCACGATGGCGATGGGAGCCTACTTCGTTTATGGACAATACATTGAATGGTCCGAACTTCAATTTGGCCTTAGCAGTGGAGTCTTTGGCAGTACATTTTTTCTGCTAACGGGATTTCACGGCCTGCATGTCATCACAGGCATTCTGTTGATGGGATTGATGCTGCTTCGATCCTTCAGTCCAAATAATTATGAGAAAGGTGATATGGGTGTCACCTCAGTAAGTCTTTTCTGGCATTTTGTTGATGTTATTTGGATCATTCTTTACCTTTTGATCTACGTCTGGCAACGCACGACCTGATACATCCGAGTTTTCAGATCTGATCTGCCCTCAATCTTTCCATCATGATCATCGACGACCGCCATTACGACGTCATCATCATCGGCAGTGGTGCCGGTGGTGGAACCCTTGCCGGTGCCCTGAGCCGAAAGGGTCACTCCGTGCTCATGCTCGAGCGAGGAGAGGCCATGGCTCTCGAAGATCAAAATGTGGCCGATGTGGATCTATTCCGGAAAGATCGTTATCACCCAAGGAATGAGCGCTGGTTTGGGCCTGACGGTGATCCATTCGCACCACAAACCACCTACTCCCTCGGCGGCAATACAAAAATCTGGGGTGCAGTGCTGGAACGCATGCGCGAACAGGATTTTGCTGAAGTCCCGCTGCAAGAGGGGATTTCACCCTCCTGGCCCATCAACTACAACCAGCTCTCTCCTTATTACTCAGCAGCTGAAAAGTTGTACCGCGTGCATGGTCGCTCAGGAATCGACCCCACTGAACCAACGCGCTCTTCCCCTTTTGAGCATGAGCCAAAACCACTGGTTCCTTTTCTTGAGCCCCTGCGAGAAGCGCTCAAACGCCAGGGATGTCAGCCCTATGACCTACCGCTGAGCTGGTCCAACAGCCAGGAAGATCCAAGTGGAGATTCCCAGCTTTATGGCATCGACAATGCCGATCCTTCCAAATTAGAAATTCGAACCCAAGCCACCGTGAAGCGGTTGCACGTGAATCCACTCGGCAGCTCCGTCAAAGGTGTTGAAGCTGACGTGGCAGGAGAAGCATGGCTATTCAAAGCGGATCTCATCGTGATGGCCGCCGGAGCCATCAACTCTCCGGCCATTCTGCTGCGATCGCATTCCAGCCATCACCCCCGCGGACTCAACAACGGCTCCGATCAGGTCGGTCGCAACCTGATGAATCTGCAACTCACCTCGATCCTGCAGCTCGCGACCGAACGCAACGACGGATGCTATGCCCGATCGCTTGGAATCAATGACTATTACTGGGGAGACAAAAACGTCTCGTTCCCTCTCGGGCATATTCAAGCCGCGGGAGGAGTTTTGCAGGACGCCCTGTTTGCCGAGTCACCGCCAGTGCTGTCGCTTGTCTCCAAAATGATTCCTGATTTTGGACTGGAGCGACTGGCGTCCCGATCGGTGGCTTGGTGGGCCATGTCTGAAGTCTTGCCCGACACCCACAACAAGGTGTGGCTGAACAACGATCAGATCCGCATCAACTACATCCATAACAATCGCGAAGCCCATGATCGACTGGTCTACCGCTGGCTTGACACTCTCAAGGCCATCGAAGCAGACCCACTCACTCGGGTCGTCAATCCAGCACCCACCCACCCCCGGGGCGAAGCACCCTTAAGCGTTGTGGGCTACGCATGCGGTACCTGTTGCATGGGAACTGATCCCGCGGCCTCTGTGGTCGACCAATCAGGTAAGTGCCATGAACTCGACAATCTCTACATCGCCGATACAAGCGTGTTCCCTAGCTGTCCAAGTGTGGGGCCTGGACTGACCACTATCGCCTTAGCCCTGCGACTAGCTGACACTCTCAGCCAGCGGATGACCTGACCCCAAAAAGGACTGAAGGGATATCAGGCCATCGTCACAAACTCCTCTGAAACAGTCGGGTGCAGGGCCATCGTGCGATCGAAATCGGCCTTGGTCGCCCCCATCCCTACGGCAATAGCAGCCATCTGGATAATTTCAGCCGCATGCTCGCCAACCATGTGACATCCCAGAACCTTCCCGCTGCTCACTTCCACGACCAGCTTCAACAAGCAACGGGGACCGTGCTTAGGCAAAGCCTGAGCCATAGAGCGAAAACGTGCACGATGAATCACAACCTGATCCGCACCGAGCTTGGCGATCGCCTCCTCCTCCGATAAGCCCACTGTGGCTAGCTCCGGCTGACTGAACACAGCACTTGCCACCAAGTTGTGATCCACCTGCCGCGGAGTGCTTCCAAACACACTGTCGGCAAAGGCACGCCCCTCATCCACGGCGACGGGGGTCAAGCAAATGCGATCCGTCACATCTCCAACCGCAAAAACATGTGGAAGATTGGTGACTTGATTTGCATCAACTGGGATCCGACGGCCCTCGACCGCTACGCCAGCAGCTTCGAGACCCAGGCCTGAAAGGAATGGTTGACGCCCCGTCGCCAACAGGACCCCACCACAGGGCAACCGATCCCCGCTCTTGGTCACGACAGTTAAATCGTTTGATTGACCCTCAATCGCAGCAAGGCCTTGTCCAAAGCGCAGGTCGATGCCCTTGGCCAGCATGCCCTCCTGCACAACCCCTGAAAGTTCGCTGTCAAACCCTCGCAAAAGCTGTTCGCCACGCACCAATTGGGTCACCGCAACACCAAGGCCTCGCAGGATGCCAGCAAATTCACAAGCAATGAATCCAGCTCCAACCACCACTACCTGGTTCGGGAAACGCTGTTGCAAAAACATGTCATCGCTGACCCAAGCAAGCTCAGCCCCTGGAATGTTCGGCCGAAAGGGGCGCCCACCCACTGCAATCATCACCCGCTTGGCTTGCAGCACCTGATCGATCTCGCCCTCGCGCGCGCTAGACACACCAATGCTGTAAGGGTCAAGAAAACGCCCCCAACCTGTGATCAGCTGCACTCCAGCTTTGGCCAAAAACTCTATGTGAAGTGAATTGAGGCGATCCACCTCGTGACGAACATTGCGCAAAAGCACTGAGGTATCAAATGTTGCCCCCGCAACACTCACTCCATAACTTGACGCACCCTCGAGTTGTTCGGAGAGAAGAGAGCCGTACACCAGCAGCTTTTTCGGCACGCAACCACGAATGACACAGGTACCGCCAACGCGATCTCCCTCCACAATCGCCACCTTGGCTCCATAACGGGCAGCACTTTTGGCAGCGGCTAGACCTCCAGACCCAGCACCGAGAACCACAAGATCAAAGCTTTTCTCCATGGAGTCAACTGTTTTCTCACATTTTGCACGCAGCCTTCGGTAAATGAACACATCAACAATTAGAGCGAAGTCTGTTCAGGAGTGATTAGCGAGTCAATTCACAACCCAACCTCGGCATAGTGGATGGATGCAGCGTTGAGATCTGCCCTCTGCATCTTCCTGAATACGCCCCAATACCCGATCACACCAAAGGTTTCAAGCTTTTTGAGGTGGCCGTTGCTGACCTTCAACCCACACAGATGTGTGTAGGGATGGCTGAGGTTTGGAACCGGCAACGCGATTTCCGTGAGGAAAGTTCCGAAGATCGTCGCCGGTATCTCAATCGCAAGCCAGTGCCCTTGGTACGCAATCAGCTTGGACATCTTTGGATGGTGGATCGACATCACCGACTCCGAGCCTTGCTCGAAATGGTTCCAACGATCACGACTTACGGCTACGTGATCGATGACCTAACCACTGGGACCAGGGAGGAAGCGCTCCAGGCCCTACACAACAAGGGTTGGCTATACCTTCAGGATGGCAGAGGCAATGGCCCATGGCCAGCAAAAGATCTACCCGCCACATTGCTTGGCCTCCAGGATGATCCTTACCGCAGCCTGGTTTGGAAACTGAAGCAAGAGGGAGTTATCAAGCCACAGCCCTTGATTCCTTATCACGAGTTTCGTTGGGGGCTCTGGTTGCGAACTAGGCCAATGCCTCCGTTTAGCTCAAAACATTTGGATCCAGCCCTGCCTGCAGCGCGCAGGCTGGCTCGCTCATCAGCTGCATCCCACCTAGCAGGTTGGAAAGGCAGTGATGCTTAGAGATTCCTAGCGACGACGGCGAGAGTCGATTTGCAAAAGATCCTTCACCCGTTGCACCTGACTAGCTAAGTGCGGATCAGTAGCCAATTTCTTTTCCACTTGTTCAATGGCATATATCACGGTGGTGTGATCCTTACCTCCGAAGGTGTCGCCAATCCTCGGCAAGCTCAAGTCTGTACCTTGCCGCATCAAGAACATCCCCACCTGACGAGCCTGACTCACCGCCCGCCGCCGGCTGCTGCTGCGCATGTCATCCGCCGTGACGTCGAACACCTCAGACACCTTTTCAATGACTTGCTGCGGTGTGACATCAACACCCTGGCCACTGGGATCAAGCATCGGCGCCACAGATTCAACGGTCATCGGAATTCCTGTGATCGAAGAAAACGCAACAGCCCGAGTGAGAGCTCCCTCAAGCTCGCGAATATTGGAGGTAAAGCGGCCAGAGATGTATTGAATTAAGTCGCGAGGGAGAGCAACGCGTTCTTGCTCAGCTTTTTTCTGAAGAATCGCCATTCGAGTTTCCAGATCAGGGGCCTGGATATCCGCGATTAATCCCATCGAGAAGCGAGAGATTAGTCGCTCCTGCAGCCGAGGAATTTGGCTGGGAGGTCTATCACTTGCAATCACAATCTGTCGCCCTGCATCGTGCAAAGCATTGAACGTATGAAAGAACTCTTCTTGGGTGTATTCCTTCCCTTCGATGAATTGAATGTCATCAACCAAGATGAGATCCGCAGCCCGATAACGGTCTCGGAAAGCCTGCATCCCGTCCTTACGAATCGCAGTGATCAGATCATTGGTAAACGTTTCAGTAGACACATAAAACACGCGCGCTTCAGGATCAATCTCTAGGCGGTAGTGCCCGATCGCCTGCATCAGATGGGTCTTGCCTAGGCCCACACCTCCACAAATGAACAGCGGATTGAATTCACGACCTGGGGCCTCAGACACGGCCAAAGCAGCCGCATGCGCCATCCGACTGTTAGGGCCAACAACAAAACGATTGAACACGTAGCGCATGTTCAAGCCAGGGAGCCGCCGTGGAGCCGAGCTCAGCGGGGCAGCGACTGCAACCGCTGTTGCGAGGCTGGAAGGCGACACCCGCGCCTCGGTAGCCGACCCAGAAGCCGCATCTTCATCGTCTTGAGCAAGCACGATCACCTCGATCGGATGACCGGTAATCTCCTGCGCCACTTCAGCAATGGTGCTGACGTAGTTCTTACGCAGCCAATTGCTAGCGAAACGATTGGGAGCCTGAAGGGTCAGCCTCCGATCCTGGAAGGAGTTACAGCGCGCAGGACGAATCCACGTTTCAAAGGTGGGCTTGCTGAGGTTGCTCTGAAGAGCGTGCTGCACCTTGTTCCAGAGCTCACTGCCCGTCAGCACCACATCCCACCTTCTGCGAATAACGAATCTACGCGCCTTATGCCGAGGGGCCCGTCTTTAATGAAACCAGTTTCAACACGTTTCTGTTCATGGCAGCTGCCACCTCCCGCACCCTGGCGAGATCCCTGCTCTGGATCGGGATTGGAATACTCAGCTTGACCATGGGAGGGTGTGGATCGTCCTTGCGTCAACGTCTTGGCTTAGAGCCAGAAGCGAAAGCACCCGCAACCCAGCCCGAAGTGAGTGATGGGCCTCGTTCGGCCCCTCTACAACCCGGCCGCAACGTGATCGTGCAAGCCGTTGAAAGGGTTGGTCCGTCGGTCGTACGCATCGACACCGTGAAAAGGGTGTCCAATCCACTAGGCAACCTGTTTGGAGGTGGGCCAACCACCCAAAAACAAGCCGGTCAAGGTTCTGGATTCATCACACGCTCTGACGGCCTGATTTTCACGAATGCGCACGTTGTGGAAGGCGCTGACAAAGTGGCCATCACGTTGCCTGACGGTCGCAGCTTCAGTGGACGCGTTCTTGGCGGCGACCCGTTGACGGATGTGGCGGTGGTGCGAGTGGTGGCTGAAAAGTTACCCGTCGCACCCCTTGGAAAATCAAACGACCTGAAACCCGGTGAATGGGCCATCGCGATCGGCAATCCACTCGGGCTCAACAACACCGTCACCGCGGGAATCATTAGTGCTGTGGATCGGACCAATGCCGTAGGAGAAGGCCAGCGTGTCCCCTATATCCAAACCGATGCTGCTGTGAATCCAGGCAACAGCGGTGGTCCCCTCATTAACGCAGCCGGGCAAGTGATCGGCATCAACACAGCGATTCGCCAAGCACCTGGGGCAGGACTGAGTTTTGCCATCCCGATCAACTTGGCCAAGCGCATTGCCCAACAAATCATCAGCACTGGTCAGGCCTCCCACCCCTTTATCGGTGTACGACTGCAGAGCCTGACCCCCCAGTTAGCCAAGGAAATCAACGCCACGAGCAACCTTTGCACCGTGCCCGAGCTCAACGGCGTACTGGTGATTGAAGTAGTGGACGCCAGCCCCGCAGCCAAGGCTGGCATTAAGCCTTGTGATTTGATCCGCAACGTGAATGGCTCCGCCGTCAACGACCCCTCGGAAGTGCAGCTGGCCGTTGACCGAGGACAAGTGGGTCTGGTCATGCCGCTGATTGTGGAACGAGCTGGGGAACAGCAAACCCTGGATCTCATACCAGAGGAGCTACCACGCAAAAGATGAGTCAATCACCCATCCCAACACTCGTTGTTATGGCTCGCTGGCCAGCTAGCGGTCGCTGCAAGCATCGCCTGGCCGTCGACATCGGAAGCGAGCAGGCGGCCATCATTCAGCAACGCCTTACCGCCCATACCTTTGCTGTTGCTGAAGCACTCAATGAGCAGGGTTACGTTGATGTTCAGGTGGCGATGAGCGGCGTGAGTCTGCGATCAGCCCAACGCTCTCTGGCCTCCTTACCGCCCTGCACCCTCGTGGATCAGGGGCGGGGATCCCTTGGGGCTCGCATGCTCCGACAGATTCATCGCGCGCGCTTCAGGCAGCACAACAAGCCTGTGATCGTGATCGGAAGCGATCTTGCAGATCTTTGCCAAAGCGATCTGCGCCATGCGATCCAAAAGCTCCAAAACCAACCCTTGGTGCTTGGCCCCTCGACAGACGGTGGGTATTGGTTGCTGGGTCTTAGCGGTGCTCTAACGCAGCAACAGCTCGATGCACTTTTTGCGGCCGTGCCATGGGGAAGCAACAAGGTGTTTGACATCACTTGCGCTCGCGCTCGTGGGCTGGGTCTAACCCCCCATCAGCTCAGCATGAAAAACGACATTGATTGTCTTGCTGATCTCAGTTCTTGGCAGCGATGAGCGCTGACACCCTCATGCTCAGCGTGGTGATTCCCTGCCTCAATGAGGCGGAGCGTCTTCCGCTTCTCATCGCTGACCTACAGCGCTGGCCTCTCCCGATCGAGATCACGGTTGTTGATGGTGGCAGTAACGATCACAGCCATCGCATTAGCGCTCTCGCTGGTGGACACTTCATCACGGATCATCCACCTGGGCGGGGCAAGCAACTGGCTGCAGGTGCCCAGTATTCCATCCAGCAAAACCAAGGCAAATGGCTCCTTTTTCTCCATGCCGATAGCCGTCTGCCAAGCCACTGGGGAAGCAGCGTGCTGCGTCGGATTAAGCATCCCGATGCGCAACGATTCGCATGGTTTTTTAACTTGCGCATTCACCCCAGCACTCCATCCAGACGCCTGCTGGAAGGGGTGATCGCTGTTCGGAGTCGCTGGTGCCAACAACCCTACGGAGATCAGGGACTCCTGCTCCATAGGTCTCTATATGAGCGCAGTGGTGGCTACGCACCCTTGCCGTTAATGGAGGATCTTGAGTTCGTGCAGCGACTCAGCCAACTCACACGCTTACGTCCTCTTGGCCTGGCGATCACCACCGATGGCCGTCGCTGGGAGCGGGGGGGCGTGCTGCGCCGCAGCCTTGAGAATGCCTGGTTGCGGCATCGCTGGCGACGTGGGGAGTCTCCAGCACGCTTGGCAGCGGATTACTACGGAAAGCCCTTTTCAACAATTCAATTGGAATACCAAAAGCCACAACGGTGACCATTTGGCTCTAGTTCCCAGCCAAGACGTTCATAAAAGGGAAGTACTTCTGGATCGGCGAACAGCGTGGCGCGCTCCGTTCCCATCTCTTTCAGAGCATCGAGGATGTAATCCATCAACTGACGACCAAGCCCAGCACCCTGATACAGGGGGTGAACGGCCACATCCCAAACCGTGGCCTCAAGAACACCATCTCCAGTGCAGCGTGCGAAACCCACAAGGCGTGGAATGCGTGGGTCATGACGCCATAACCCCACCCTGAGCAAGCTGTTATCGAGGGCCTTGCGAACACGCCGAACTGGTCTGCGACTCCACCCGACCGCTTCTAGGAGCTGTTCCAGCTCGACTAAATCCATTGGACGAGACTGGCTAAATACCAGGCTTAGCTTGGTATTGGACGTTTCACAGATCCGAGCCTCTTTCCCATAAGAATGCACCAAAATCTCTTGGGTGAGAGAAGGAGTACTAGTCACCCTGTCCTGCGACGATGCCTTAATCCTGACGCACCGATGACCTCTGATCTGCTGCTGATCGCCGTACATGGTTGGATGCTCAGCCGCAAGGTCTGGGCACCTTTTGAAGAAAGCTGGACACGCTTGGGGACCTCTATCCCTTTGTGGTGTCCAGATTTACCAGGATTTGGACTGGAGTCTCGCCCTCCCCATCTTCGACCAACCTTGGCGTCCTACGGCAAATGGCTTGCGGAGCACATTCAGGCTCAAGCCAAGGGTCACCAAGTGGTGTTGATGGGGCACTCGCTGGGAGGAAGCATTGCCCTGCATGCAGAAACCTATTTGCGTCGACAGTGGGATCAGCCTCTCTCGGGCCTTGTGATGTTGGCCGCCGGAGGTGGGATCTACCAACCCAGACCGTTTCGACGTCTCAGGTTTGGAGGGCAATTGATTCTGAAACTCCGTCCCACCGCACTTCCAGGGCCAATCGGCCAGTTGGGGCCATTTCAAGCGGAACAACGCGCGGCACTGGGTCTGCTGGTGAACAGCACGACTCGAGGAGCTGTCAAACAGATTCCAAACCTGGTTGCAGATTTGGAGGCCAAAAACCTATGGATTAGCGGTGAACAGGACCGCGTGATGGAAGCCGGCTATGTGCAACACCTTGCCGAATACAGCGACAAACACTGCCTAAGAGAACTCAAACAGTGCGGACATCTGGCCATGCAGAGCCATCCCGACCTACTGGCACAAACTATCCATCACTGGCTCATCGATCAAAGCCTGGCGAGTCCTCGCTCCTGAAGATCGGCAAGTTCGGCGTACAAACCGCCAATAGCACGCAACTGAAGATGGGTGCCCTGCTCGATCAAGATCCCTCGCCGAAGCACCAAAATCCGATCAGCAGCCTCAACAGTGGCAAGCCGGTGGGCGATCACCACTGCCGTGCGGCGGTTGAGGAGACGATCTAAATCCCGCTGCAGGGTGGCTTCCGTAGAAGGATCCATAAACGCAGTCGCTTCATCCATCACCAGGACGGTTGGGTTGCGAATCGCCACCCTGGCCACGGCTAGTAGCTGTCTTTCCCCAGAGCTGAGATTCCCTCCCCGCTCTCTCAATTCGGTGTCCAAGCCTTCAGGCAATCGACCGAGCAAGGGATCAAGTCCGAGATCACGGCAAATGCCCTGCAGTTTCTGATCATCGAGGGGCCGATCCAAACGCAAGTTGTCGGCCACCGTTCCACTAAAGAGAAAGGTGTCTTGAAGCACCACACCAAGCTGACGACGCAGCTCTTGCAAAGGCAAGCTGCGGATGTCTTGGCCATCCAGAAGGATTCGTCCACGCTGAGGCTCATACAACCGGCAAAGGAGGCGAATCACCGTGGTCTTGCCCGATCCGGTGGGTCCAACAAGCGCAACGTGCTCTCCAGGTGCAATCCGGAAACTGAGATCGCGCAAGATCGGCTCGTCGTTTCGATAGGCAAAGTCCACGTCTTCAAAAATCACTTCACCACAAACTTGTGAAGCTGAAGCGTTCTGGAGGAGAGTGGAACCAACCGTGGAATCAGGTGTAGCGCCAAATGTTGAACTCATAGCGGCACCATGATCAACAATCTCGAGAGGCTCTTCCAAGAGCTCTCCAATCCGTTCCACGGCGGTGAGTCCTCCCTGGATCTGTGTAAACCGCTCAGCCATTTGGCGCAGGGGGTCAAATAGTCGCTGTGAATAGAGGATGAAGGTTGTGAGCGTGCCAAGGCCCATCGCTCCTGATGTCACCATCCATCCACCGAGAGCAAGAACTAGGGCAACGGCGCCTAAAGACACCCACTCCAAAAAGGCAGAGATGCTGCTGTCAAAAAAAATCGTGCCATTTACTGCACTTCGATACGCCAAACCAGTTCTTTGAAACTGATCTCCATTGACGGCTTCACGGCGAAACATCTGCACAACCTCAAGGCCTTGGAGGTTCTCCTGAAAATCAGCATTGAGTTGAGAAAGCTCCTCTCTCACTCGATAGTTGGCCTTGCGATAGCGCCTTTGAAGCCAAACAATCACGAAGGAGACAGGCAATTGGGTCACCAGCAACAACAAACCCAAACGCCACTCGATCAGCAGCATCGAAACAGCAATGACCAACAAACTGACGAGATCACCGAGCACACCAACGGCACCACTACCAAACACCTCAGCCAATGCATCTACATCGCTAGTGAGGCGAGTGAGCAGCTTGCCCACAGGCATGCGGTCATGAAACCGGAGGGACAAACTCATCGCATGGGCAAACAAATCCTTGCGGATTCGAGCGGTGAGCCGCTGGCCTACGGCTTGAATGTTGAACGACTGAACTCCCTGAAGAGCCAAGCGAACCAGAACCGAGCCCAACAACATCAGGATGATCAGTCGGATTGCAGCAGAGCTGTCGAGACCCTGAAAAAGAGGAATCACCGATTCGTTGGCGGCCCCCCCGACTCGCCGCAGAACAGCAATCGCCTGCCCAACCAAAAGCGGCTGAATCGCGCCGGCAAGAGCCACCGGAATGAGCAGAACCAACGTGAGAGTGAGTCGTCGTCGGTCTCGGCCCAAATAACGACCAAGTCGCTTGACCCGCTGAAAATCCGAACCAGCCATCAGCTGGTCACCTTGGATGCTGGTGTTGTAGAACGCATTGCTTCAACGATCTGGCGCAGATCACCTTGATCAAGGCGCAATGACAGGGGGTGGCCCACCAAACGAGCCGTGGTGAGGAAAAGATCTTCGATTGCCACTAAACCGTTATCGCGGAGCGTCCTGCCCGTAGCCACCAAATCAACAATCGCCTCAGCGATCCCGGTGATCGGGCCAAGCTCCACCGAACCAGTGAGGTGGACAAGTTCCACAGGCAAATCGATGGCATCGAAGTGATCGCGTGCACAGCGGGTGAATTTGCTTGCCACTCGGCAATGGGGAGGAAGATCCGTCGCCCGCTGATATCCACTGCTGGCCTTCACAGCCACTGCCATACGGCAACCTCCAAAGCCGAGGTCCACCAATTGCGCTACAGGCATCTGGTGCTCCCGCAAAACGTCATATCCCACCACTCCAAGTTGCGCTTGCCCATAGGCCACGTAGACAGGAACATCTCCGTTCCTCACAAGCAAAGCTCTGGCTCGTCCACATGCTGATGGAACCATCAGTTGCCTGTTATCGGGGTCGAGAACTGCAGAAAAGTCGAGCCCGGCCGCCGCAAAGCGGGCTACTGAATCTTTCAGAAGTGCTCCCTTGGCTAGGGCAACAGTGATCATGGAATCAAGCGTTGAGCAAAACTTTAACGATGGTGATGGCTTCAACGATTGATGGCATCCACCCAGTTGCTGTCCTCAACGACAACATCGTCTGGGTTTGGGTCAATGGCGATCAGGCCATCGTCGTCGATCCTGCCGTCACTGAACCCATCATCGACTGGCTAGACACGCGTGGGCTGGAGCTGGTTGCAGTGCTTCAGACCCATCACCACTCCGACCATATCGGCGGCACCCCTGGACTTCTTCAACGCTGGTCATCAGCTGAAGTCGTGGCCGCTGCGGACGACCAAGAGCGCATCCCATTTCAAACGCTTTCCGTCCACGACGGTGACGCAATCGAGCTCCTAGGCAGGCCCGTCAAAGTTCTGGATGTGCGTGCCCATACTCGAGCTCACATTGCTTTCTGGTTGCCAGAGGGAGCCTCCTCAACCTCGCTCACCAGTGTGTTGTTCTGCGGCGACACCATGTTTAGCGGTGGATGTGGACGGCTCTTTGAAGGAACACCTACGGACATGCACCGCGCCCTGCAAAGGCTGGGATCACTACCGCCAGACACCCTGGTTTGCTGTGCTCACGAATACACCGAGGGAAATCTTCGCTGGGCCGCGCAACAGGTGCCTGACGATGCCCTCATCAAAAGCCGACTGCAGGAAGTTCAGGCGAAACGTCGGTCGGGTTCCCTGACCCTCCCCAGCAGCATTGCCGAGGAGTGGCGCTCCAATTTGTTTTTACGGGCAACAAGCGCCGAACAATTGGGCCGTCTGCGTCAACACAAAGACAACTGGAGGGGCTGATCAATCAATTCAAAACTTGAAGCGATAAGCACTGAGGATGGAGCAGAACCTCACTGTTTTGTTGCAAAGAAAGCTTGCAACGCAATCCCGTCTGATGGTCTTCAGCAAGAGGCCTGACTAAGCGCAACTGCTGATCTCCAATTTGAATGCGATACAGCCAGGAGCGACCCAAAAACTCCCGCCCGATCACACAGGCATCTCCTGCAGGATCGGGGGCCAAATCAATCAATGCCGGATCAACTAAAACTGTTGCGTCATTAGGAAGCGCCATGGACCTCTGCTCTTCTGGAATCTCCAGATCACCAAGCAAGCAGCGGCACAACAACGTGGAGCCGTCCCTCCAAACCGGGAGCACATTGCGTTGAAGCACAAACCGCCCCACAAAAGGCGTTGCTGGGACTTCCACGAGCTCACGGGGAGTGGCGCATTGATGAAGTTGACCGTCGCGAAGGATGGCAACCCTCCCACAGATGGCAAGGGCCTCCTCTGGGTCGTGGGTCACAAGCAAACCACTGGCCCCGCAAGCACTGAGCACTCCGGGTAGCTCACTGCGCAAACGCAAACGCACTTCAACATCAAGATTGGAGAAGGGTTCGTCGAGTAACAAAACAGGGGGTGCAGGCGCGAGAGCCCTTGCCAGAGCCAAACGCTGACGTTGCCCCCCCGATAATTCATGCGGGTAGCGTCCTTTCAGATCGGTCAGCCCCAAAAGTTCGAGCAACCAAGAGGCGCGGCTGGTGTCCTGTCCGCGGCGAAGTCCAAAGCACGTGTTGTCCCAAGCGTTGAGATGGGGAAAGAGGGCGTAGTCCTGAAAGACCATGCCCACGCCGCGGCGCTCTGGAGCAAGGCGCAAGCGGGATGATGCGACTTCGTTCCCGTGCAGTCGAACGACGCCCTGACTGGGATGTTCAAACCCAGCAATTAAGCGCAAAAGCGTGGTTTTTCCACAGCCGGATGGCCCCAGCAAACCCACAAGCTCACCCGTCTTCAATTGAAGATTGATTTCTTTCAAAGTCCAGGCTTCATCAGCGCCTCCGTAGCGGTGCCAGAGCCCATCAAGCTCAACTGGCCATGACTCCATCAACACAAAACGCGAAAATAGGGTTCCATTCTGAGCCGTGACCATGTCATCCACCCCACTAAAGGCTGTCATCACACAAAAGGCACCAGCTCCAGTGGGGCCCTACAACCAGGCTGTGATCGCCGGTGGTTGGCTGTATTGCTCCGGACAAATTCCGCTTGATCCTGCGACTGGAACAATGGTGGGGGACGGAAATGTGGAGGCTGAGACCCGCCAAGTGCTGCTCAATTTAAAAGCTGTTCTTCAAGAAGCCGGGACCGACCCCACAAAAGTCGTGCGCACCACCGTATTCCTCGTGGATCTCGGTGACTTTCAAGCCGTCAATGCCATTTATGCCGAGATGTTTGGTAATGGGGTTAGCCCGGCAAGAGCTTGCGTTCAGGTTGCAGCGTTGCCAAAAGGTTCAAAAGTAGAAATTGATTGCATTGCCTGGCTGAACTAGGCATCGAATGGGTCCTCCTCCAGAGGGGGGGGGCCGCGGTTTCTTAGGTTGAGACGATGCTGATAGACCCCATGGCCCAAGCCAAGCTGACCATTGGCGAACTCGAAGCGGGCTACCCCCTGTACTGCAAAGCCTTACGCAGGCTTCTCAAAGAGGGTCGGAGCAACAAAGAGATTGAACGTACCGTGTGCTGGGGGCACCTAGAAACACTGAATCGCTGCCTTCCAGGTCGCTACAAAGCACCGTCCTATTTGCTGGCATTGATACGGCGGGATCTGGATCAACCCAAGCACTGACGATTTAAGAAGCATCCAAAATCTTTATCAGAGGCTGAGAAGGATCACGACCCTCGATCTCACCCTGAAATACGCGACTTGCAAAAACATCTTCTGCTTCGATGGTGGTCAGATCATCGCGACTAAGAGATTGATCGAGTCGGGAAAATAATCGATTCGCCTGACGGAGTCTCAGACGATCAAGGGCATTGCGAATGGAACGAGCATTCGCAAAAAATGGCAACTGACATCGCCTCTTGATGTAAAGACTGAAGGCATCATGCGCCGATTCGCTGAAGTGGTAATCCTGCTGAGTGAGCAGCAAAAGGGCAATCGCCATTAGTTCATCTTCGCTATAATCAGGAAAATCAATGTGATGGGCTACTCGCGAAGAAAGACCGGGATTAGATTGATAAAAACTGGCCATACGATCCTTATAACCAGCAAAAATCACCACAAAATCTGATCGCTGACGCTCCATATCTTGCAAAAGTATTTCAATCGCTTCAGCCCCATAGTCGCGTTCATTATCAGATTTATAAAGATAATACGCTTCATCAACAAATAGAACACCACCCAAGGAACGCTTAATCATCTCACGAGTCTTTGGAGCAGTATGTCCAACATATTGGCCAACAAGATCATCACGAGTCACAGTGACAACATGTCCCTTTCGCAAATAACCAAGCCGATGAAGAATTTGCGAAATTCTTTTAGCAACAGTGGTCTTGCCCGTCCCGGATCTGCCAGTAAAAGACATATGTAAACCGGGAGCAGTGCTTCGCAGATCCAACTGTTGACGGGCACGATCCACCAGAAGCAAAGCCGCAATTTCACGAATGCGTGTTTTAACTGGCAGCAAACCAACTAGCTCCTGGTCCAGCTGCTCAAGAACCTCCGCAACGCCCGAATCGGCATAAGCAGCAGCCAGATCAACAGAAGAGGGCATCAATCTCTGAAGCGAAGCAACGATCATCAACGCTGAGCTGACTACCATCGCCTTCAGATTCTGGGCGAAGAGTGATATTCACATAGGTTCGGCCAAAACTAATATCAGGAAATCTCTGTTTCGCTTCGCTGAAATCGCCGAGTCGATCAAGGAAATCACGTGTAGCACTGTAGCTTTCAAACTCAAATCGGCGCTCAAGACAAACTGGTCTTTTGCGCTCATACCATTGGTCCATAAAACGATTCCTTCATCACCTACAAACCTAGTAGAGAACGGGGCAATAACCTAACAAATAAATCTTAAAGCTCAACCAACACTCATGGAGAAAATCAAAATCAAACGGCTCCACGAAGAGACAAACTGGATAAAAACAGAAAACAAAAAAGAAATAAAGAAAAGTAAACGATCAATTAATCCGAGCTCAAGTACAGAAGCCAAGAAAAGACAAACACACAGAGCAAGAGACATGGCAGGGAAAATCACACCTCACAGCAAAAAGAAAGCAGAATGGCCCATCAGCATGCAAAGACAAAATAGATACGCAGCAACGACAATTATGATACAGATTATAAGACACAAGCAAACAGACTTGAAATCGTCAAACCGTAAGGTTGTAAAAAATTAGAAATGGAAAACTTAGAAGCATTTCGACAAGCACTCGAGAATAGTCATCATAAAAATGATGCAAGTCAAACAATCAATGCAGTAGCCATCAACCTTACAAGGGCAAAATCAGAGTTGAGCCATGCAACCACATCTCTTGCTGAGCTTATGGATATTGCAGACGAGCAAAACTGTAAGTCATGCCTTGTATTTCTTGCAGAACTAAGAGCAACAGCAATTGCTGCCTTCAACACGATTAATTCAGCAGAAAAAGAGCTGCAAAATAAAGGCGGCTGTCAAAGTAGAGCAACCTAAAAAGAATCGAGAAAACAAAGAAAAACCATGAGAGAAATGAACATCAGCCTCCTTAAAGCGTTCATTGAGACCATCGAGTCGAGCAGGATCAATAGGGAGCGCTGGCTTAAAAAGGTTGGACAGATCGGCCTTGAGCAAACACTCGGAGAATACAACAAGTCCATACAAATCAATCCAGCGAAAGTATCGAATGATCAAAAGCAAAGAAGTCAATGAAACGATCAAATCGCAAGAATAAACAGCAATAAGAACTCAATTGCACAAATCAGGAAGATGCAAACATTGAAAATAGATTAGTCAGTGATCAAGTCATGGCCTACACCATTTTTTTTGCAACCTCCACAGGAAAGACTGAAGATGTTGCCGACAAACTCAAAGAGCTATTACCAGGTACAGAATGCAAAGATGTAGACAGCATCGGATCTGCAGCAGAACTGGCTGAAGCAGAGGCACTCATTTGCTGTGTTCCTACATGGAATACAGGAGCAGACGAAGGTCGTTCTGGTACAGCCTGGGATACTTATGCTGAGGAAATACCAAACATGGATTTCAGCGGAAAATCAGTCGCAATCGTAGGTCTTGGAGATTCATCCTCCTATTCAGATTACTTCTGTGATGCAATGGAAGAGTTATATACAGCCTTCCTACAAGCCGGTGCAAAACTTGTTGGAAAAGTACCCACAGACAGTTATACATTTGCAGAATCAAAAAGTGTAATTGACGGAAAGTTTTGTGGCTTGGCAATTGACGAAGACAATGAGTCTGACTTAACAGATCAACGCCTGAGTGATTGGGTCAAACAAATAAATTCGGAAGCTTAAAAGGCAAAATAAAAAGGCGTCCATAATGGACGCTTTTTATTTGTCATTTATGAACCCAATCAACACGAAACTCAGTTCTAGAGTTGAGATATTTGTCAATTGACATTGCAGCGATACAACCATCTGAGCAAGCAACAACAGCCTGCTTGAAAGGAGTGTTACGAATGTCGCCTATAGCCCAAACTCCCGGAACAGAAGTCATCATATTGTCATCCACATCAACTCCACCATCGGCTCGAAGTGGAATAAGTCCATGAAGGAAATCGGTGATCGGGAGCGTACCTGTAGAGTACAGAAAAGCTCCAGTCACATCCAAAGAGAAAGTTACCTTGTCTTTCGTGGATTGAACCTGTGCAGAAGTCAATCCAGCATCACTTCCATGAATAGACAACAACTTGGTTCTCTCCCATTGCTTGACATTGGGAAGATCGGTAAGTAAACCAACCCGATTCGTAGATCGACTTGGTTTTCCACTGGTAACCCAGTGAACAGTTTTGGCGAATTTAGCGAGAACAAGTGCCTCATCAACAGCTTCTTGGTTTGAACCATAAACCAAGACATCCTCATTACGATAAAAAGCAGCATCGCAGGTGGCACAATAACTAACACCACGACCTAAAAATTCTTTCTCTCCAGGAAGAGTCGATGTTCTGCCCATCGCACCAGTCGCTAAAACAATCGTACGAGAACGGAAGACACCTTCCGGTGTATAAACAAGTTTATAGTCTCCAGATAAATCTAGACTAAAAACCTGAGCGTGCATATAGCTTGTTCCATAAGAAATGGCTTGATCTCGCATCATATCAAGCAGATCAGACCCAGAGATCTCATTAGAGACACCCGGATAATTAGCAATCTTATGAGTAATGGCCAAAGCTCCTACAGATTTATTTTTATCTAAGATATAGGTCTTTAATGATGACCTTGATGTGTAAAGAGCACAAGAGCACCCGGCAGGACCACCTCCTATAATCAAAACATCGGTATCAATATACTCTGTCATAATGAAATCCTTCTCGATAGCGAAGAATGAAATTGATCAGGAAAAGCAGATGAGAATGAATTCGGAATCATCTCGAGAAAAGAATTAATCAAGGTTCCATAGAGCTTCGCCTGAGAGAAATGAGAAAAATGATGGCCTCCTGGTAAGGAATAGAACCGATCACCACTCTTTAAATGAGGCTTCCAACGCAGGGCAGAATTCTGATCTACTACAAAATCATCAGAACCATTGATGACTGACATGGGAATGTCAATCGTAGAAAGGTTAGAAAGAAGAGAATGAGAAGCAATTGAACCAAGTATAAAATCATTATCAAGACATTTTTCAAAAAAGCACGAAAGAGCTAAATTAGTTTTATTAATTTTATCATCGAAGAGAAGGGGCGCAATATGAGACAAGATAGAAGTTCTTGAGCAGGGTAATTTTCGTCTCATTTCCAAATAATGACTCGACCATTGATTCGTAGAAATTGGATCGACAGAAAGCAAAGTGAGTGATCCAAATAATGTTGGAAATTGTCGCGCGAACAACGAAGCGACAGTGCCACTAAGACCATGCGCTACAACATGAGGTGGAGAATCTAATTGATCAACTGTTTCTTTAAGAAAATCAAAAATCGTTGATAAGGAGCAGATCTCATCAAGATCATGCTGAAAAGACCAACGGCGTACATGCCTTGACTGACTTAAAATGCAAGCAAGCTTCTTATTAAAGCAAAAAACAGAAGGCTGCAAATCAATCCAAAGAATTGATGACATGCTTAAATAATGCTTTTACAATAATGCCGCAATAGCAGCCACTGGGCGAATAATGTGGCACAGCATTGAGATCAATATGATACAAATGAACCGGACGGATGATCACCACTCATCCCAGGAAGAACCTGAATAGTTCCTTGCTGTATCTTTAATTCTAAAGCAGAAATTAGTCGACATTCAGCATTGTCGGCAGTACTCTTCAAGAAAGAAAGCGCATTTAATGCAGAGAGAGGAATAACCATAGATGTAACTGCTTCTAAATAGATTAAAACGATAGATGAGATTTTCATGAAATAGAGCTGACAATGGAAGAAGTAATTAGCAGCCAATAGAATAGTGAGTCAACTAGTGAGTGATGATCCGAAGAAGACATCACCAAAGCTCCTCTTCACAATCGGTCTTGACGATCAGATTAGAGGTGGCATATGCTACACATAGGAGTGCATATTTATCTTTTATTTGTTCTTCGTCCAGAAAACTTTGATCACTCTGATCTAATGTTCCTTGAATCAACCGGCCTACGCATGAACTACATGCACCAGCACGACATGAGTACGACATATCAATACCAGCTTGCTCTGCAGCATCCAGAATATACTCATCATCAGGACATTGAAATGACACCTCTCCTTGAGGAGTCATCAGCTGAACATTAAAAAATGTCATCACAAGAATAGTCCAACAATTACTTTATTGCATTCGTCAATCAATTCGTAACATCGATTAATCCACAACGCATCATATAGCACTTGTAGCGCAACAATGGTAACAATCAGGCTAACAATTAAGCATATATTTTCCTTTATAAATTAATCCAAAGTGATTAATCTGATAGAAAGGGAAAGATCATCTTGCCAATCCTTAATGAATAAGATTGATACTATTTAAAGGTGAATTAAATTACCATGAAAGAAGAAAGATTCTCTCGTTTTCTTGGTTCAGCAAATGGATGGAGATCCAAGCGTCTAAGGCTTGCAATTGCCCTAAGAAAGCAAGGATGGTCATATCAGCAGATAGGAGATCACCTAAGTACGACACCACGATCCATTGGAAGAGATATCAAATGCTTTGTCATTAAATCAAAAGAGAAACTGGCCCTGCAAATCCAAGCCACGTCATAGCCTCAAAGCGAAGACTATGATAGACAATACATAGGCTATGCTCAATAAATTAGAAATAAAAGCCTATTTGGTTCACAAAAAGCAGCTGTTTGTCCAGAGGAAATGGGAATAGACCATTTTCTGGGCTCTTTTATTCATATCAGAATAAAGATTGTTCAACCGAGTGTGGGCATCTGATGTTGTGCGATTGATCCAATCTTCAAGGATCTGAGCAGACTCATCACATCTAGATAAAAAGCAGATTCATCATGATTTTTCATTAAAATGGAATCCGGTGCTTAGCAATCAGTATCTCATGATTAAAAATGTATGCAGAAGGCCATTTTCTTTAAATAATATTGATCAAAGAAGAGCTCCTCTCTGACATCCCATCAACCGCTCAGACCATGATTCGGCATAAGCACGATTGGCTTGTTGCTGATCAGCATCTTGCGTATCAAGGAGATGGGGCATCATGCCTGAGATTGCACCATTCGTGACACAAAACATCGATTTTTGAAAACTGATGCAGATCTGCACATGGACATCATGCATTCCCCTGCCATGTGACATGTACCAATCACTGAGCTCCTCTGGAAGATTTCGGTACATATCTTGCATGCACAAACTCGGAGGAATACCCGCTCCCATACTGGGAATTGGATCTGCATAAAGAGCTCCATACTTGAAATCGCCAATGTCAGCTGAAATCTGTCGGGCCTGAGCGTTATAAGAAACAGTTCCCAGGAAGGGCATTCCCCTAAAAAAGACAGCTTCCACATAAGGAACAGCCACATCAACCAGGAATGTCAATCCGGCCTCTGGTGGTAAAACCCATACGTCTTCATTCCCAACCGTAACCTTATAAGTCATCAGATCTCCAGCAGAAGCGACTAAACCATCTCTGATGTGATGAACAGCATCATTAACAGACACAATTTCTCCATTGCGATATCGGCGAGAAAGGTCGAGGAAGAGATCACTCATCACCCGCCAAAACAAACCAAGGGCATAAATGGTGGCCATCGATCGGATGGCCTCAGGCGCAAAACCTGGATAGAGCCCATGCACCAATGCCAACAACGGATCCCTCCGACTTCGCAGGGCAATAATCTTTTGGCAGGTCTCAAGAAAAGGCTCGGAATCAAAATAAGCATCCATCCCGCCAGTGCCGTGCCAAAACATTGCTTTTTGGCAATACTCGGCATATTCAAAGTTGATGCGATCACCACGAAGATGCTGCCATAAGCGTTCAACACTGAAACCCTCGTGAAAGAATCGCATCACTGGAAATGGATTCAGTAGCTGCGTTTCACCCTGATTCACCAGGTTGCGGCTATAGGCATCAAGGACGATCCCGTAGCTATCGAGAACATTGACAATCTGGAGAAGATGATCAGGCGTATCGGCCAATAAAGGTTGGTCATAAAGCAAACGACGAATCAGCTCTTCACGATTAGGGAGGGTTGGAATTGTTGGGACATCAGTGATCTTGGAAGCAGTCATGAAAGTCCTCCTGTGATGGGTAAGAGCGCTAATTCGCTGAGACCAGTTGTCGCCGCCTGGCTCAACCCGACCAAAAGATCGGGAGCAAGACCCAGGAGCAGCACAATGAAGGACAGTGCAATTGCAGGAAGCTGTTCATGGAGCGGCACTATGGAAAGAATGGTGGGATTAGAGACTCGACCTGCAGCAATGGCCAAGCGTCCAAAAAAGGCTCGATTCACAAGCAACAAGAAATACACAGCTGTTAAACCTGAGCCCACCATGCAAAGCAAAGTGGCAATGGGGAAGGGTTGAAGGCTTCCCCTGAAGACAAGAAATTCAGAGATAAAGCCTGCCATGCCTGGGATTCCAGCACTTGCCATTACACCCACGATCATCAGGGTTCCCGTGAGTGGTAAGCCGCGCTGAGGATTAAGGAGTCCCCGAAGAACATTCAGATCTCTTGTGCCTGTTTTTTCATAGACAACACCAACAGCGAGGAAAAGTATCGCTGAAATCAAACCGTGGCTCACCATTTGAAACAGCGCACCGATCAAACCAAGTGGCGTTGCAGCGGCAGCAGCGAGCAAGACATATCCCATATGTCCAACGGAGCTGTAAGCCACCATTCGCTTCATATCCGATTGAGCAATTGCAGCTAAGGAGCCATACAAAACAGAAATCGCTGCCCAGAGGGCCAACCAGGGGGCTGCAACCTCCCACGCCTCAGGGAAGAGACCAAGACAAAATCGCAACAACCCATAGGTCCCAAGCTTGAGCAGAACTCCTGCCAATAGAACCGAAACTGGGGTCGACGCTTCGGTGTGGGCATCAGGAAGCCAGGTGTGAAATGGGAAGAGAGGGATCTTGATCCCAAAGCCGATCAACAGTGCCCCCATCAGCAACAGCTGTGAAGTGAGACCCATCTCTCCCGACAAAATCGGGCGAATACCAAAATCAACGCTTCCTGTAACGAGCGCAATCCCTAGGAATGCTGCCAGGATCAAAACCCCAGACACTGCGGTAATAATCAGGAATTTGGTGGAGGCATAGGCTCGGTTAGCGCCACCCCAAATAGCAATCAGCAGCCAAAGTGGAATGAGCTCAAGCTCATAAAACAAGAAAAAGAGCAAGAGATTTTGAGCCAAAAAAGCTCCATTCACCGCACCACTAATGATTAACAAAAGTGCAAAATAAATTCTTGGGCGATTCTCTATTTTTCGCGATGCCACTGCTGCCACAAGACAGAGCACAGCGTTCATTAGAACAAGCGGGAGGGAGATCCCATCAACCGCTAAGGAATAGTCAAGCCCAACGCTGGGAAGCCACTGCAAACGTTCCTGAAGCTGCAGGCCAGGGTTGCTCGGATCAAACCAGAAAAGCACCGCGAAACTGGCAATGCATTGAACCGAGAGAATGACAAGCGTGAGACGTCTTAGCTGAGAAGGAGTTGATCCCTCAGGCCAAAGGGACAACAAAAGAGCCCCTAAGAAAGGAATGATCAGTAGCAGGGTGAGAATCATCATTAATTCAGTTCAACCACCAGCTCAGGGATGACAGAAGCAAAACGATGGCCGCGATAACAGTCAACAGGTAGCTTTGACTTCGACCGCTAACACTCAACTTTAGGCCTTCAGCACTCTGAAGTGACAATCGGGCAATTCCATGGAGTACTCCATCAACAACATTTCGATCAAAGCTATAAGCAAGCTTCGAAAATGAGGCCACTACATTAACAATTGTCAAACGATAAAACCTTTCTGTATAGAAATCATTTTCAAGAAGGTCCTGAAACCACCGCAACACGGGATTGAGAGATCTAGACCAGGCTTTGTTGAGGGGGATGAAAGCTCCCACCAACAAACCGATCAATCCACTTCCTACGACGACACCTGCCGCCCAAAGAGGAAAAGCAAGCAATCCATCCAGCGACTCAAGACGAATTAACAAGAGCGGGGTCAAGACAACGATGACGGCGAGAGACACCATGGGGAAAGCCATCAGCCAGTTCACCTCTGTAGCTCGACGCGTCTTTGTCAAAGAGCGACCAAGAAAGACCTGGCGGTAGATCCTGGTGAGATTAAGGGCTGTTAGTGCATTGGTGAGGAGAAAAACCGGTACAAAAATCACTGAGCGAGCTCCCACTAGCTCAACCGCCTGCGCCAAGCAAAGGAATCCTCCCAGGGGAAGGAGGCCCACAAGCCCAGCACTACCCACCAAATAAGAACCAGTTGTGGCAGGCATTCTTCCGCCAAGACCACCAAGCTCAGTGATGTCCTGACAATTCGTGGAGGCGATCACGCCACCCACACTCATCGAAAGCAGTGCCTTCGAGACTGCGTGGGCGAATAGAAGCAGCAGGGCCAGTACGGGCACCTGCAAGGAAATAGCGATAAAGACAAGCCCTAAATAGGCAGTTGTGGAATACGACAGCGTGCGTTTGATGTCCACCTGAGCAATCGAGACCAAGGACCCCCCAATCGCACTGATCGTTCCAATTACCTGAAGAACAACGAGCGTGACAGGAGCGTTCTGCAGCAAAGGCATCACCTTGAGCAAAACAATGGCACCACAAGTCACAACTACAGAGTTGCGAAGAATCGAGGCTGGATTAGGGCCCTCCATGGCTTCATCCAACCAGAGATGCATCGGGAATTGGGCGCACTTACCGGTTGGTCCAGCAATCAATCCAAGACCAAGCAATGTGGCCGCCAAGGGGCTGATTGTGTCTGCAGCAGACCATATATAGAGATCTTCAAAGCTGGTCACACCCGACCACGTTGCTAGGGCGACCATTCCCATCAAGAGCATCACATCACCAACGCGCTTGGTGAGGAATGCATCCCTTGCCGCAGTAACCACGAGAGGTTGGGCGTACCAAAATCCCACTAAGAGGTAGGTCGAGAGCGTGAGCATTTCCAGCAGGAAATAGCTCTGGAACAAGGAGTCGCTCAAAACAACCCCCGACATCGCCCCCTCGAAGAAGCCCAGCAATGCAAAGAACCTTGCTAGCGCCCACTCCTTATCTAGATAGCCAAGGGAATACAACTGAGAGAAAAAACTCAAACCCGTGATCAGCTCAAGAGCAGACACATTGGTGAGAGAGAGACTGAAGCTGATCTCAAGATTGAGATCAGCCACATTCAGCCATGGAAACGTCAGAAGGGTCGGTCCACCTGCCATGACGTCACGCAGCACAAGGCTTCCATGGATGAAAGCAAACAACGTGAGCAGGATGTTGAGATAGGCCGCAGGGCGGTGGGAATCACGCCGAAAGGCCCCCAAAGCCCAAGGCAGTGAAACCAACATCCCGGCGAACCCGTAGAGCGGGATCAACCAGGCGGTTTGCAGAGGCAGCGTTGCAGCTGGGATCAAAAGAAACGGGGCGGTTGCGCCGTTGAGAGGAATGTTGGGCCGGGAATCTAAACGGAGTTAGACAGCGGTGGAGTATTACTCACATCCGCCGAGTGACATTCGTACAAGAAAGAGCTGGCTCCACTTCATCGTGAGGACGAGCAATGATATGAGCAGCAACAAGGCCGTCTCCAACCCGTTCACATGCATCAGCTCCTGCGCGCACGGCAGCATTCACAGCACCGGTCTCTCCACGAACCATCACCGTGACGTATCCACCACCGACGTATTCACGATTGATCAGCTGCACCTCCGCAGCTTTTGTCATTGCATCGGCGGCCTCAATGGCAGGCACCATTCCTCGGGTCTCAATCATGCCAAGGGCGATACCGAATGCACGCCTTGGAACTGGGCTAGAAGAAGCCTGAAGGGAAGACCCTTTTCCACTACCGCCGCTTGTAGGTGTACCTCGAGAGCTGCTGCGAGCAGGAGAGCTCGCTGCAGGCGCGGAAGCGTTCGTTACAGGCTTCACATCAACGGTCGCTTTTGCTGCTGCTGAGGTGGGGGTAGCAGCTTTGGTAGACGGTGTTGATACAGCGGAGTCTGCGCTGGAACGACGACGGGGTGAAGGGGTGGCCATTGGATGGATTGCGTTGAGGTGGGACGGAGAGCAGAACGTGAATTAGTTATCCATCTGGCAACCAGTGGTCGATGATTCCACCGATGGTGAGATCTGTGAGAACAGTGTTGTCGGGACAGGCGTGTCGTGCGGCAGAACCACTAGCGGTGAACACCCAGTTTCCCTCTCGAGCGCCAACAGGATCTACTGCAACAAGCTTTTTGCCCTTGTTGTTTTTAAGGATTCGCAGGTGCATATGGTCCAAACCTCCGACGCGGAAGGTACAGACCAGAGTTCCCATCACCTGCATGATTTCCATTAGCTCTTCGCCTCCTTGGACGAAGTCGATGGCGTCTGTGGATCGGGATCCCAATGGTCAATGATCCCAACAATTGTGAGATCGCTGGGATACGACTTACTTCCTGCGGCTTCCCTAGCCGCAGAGCTGCTGACGCAAATCACCCAATCACCTGGCTTCGCGCCAACAGCATCGACAGCAACTTTTTGGGTGCTGCCGTCTAGAACAACCTGAAGGTGCTTGTGTTCGAAATCAGGAATGCGATTGGTAGAAACCAATGGCTTGATGACCTTGACGATAAGCATGATCAGTGAGCCTCCTGAACAGCAGGATCGAGTGTGGACCCTACAACTTCTGCAGGGGATGTTTTACTTCGATCCCGGATGGTTAAACAGGTATGAATTAAACCATCACGAACGAGGTCTGAGTAACGATTTGAAATAGCCGAATTAACTCTCTGACAATCTGAGATAGCTCGTTCGCGCGCACCAGGAACGGAACTGGAGTAATCGAAACGGATCACAACAGGGATGGGCAGATCACGCGAAACGTTTAAGCCTTTGAAGATTTTCACACCAACATCCAAGTCTGGTGTGCCCTCTTCGACGGTATCTAGGTGGGCAAAATAAGTGAGATTTCGTAAATGGACTTCTTTAAAACCGATTCCTACCCCAATAAAACGTTCTGCATGGCCCGCATCTGGATAAGGACCACCATGAAGCTGAAATACATAATCAATCTGAGAAATATTGTTGGCCAATAAGCGAGTTATTAATAACACCATTCCCGAGTCCATCGCTCCAGGCGCACCAGATTCAACAGCTTCAGCAATCTGAATCAACGCCTGATCAGGTGACATCCTTAACGTTGCCTCATAAAGATCTTGAGCTGACACCCATCGATCTAACTGAGTTGAGCTATCGCTTGCGGGTGGATGAACCCTGATTGCATCAGTATCGGTATCGAGTCCAATCAACAACAAATCAACGGAAGCACCACAACAAAAGCTGTTTTCAACAGCCTGTCGGAAATCAAGAAGGCGCTGATATCCAGCAGAGGCTGCCAATTTGTCATCACTTCCATGGGCAGCGCAGCCCTGATGGCTGGGATCCAAGGAGCTGAAGTGATAAGTCACAACCTTGAGATAACGGGTGTCTTGGCTGGCAGCGTTTGGGAGGGACTCGCGATAACGCCGATGTTCCGTCTTGACCCATCTGTTGACGGTATTTTCGACGTCAAACATGGCTCCGGCATGAGAGCGGCGACGCACTGAACTGAACGGAATCCGTAAGGCGTAGGCAATGGAATGAGCCAACCGACCATCCGCACAAGGCGTCACATCGAGGAGATGGAAACCGCAATCCAGAAGAAAACGCTCAAACATCTTTGCCGCGTCACTCCCTGAAGAGGCCGCGAGAGGATCGTGCTGAAAAAAGCAATCACTAAAAACACGGTGCGACTCAAAAACACACCACGCGTAGAGCGCTCTCATATCCAAAGGACGAACCCAGGCACGCTCGAGAATGTGCTTGGGCAGGTCAAATCCAAGTTCTCGACGGGCTAAAAGCTGTGCCTGATCAATAAAATCAGCGTGATGTTGAAGTGCTGAAATCTTTTGAAGGACAGGAACAATCCTTTCGAAGCGCCCTTTAACTTCCAGCTCATAGATCCGTAAATGGTCATTAGCAACCGGATCCGTTAGGGGATGCAGGAGTTCAGAGACTGGCCGGTTGGATATTTGGCGGTTGCCAGAGGTGATAGTCGTTGCTGCCTGTCTCACGCGATTCGAAATGCTCGATCGTGCACTGGACGACTTTTGACCTCGACGTAACCAGCCAGGTTGTTGCGGAACTGAACGCTTGCTGTCTTGACTTGTCCTGACGCGACCGGCACCAAGGGTGCCTTCAGCCAAGACGGCTGCCTTTCCCGAAGTCGTGAGCGCTCTCCGTCTTTCAAGAGAGGCAGCACGGGCCGAAAGAGGATTGGGATCAGCTTGCTTGGGATCAGAGGAAGCCGAAGACTCGGCGCTCTCTTGTTGCAACTGACGACGCGTAGGAGCGGAGGGGGACAGAGGTCGCCCGCCGCGGAAAGGCACAGAGCGGACCATTAGTTGATCAGCCTCGTGCTCCGCCTGAGACGGTAATCAGCGAACCCTTTGAGGTACTGCCACTGGAACCCGTCACACGACTTTCAGGCCATTCAGACTGCTCGTTGCGCTTTCGTTCGAGGGGGGGCATTCCCACCATTGATCCCGAACGGCCGGGATTACGACGACGAGCGGAGACTCCTTCCGTACCCGTCACATGTTCGCCCCGATCCCAGTCATCACCGGTAACTACTTTGGTGGAGGAGCCTTCACCAGTGACCCGGGAAGCAGGTTCTTGAGTAGCGAGTGCAATCTCAGGGGTGGTGGGTTGAAATTGACGTTGGCCTTGACGTTGGCTGTGACGCTCCTGAAATTCGCGATTATCAAATCGGAATTGCTCCGTGCCGGTGATTTTCCCACCGGCCAGATCAAAAGGGCCCGTAATACGGCTGCTGTCTTCGTAAGCGGTGCCGGTCACGCCTTTGCTGGTCTCACGCTGTTGCTGCGCAGCACGGGCAGGAGAAACCACACTGAATCGAGTCCAACTCGACCCTTCTGGTGATTGACCATGCGTGTCTGTTCCAAGGGGTGCCTCAGCACCACAAGCTGCTGAGAGCTGATCGGCACCGATATAAGGAGTACCAGTGACAGCTTCACAAGCGCCACGTTCGCCGCCTGTCATCACACCTCCAATACCTGGTTGCAGGCCTGTCATGGGAGAGGAAGGTGTACCGGGGCGGACAGGGGTCCGTTCCCGGATCGCTTGAACAGCGGAGTTACCACAGTATTGTCCTGCTTGCTCAAGGCCTGCGTAGGGAGTACCTGTCACTGCTTTGCAGCTTCCAGGTTCATCACCCGTGACCTTTTCAGAGCGACCTGTGCTGGTGCCACTCACCACTTGGTTGCGGTTAGTCATGCTGAATCCAACCTTCGATGGTTCTGGATCTGGCTTGGTTCCACAGAATGAATTGACTTGTTCTGCACTGATGTACTGATTGCCAGTCACGCGCTTGCAAGAACCAGGTTCATCGCCAGTGACACTCGAGGAACGACCAAGCATCGTGCCAGTAACGCCTGTGCCAGAGAGCGTTTCAGACAACCCAACCTTGGCAGCTGGACGGCCCTCAGGGAGGGGATCAGATCCTAAATATTGATCACCAGTCAAAGAGCGGTTCGCACCAGCTTCATTCCCAGTCACGCTGGAGGATCGCCCTACCATCACGCCGCTAACAGGGCGCCCTTGCTGCGTCAGGCTATGTCCAACCTTGCGTGGAGATGGGTTGGTTCCACCGCAGTAGGCGGCGCTTTGATTCGCTGAAATGTATTCCGTACCTGTCACTCTTTTGCAGGTGCCGGGCTCATCGCCTGTCACTTTTTCCGAGCGACCAACCTCGTTGCCAGTAACCCGATTCCCATGGGTGGTGGCAGACACACGAACCTTGGCGGGTGTGGTTGGCGTTGGAGTGCTTTGACAAAAAGTCTGGAAGACCTCTGCACCGAGATATTCAGTACCAGTAATCGAACGACACGTGCTGGCTTCGTTGCCCGTCGTCTTAACGGATCGATTCGCCTGCGTGCCAGTCACAGTCTGGCCTCCAGTGGTCTCTGACTCACCCACCTTCCAGTGAGCATCAGCGGAGGCGGCTTGCTTAGATCCATTCCGATTCGGGCCTGTTGGACGCGTTATTCCAGCGCTTTGCTTGCTACGAGCTCCGGACTTCGCGCGAAGCTCACGCACTTGTTGAGCCAACTCACGGCTGGTGAGGTCAGGATTCGCCTGACGGGCTAATGCAGCAGCACTTGTGGGTTGTTTACCAGCTGTTTTCCCGTGTTTAGACATCGCTTCACGACGGGCTAAAGCGAGTGATCGGCTTGGATTATCGATGGCACGACGCTTTGGAGCTTTGCTGCGGCGGGAGGAATTTTTAGTGGAAAGATCAACAGGTACAGCCAGACGACTCAAACGAGTTGATGCTTCAGCTGCCGCATTGTCTCCACAACCAGAGTCTTTCTTACTGACTGCAGGAGCAATCTTGGATGTATTTGTAGCTGTTTTACGAGCGACCTCAGCTCGATTTCTATCTCTAGTGGTGTCTGCTGATTTGCCACGACGTGAAAGGGCTTCTCGGCGAGCCATAACGAGCTCACGACTTGGTTGACTGACAGGTTTAACCCGAGAACGATGAGATGCTGACGAAGAGGTCAGTGATTGATGTCCTGGTCGCTCTACAGCGACAGGAGTTGCGGCGTTTGAAGTGGCTGCCACAACTGGATCTGCTTTGGTGCGCGTCTTACGGGCATCGTCGAACGACCGAACACGATTCGCACCTGCTGAAACAACAACGGATGCTTTTTTACCAGCAGTAGTGAGAGCCTTACGGCGCTCGAGAGCTAATTCGCGACTAGAAAGTCTTGCCATGTCCGCCCGAGAATGTCGTCGTGAGTTGGAGGGAACAAGTCCCTACAGAAAAAGTTGAGCCCTGATCAACTCAGGGCTCGAAATCTTGCAGCAGAAGGATCAACGTCCTTCGAAAACCACGAAGCAGGAGCCTTGACCCTGGGTGTAAGCGTCATAGCCAACGATGCGTACGTGATGGTCGGGGTATGCGCGGTGGCAAGCCTCGAGTTCACTCACAACAACATTGAGATCCTTCTCACCGAAGAAAGGAAGCTTCCAATAGGACCAGTAGATGGCCATGGAATTGGAAGGATGGACGTGCTCAACGAGCGGGCTCCATCCTTGGGCAATGATGTAAGCAATCTGGTCATAGATCTCGTCCTGTGTCATCGGCGGAAGGAAGCCGAATGTCTCCAGGGTGGCGACTGTTTGATAGTCACCCACGGTGCTCTGAAAAGGCATGGGGATCACGCTTTAAAAAAATGTTTTGGCCGGATCAAATTTTTCCGACCAGAGTTATATCGAGGATTGGTTAAAGGGTGAAGAATTCACCCCTTAACCGATCACTGAACGTCGAGCTTGTCGACTGTGTCGAACTCAAACTTGATTTCCTTCCATGTCTCGAGAGCGATGGCCAGCTCAGGGCTGTGCTTACCGGCTTCCAGAAGGATGTCGCGACTTTCTTTCTCGATCTCACGACCAGCGTTGCGTGCCTTGACGCAGGCCTCGAGGGCCACACGGTTGGCAGCAGCACCAGCTGCGGATCCCCAGGGGTGACCGTGGGTACCACCACCGAACTGGAGGACGGAGTCGTCTCCGAAAATTGCAACCAGTGCGGGCATGTGCCACACGTGGATACCGCCGGAAGCAACGGCGAACACACCAGGCATGGAACCCCAGTCCTGATCAAAGAAGTTGCCGCGGCTGCGATCTTCAGGAACGAAGGATTCGCGGAGCTGGTCGATATAGCCGAGAGTGGTCTGACGATCACCTTCCAGCTTGCCGACCACGGTGCCGGTGTGGAGTTGGTCACCACCTGACAAACGCAGACACTTGGCGAGAACGCGGAAGTGAATGCCGTGCTTGGGATGACGATCGATCACAGCGTGCATGGCACGGTGAATGTGCAGCAACATGCCGTTCTTGCGGCACCACTTCGACAAACCGGTGTTGGCTGTGAAGCCACCGGTAATGAAGTCATGCATGATAATCGGCTGATTGAGTTCTTTAGCGAACTCAGCGCGCTCGTACATCTCTTCAGGAGTGTTGGCAGTCACGTTGAGGTAATGACCCTTCCGCTCGCCCGTTTCCCCTTCGGCAATCTTAATTGCTTCCGCAACAAATTCGAACCGGTTCTGCCAGCGCTGGAACGGCTGGGAGTTGATGTTCTCGTCATCTTTGGTGAAGTCCAGGCCGCCGCGAAGGCACTCATAGACAACACGGCCGTAGTTCTTACCGCTCAAACCAAGCTTTGGCTTGATGGTGCAACCCAAAAGAGGGCGGCCGTACTTGTTCATCCGGTCACGCTCAACGGCAATGCCATTAGGCGGGCCAGCGCAACACTTGATGAAAGCAATCGGGAAGCGAATATCTTCCAGACGCAGGTGGCGCAGGGCTTTGAAGCCAAACACGTTGCCGACTAAGGAAGTCAGAACGTTGGTGATTGAACCCTCTTCGAACAAGTCGAGGGGGTAAGCGATGAAGGCATAGAACGCCTCCTTATCACCAGGGACGTCTTCGATGCGGTAGCAGCGTCCTTTGTAGAAGTCGAGATCGGTGAGAAGCTCAGACCACACAGTGGACCAGGTACCAGTTGAAGATTCTGCGGCAACAGCAGCTGCAACTTCTTCTTTCGGGACACCTTCTTGGCCAGTGCATTTAAAGCAGGCCAGCAGGTCAGTGTCTAGGGGAACGTAATCAGGAGTCCAGTAAGTGTCTCTGTACTCCTTGACGCCAGCGTCGTACTTCTTGCTCATGGATTAATTCCGTTAAGTCGGTAAAGGGAATGAAATGCGCTTCCTCGTCAGAGGATTAGCGGCAAATCTCAGTCCTTCTGTCCGACGAAGTTGCCGTTGCCGAGTGCTGGCTCAACTTCGCGGTGAGGGCGAGCAATAATGTGAGCCGCTACTAGGCCGTCTCCGACACGCTCGCAAGCATCTGCACCTGCACGCACAGCCGCGTTCACAGCACCTGTTTCGCCACGCACCAAAACTGTGACGTAGCCACCGCCGACGAATTCACGTCCAATCAGGCGCACTTCAGCAGCCTTCGTCATTGCATCAGCTGCTTCGATCGCTGGGACCAGGCCGCGTGTCTCGATCATGCCGAGAGCGATACCCATGGTTTCGTTAGCCATTGCCTACCGAGTAAGGGGGGTGGAATGTTCGGTGTGACATTGGTCTGCCAGAGGCCAACTCGTCAAGCGGTTTGGGGGCTTTGCAAGATCATTGTCCATACTGAACTTCATAAGTAATACTTATCAGCCTTGCCCAGACTGATCTGAAGCCCTGTGCGGGTTCGGGTGAGTACACCAACACAAGCGGTAGGCAAGGGTCCTAGAAGCCCATAACTTTCCGCCGAAGCAAAGTTTTCGCGTAAGCGGAGTGGAATGTTCAACCCCAGCTGAGCTTCATTTTTAAATCTGATCAATATTTTTACCCTCATCCCACACAATGGGATTCACTTGATCCTCTTCAGTGCTCAACCTGACGATTGCCAGCGGCAATCCACGCAAAGTTGCTGAAATTGAGGAGATGCTCGGGCCTCTCCCACTCCACGTACTGCGACAGCCTGCCGAGCTCGAGGTTGATGAGACAGGTACGTCCTATCTCGAAAACGCTCTCCTCAAGGCGTCTGCAGCCGCACAGCTAACAGGAAACTGGGCTCTTGCAGATGATTCTGGACTGGAGGTTGATGCCCTTAATGGGGCTCCTGGCCTCTACACAGCACGTCTTGCCCCCACTGACGACGAGAAAATTTCTAAGTTGCTTCGATCCATGGCTGACCAGCCTTATCGCAGTGCACGATTTCGCAGCGCAATGGTTCTTTGTTCTCCAGACGGAGCGTCGATTGAAAGCTCGGAAGGAGTTTGTTGGGGTGAACTACTCCAATCGCCTGCCTATCCATGTGGCGGATTGGAGTCACTGTTCTGGCTTCGCGAAACACGATGCAGCTACGGCGAAATGACATCAGCCCAACTCAGTCGACTCGGAAGCCGAGGAAAAGCGGCAAGAGAAATGGCCCCACGCCTACGTCAGCATCTAGGGATTCGTTGACCACCACTTTCGTCGTGAGTTGGGATCAGCCGCCTCACCCATCACCTTGATGAACAACTTCGATTGATCAATTCAATCGCGCGCATGGCCGCAGCTGCAGCCTCTTCTACATCACCTTCTCTGCCCGCAAGTGTGAGGCGTCCAAACGCGCCAACTGCTTTGACATCCACCAAGGTGATGTTCGATGATTTTTCAGCCTCATTCGCAGCAATAAGGACATAGCCAGCAGGCTCTGTCTCAAGAATGAACATGCTCATTCCTGCTTCGATCATCGATCCCCTGCGATTTAGACGATTGATGAGGACGGCATGGTCAGGGGTGATGGCTCGAATCACTTCCGTCCAACTGACATCGGCGGGGGTTCGTCGGTCAATGGAACTGCCAATCGCCTCTAGGACAACATCACCGGAATGAATCACAGTGCTTTGGTCTCGGTGGTAGAGAGCCATAGAGCCAAAGGCGCGCTCAACCACCATCTGCCCAAGACGGACATTGCTGGCCTTGAGAGCAATATCCGTGACTCGATGCACCGCCATCCCTGGTGAAACTTCCATCCACAGGCAAGCATCACCTGGAATCGGCAAAAAGCCCTGACTCACTGTCCCCATATAGGAAGCGATTTGGGGTTGAAGAGAATCTAAAAAGACATAAGTGCGCAGTTCAATGGACTGCACGTGGCTGTTTTGTCTCAACAGCCGTGGGGATTCGCTGTCGGTCGTGACGACACAACTGGCTCCACTCGCCGAAGTGTTTACCTCAGTTCCGGTGACGAGAGAGCTTCCGCCTACTCGCCTCTCCCGGGCATCGAAGCTGGCGAAGCGATTCATTGCGGCGATGTTACCGGAAGGTTGCTCACAAAATTCGTCTCGCGACTTGCATCAGCCAACGGAACCGATACCGTCCGCGCAAATCGGGAGTGCAGCATGGCAGCCAATCAAACCCTTAGCCCAGAGACAACTTCCTTGAGTTCTGAGCTCAGCGCCGAGCAAGCGCTGGGAATGATCGGAATGGGCTTAATGCAAAAGCTCAATCAGGAAGGCCCAGGTCGTTGGATTTGGAGCGCTGCTGAAGATGGTGGTGCTGCCAATCTTGTTGAGCTGCGCCAGAGACTCGAACTGACATCTCTTGCGCTTAAGACAGGGGCACCATTGAGTACGGCGGAAGTCACCCAATTGCTTGGTATCCGCCCAGGTTCGGAACAAGTTGAAAGAGGAGGCCTACGGGCGAGCCGCTTGAGCAGAAACGTGTGGCGTCTCACCCAGATCGGCATGGATTCATCTCAATCAGCAGGTGGATTCGGCGACGATCTTTTCCGTCGTCGCCTTTGAACAGCGCTCTGTTGATTGAAATTATTAGGAATCAGCCTTTTCGAGGCCGTCATCCTTCGATTTGTCCCGAGAACGGTCATCACCTGAATCAGTTAGGTCTTCAACTTCGATGCAAGCCGTGGTTTCGGCAAGTTGCTCGTGAGCAGCAATCACAGGCTCAGCTTTCGCTTTCAATTGCTGAGCTGCTTCCTCGAGGGTCATGGTTTTGTTCTGTCTGATCTGACCCACAAACGTTTCGAATATCGCAACCTGGTCGCGATATTCCTTCAGTTCAGCGGTTTGGAGTTCAGTTTCAGCTTGATCAAGCGTGGCGAGAGCTTTCTTTAGCGACGCACCAGCAACCTCAGCGTCAGCCACCGTTGAGGCAGGGGTTAAATCATTAACTTTATCCAAGGCTTTTTCCACCTCAGCAGTTGCTATGCAAACGAGGCCGGAGTCTGAGACCACCTTTGCTTGGTCTGTAACTGCCTTTTTCTCAACTGACTGACAGGCGGCCAACGCCAAACCCAGAGCCAAAACAGCAGGAAAAGCTCGCAAAGACAACATCAGAGCGTTGGCGTCATTTGTGCTGAAATTTAGTCTTCTTCAGCGAATCTGGCCCAACTGGAAATCAACACCGATCCCGAAGATTTTTGTTAGGTCTGAGCACTACGTGATTCTGGCGTCATCGTGATGGATAGGAACCTGTCTTGAAAGCGATGAGCGTGAATCTGCTCAAGGAAACAGGACCACGGGAGGTGTTCTGTGGTCTGACCTCGATCGTCTGGCTGCACCGAAGGATGCCTGATGCATTCTTTTTGGTCGTGGGCTCACGCACCTGTGCCCATTTGATTCAAAGCGCTGCTGGCGTGATGATTTTTGCTGAGCCTCGCTTTGGAACAGCGATCCTGAGCGAACGTGACCTAGCAGGCCTCGCCGATGCTCAAGACGAACTGGATCGCGTCGCTCGTGAGCTGCTGGAACGAAGACCAGAGATCCGCACCTTGTTTTTGGTGGGGTCATGCCCCAGCGAAGTGATCAAGCTGGATTTGGCGCGGGCAGCAGAACGTCTCAACGATGAATTGAGAGGCCGAGTGCAGGTCGTGAATTATTCGGGGAGCGGCATTGAAACCACGTTTACTCAAGGAGAAGACGGAGCACTTTCTGCCTTAGTTCCCCTCCTGCCCTCGACAGATCAACGCCAGCTGTTGATGGTCGGAACGCTCGCCGATGCCGTCGAGGATCGCCTCATTCATCTTTTTGGTCGAATTGGCATCGACTCGGTTTGTAGCTTGCCTCCACGCCAGTCCACCGAACTGCCCGCTGTTGGACCAGGGACAACGGTCTTGTTGACGCAGCCGTACCTCACGACAACAGCACGCTTGCTTCGCAATCGTGGTGCTCGCGTCCTTACTGCTCCCTTCCCCTTGGGTGCCGAAGGAAGTCGCAGCTGGATGGAAGCCGCAGCAAAAGACTTTCAAATCAATGCTGACCAGGTCGCCTCCGTGCTCGATCCTCTGGTAGTTCGCGCCCAAAGCGCTCTAGCTCCACATCGAGAAATCCTGAATGGCAAACGAATTTTTCTGTTGCCAGAGTCTCAACTCGAACTTCCGCTCGCTCGTTTCTTGCAGAGAGAATGCGGCATGGAACTTGTAGAGGTAGGGACGCCCTACTTGAATCTCGAGCAGATGGCTGAAGAGCTAGAGCTTCTCCCTGAGGGCACCACTGTCATGGAGGGACAGCACGTGGAGAAACAACTGGATCGCGTCCGTGCCACTCAACCCGATCTCGTGGTCTGCGGCATGGGGCTTGCCAATCCGCTCGAAGCGGAAGGAATCGCCACCAAGTGGTCGATTGAATTGGTCTTTAGTCCTATTCATGGCATCGATCAGGCCGGAGAGCTGGCCGAGTTGTTCTCCCGCCCGCTCAGACGACGCGAACTCATTCGCCAAGCGCTGAACCCGCCCAGTAGCGCACCCATCGACTCTGACCCTGTTCACGCCTAAAGCCATGCAACTCACCCTCTGGACATACGAAGGGCCACCTCACGTTGGTGCCATGCGCATTGCAGCATCTATGGAAGGTGTCCATTACGTGCTGCACTCGCCCCAGGGCGACACCTATGCCGATCTCCTTTTCACGATGATCGAGCGGCGAGATAAACGACCTCCTGTCACCTACACAACCTTTCAGGCCAGAGATCTCGGCGGTGACACCGCGGAACTGGTGAAGCGCCACGTCAGAGAAGCGGTTGATCGCTTCCAACCCGATGCTCTTCTTGTTGGCGAAAGCTGCACCGCGGAATTAATCCAGGACCAAGCCGGCGCCTTAGCCATCAGCATGGGATTGAGCATGCCGGTCGTGAACTTGGAGCTACCGGCCTACAGCAAAAAAGAGAATTGGGGTGCAGCAGAAACCTTCTATCAACTGATTCGGACTCTGTTGAAAGATCAGGCTCCTGCCGAGCTCACGCATGACCCCAAAGCATGGCAACACCAGGGACGTCGTCCTCGCGTGAATCTGCTGGGTCCTTCGTTGCTGGGCTTTCGCTGTCGAGACGATGTCCTTGAAGTTCAAAGACTGCTGAGCATGCATGGCATCGACGTGGGGGTAGTAGCTCCGTTGGGAGCCACGGTTGCAGATGTGCATCGACTCCCAGAAGCCGACCTCAATGTGTGCCTATACCCAGAGATCGCCGAATCAAGCTGTGCTTGGCTCGAGCGCAGTTTTGGAATCCCGTTCACCAGCACCGTGCCGATTGGCATCGGCGCAACCCAAGACTTCCTTGTTGAAGTTCACAATCTGCTGGGGATGACACCACCTTCCCCCCAAGCGGGAATTCGTCAGTCCAGGCTGCCCTGGTACTCCGAATCTGTCGACTCCACCTACCTCACAGGAAAAAGGGTGTTCATCTTTGGAGATGGAACCCATGCCTTGGCAGCAGCGCGGATATGCAAAGACGAGCTGGGCTTTGAAGTGGTGGGCCTAGGCACCTACAGCAGAGAGATGGCTCGACCCGTGCGAGCGGCAGCGAAAGCGATGGGACTTGAGGCCCTCATCAGTGATGACTACCTCGAGGTCGAGGCAGCGATGGCCGCAGCTGCACCAGAACTGGTGCTCGGGACCCAAATGGAACGACACAGCGCCAAACGACTTGGCCTCCCCTGTGCAGTGATCAGCACACCGATGCATGTTCAAGACGTGCCGGCACGCAACAGTCCTCAAATGGGCTGGGAGGGAGCGAACGTGATCTTCGACAGCTGGGTGCACCCGCTGATGATGGGCTTAGAGGAGCACCTCATCGGCATGTTCCGGCACGATTTTGAATTCGTGGATGGCCATCAAAGCCACCTTGGTCATGCGGGAGGTTCTGGAGCTGTTGCAGAAACGGAGGTGGCTATCAGTACCCTTAAGGACGAGCTGGTCTGGACTGCTGATGGAGAAGCGGAGCTGAAGAAGATCCCCTTCTTCGTTCGGGGGAAAGTACGCCGAAACACCGAAACATTTGCCAAATCCACTGGACGCAACCAAATCGACAGCGAAACTCTGTATGACGCGAAAGCTCACTTCAGTGCCTAACGACCAAACAAACCGTCCTTAGCTTCAATTTCAAACCCACAACAAGGGATGATCGACTGAGTCTTTGTACTCAATCATCCAGCTATTTTTATGCCAATTCACTCAATCCTCGTCAGTATTTCAACACCATCAGTCCTGATGTTTCGATCACGAATTGAAAGCTGACTGTTCAACCTTGCTGCAGTAAAAATGAAAACAACACCCACGAAGCAGGTCTCTGCATGACCACAACTCTCACCCGTCCGGCGGACGGTGACGGCAGTGTTCAGGTTCATCAGGAGCCAGGGACAAAAATTGAAGAAGGAGCTCTTGTCATTGCCGTGTATGGCAAAGGTGGCATCGGCAAATCCACTACCTCTTCCAACCTTTCTGCCGCGTTTTCAAAACTAGGAAAACGCGTGCTCCAGATTGGCTGTGACCCCAAGCACGACAGCACATTCACCCTCACCCACAAGATGGTGCCGACGGTGATTGACATCCTCGAAGAGGTGGACTTTCACACCGAGGAGCTCCGCCCCGAGGACTTCATGTTCACGGGATACAACGGCGTGAAGTGCGTAGAGAGCGGAGGGCCACCTGCAGGAACCGGTTGCGGCGGATACGTCACCGGCCAAACCGTGAAGTTGCTTAAGGAGCACCATCTTCTTGAAGACACCGATGTGGTGATCTTTGACGTGCTGGGCGACGTGGTCTGCGGAGGCTTCGCTGCACCACTTCAACATGCAAATTATTGCCTGATCGTGACCGCTAACGATTTTGATTCCATCTTCGCGATGAACAGAATCGTGCAGGCAATCCAAGCCAAAGCGAAAAATTACAAAGTACGCCTTGGAGGTGTGATAGCCAATCGCTCCGTTGGCACTGACCAGATCGATAAATTCAATGCACGTACGGGCCTGCGTACGATGGCTCATTTCCAAGACGTGGACGCTATTCGACGTTCACGTCTGAAGAAATGCACCATTTTCGAAATGGATGAAAATGAGGAAGGAGTGAAAGCTGTTCAAGAGGAATACATGCGCTTGGCCAACAACATGATCCACAAGGTTGAACCATTGGAAGCAGTCTCCCTTAAAGACAGGGAGATCTTTGACCTTCTCGGTATCGACTGATCAGAGACCCACGAGTTTCATCGAAAGCTCCCAAACACGAAGGGCGACAACTGGATTTGTCGCCTTGTCAGACAGTTCTTGACTGAATTGTTTGCCACCTTTCTTTTGGCGATTCCCCCAACTCCAATGCACTCCTGATTGGCTGAATTCAGGATTTTCCACCACCATTGCTACCCGTTCACCGGCAAGAGCCTGAGAAACATATCCACCCGTAATCTTTTTCTGAAACCAAGGGAAAATCACTTGGAATGCCTTTGGGGTGTTTCGGAATAAAGCTGTGTCAGCCACGCAACCTGGATAGAGGGATGTGCAGCTAATCCCCGTATCGTCATGGATACGTCGATGCAGTTCCTGCGTGGTGATCATGTTGCACAGCTTGCTGTCTTTGTAAGCCTTGCCTGGCTTAAACACCTGTCCACTCGCCATCGAGATCGGATCCTTGAAGCCGGCTTCGAAACCGGAAAGGTCTCCAAGATCAGCCGGAGCTGGAATAGGGATTTTCCCTCCAAGTTCCTTGGAATTAGCGGTCACAGTGCCAAGAATGACGATCCGTTTTGAGGGATGGCTGGAAGCCTTCAACCGATCGAGAAGCAACTGAATCAGCAAGAAATGACCCAAATGGTTTGTGGCCATCGACAATTCATAGCCCTGGGGCGAACGCTTGGGCTCTTTCAACTTGGGGTCGTAGACCGCAGCATTGCAAACCAGCGCATCAACCCCGATCGAGAGGTTCTCAACCGCATGACGGACACTCTCTAAATCCCCTAGATCCATGAGGATGTGATGAAGTCGATCGCGAGGGATACCAAGATCTTCTGCTGCACCAGCAGCTCGCTGCGGATTGCGATTAGCCGTAATCACGGTCCAACCCTGTCGGACCAAAGCATTGGTGGCATTTAAGCCCACGCCGGACGTGGTTCCTGTAATCAGAACGGTGCCGGGTGTTCCCATCTTGATAAACCCTTATTTGATTCCAGTCTGACCTTTCAAGCGTTGCTGCGAATGCATCGCATAAAGCCAGGAATTTTCAGCGCCAGATAATGCGAAGACGGTTTGGAGCGATCCATTGATCCTGTTCATTCATCAGGCGATCTCTTCCACCGAGAGTGAACAAACGATCAAAACGTTGCTGTAGGCCAAGAAGCTTAGTGGTCTCCACATCCACAACAGCGGCAAGCTCTCCATGGCGGTCTAAGCGCTCCTGGTAAGCCATCGAAAGCCTGACAAGACTGACTCCACCAAGGCTGATCAGACCAATTTTCACAGCCAGTGCAAGGCCGCTGCAGAGCATGTCTCTGCGATCGCCCTGATTTTGAATCAGGGCAGCAAGCGTTACAGCATCGACCCTTTCCTTAGCGGAGCGATCAGATGACCTGGATCGTTGTCTTGTTGGCGATGAAGCTGCCTTAGCCATATCCGCTTGTAACGCAGCGGACAAAGACTGCAAGAGCCCATCGCTCAACGCGTACGTCAGTTCACGCCCGATACAGGCTCACACAAAGACGCACAGCCAACACGCCGGCATGGGCAGCCACCACTAGAGCGATGAAAATCTCAGTTTGAGTAATAGAACTGACCATGACGGATTCATAACGCCCCTCCATTCTTTCTCCTAACCCCCTCTTCAAGCCATCATTCGCAAAGGCCTGTCACACCCCCATGGATGTCAAAAGTTGGACGCAACCCGTTGTTATCGATGTCGCTGCCATTCAGACGCTTGATCTCAAGGCGCTAAACCGATGGATGGAGCGGCCACTCACAGACCTTCTCAGCGATGGAGGGGGGTTAGAGCTCCAGTACAACTGGCCACGGGATGCCGATGACCCCAGAGAACTCAGTGAATGCCCCGAGCCCCGTCTTTGGGCCCTCAGGGCAGATGCTGTTCACCCCTGGCTCCCTTTAGTGCTGGAACGATCTGGCGGAAGCCTGATCCAACACGTAGCGATGGTGGTTCCCCACGACTTCAGTCCAAATGAAGGGATTCGCTTCGACCCTCAGGCTCTGGAGATCTGGATCACCCACCGGTTCATGCTGCTCGATCACCTGGGACAACACCTTCCTCAATCTCAGCGAGGGAACTTGCTCCAGATGGCCGCCACTATTGGCTACGAGGTGGATGCAGCGTTCTGGACCCTTCTTGATCAACGTTGATGGAGATCACACCGTGGATGGTGATCGGCTTCTTGCTGGCCGCCTATTCGGTAACTGCCAATGATTCGCTTCAGACCCTAGGGAGCTACCTATCGTCCAACGAACATCGCACGCCCAAATGGGTGCAAATGGTGTTCCTCTGCACGATGACAGCCGTCGTGTTGATGGGGGGCTGGTTCATCAACAACGGAGAGCCGGCATGGGGGCGTCTCGCATCATTTCCGCAGCCTGATTGCTTCACTTGGGCTTACCTCATTCCACCCCTTGCAGTGCTGGCACTCACGGCCTGGGGTGCTCCTGTGAGTACCTCTTTTCTTGTGCTCTCAGCGTTTGTGCCAGAGAACATCGGCACACTCGTTGAGCGATCTGTCTCGGGGTATCTCCTCGCCCTCAGCCTTGGAATCGCCGTCTGGGGGCTCGGAGTAGAGCTGCTCGAGCGCTTGTTCAAGCCCAACCATCAGCCCAGCCCAGATACCAACTCAGCTTTCAACAAACTCTGGTACTGCCTTCAGTGGTGCTCAACAGGATGGTTATGGAGCCTATGGCTGGTGCAGGATCTGGCGAACATTTTTATTTTTTTACCGCGCAGCATTGAATTAATCCCGATGCTGCTTTGCACCGCCGCGCTTTGTTTGGGACTATGCGCATTGGTCGCTGTTGGAGGAGGACCGATTCAGGGGGTACTGCGATCAAAAACCAACACATCAGACCTGCGATCAGCCACCGTGATCGATCTCATGTTCGCGATCTGTCTGCTGACCCAGACTCAGTTCAGCAGCTTTCCCCTCAGTACGACTTGGGTTTTTCTCGGACTCCTAGGCGGTCGAGAGATTGCCCTGACCTTGAGACAACGATCAGCCAAGAACGATGAATCATCGAACGCTATCGATCAGCTCAGCAAAAATCTGAGCCAAGACATTTGGAAAGCGGGAGTTGGCCTCATTGTGAGCCTGACGATCGCTTTGGGCATTCAGCCACTGATCGCCCTCACAGTCAGCTGACGATCCACTTAATCAACCGATGAGCGCAAGCTGGAAGGCTCTCCGAGCACTATCTAGAGCCAACAGGATGGCAAGCCCACGCAGCATCCAGGCCAGCCGATCAACCCTCACGTCATCTAGACGCGATGCGCTCCACTGAGCGCCCACTGCAGCCACTCCTCCCAGAATCAGGCCCAGCGTGGGTTGCCCTCTCCCTTCAGAAAGAAACTGAAGAGACGCCGCTGCGGTGGAACAAGCCACTGCCACAGTGCTGAATCGAATCGCAAGTCGAATCGGGACGGCCAACCCCCGCACCATCACTGGCACCATCACGAGCCCGCCACCTAAGCCCAACATTCCGCCGGCAAATCCTGCCAAGCCACCCACGGCGGTGAGTCCTGGCAAGGAAAACGTCTGATCCGCATCCGACCCCGAATCGTCTGGGCGCGACTGAATCGTGCAAGCCAAAAACAGATAAAGCAGGGATTGAAGCGCTAACAAATGCCAGCCAGCAACAAAGCGCCCCAGGCGACTAAAAATCAACGCCGTCACAAATGCGGCGATACCAATGGCCAATCCAGCCTGAGCAGGCACAGTTCGAGCGCGAAGGTGTGTTGCAGTGCCACTGAGTGCCGTTGGCACAATGGCAAAAGTGCTTGTCGCCAAAGCCTGATGCGGTGTTAACCCCATCCAGAGCAACAGAGGGGCAAAAATCAAACCACCTCCAATTCCCAGCAGTCCGGCCAATCCCCCGGCAAGCAGACCCAGAGGCACCACCAGCAGCCAATCCAAAATCTCCATTCCGGCCATGTCGATTCCTGCATCCTGCCGGTCTGAGTTCGGAACCCACGGACGACTGATCCCAGCTGTCGCCGGCCAAGGTCCAGAACATATGGCGTTTGACGCCCTGTTGTTGGAACAGTGCCAAAGCACAAACAACCCTGGCCCCGTGCTCCGCTTCTATCTCTGGGAAGGGCCCTGGTTGTCATTCGGGCGCCACCAGACATCACGGTCCAATCATTGGCTCGATCTGGTCCGAAACGGACGCTTAAACATGGTCAGACGCCCTAGCGGTGGAGGGGCCGTTCTGCATGGCGGAGGTCTGACCTACTCCTTGATCTGGCCGCATGCACCCCGACAGCAGCGCGAAGCGTATCGCCGGGCGAACGCCTGGATCTCCTCTGGATTAGCGCGACTTGGCCTTGAGCTTCATCAAGGGGATGATCCTGCCCTCGCTGGAAGCCAAAATTGCTTCGCCAGTGCCACCACGGCGGATCTCGTGGATCCTTCGGGGCATAAACGCATCGGCAGCGCCCAGTTTTGGCAAAGGGGGCACCTTCTGCAGCACGGTGAAATCCCTTTGACTCCACCCCTACAGCTTTGGGAAGACGTCTTTGCAACAGCTCCACCTTGCTGGCAGCCCGTCGCACCGTCTGCTGCCAGTGTTGAAGCAGCTCTTACCGAGGCGATTGTGGAGCTCTGGCCAGGACTCCGCTGGTGTGTGTCGCCAATCAGCCGTCGGGAACAGCAGCTCGTAACGGAACGGGCTGCTGATTATGTGATCACCGACTCAGCGGTCTCATCCAACAATCCCGAGGCACGCATGGACGTAACCGCCTGGAGAAGCGGCAAGCCAAAGGGATAGTCATTTCGGCGCCTAGAGGCTTCGAGAAGGGGTGCCGGCAATTTGAGGGACAACCCCTTCAAAACCGCTTCGCCCACATCACTGCGATCCAAGGTTCCGGAGGGAAGACCCGCAGCACCGGTCACAAGCAATCGGCCATGTTCACTTTGCTCAAGTGCAAGGACGGCTTTCCAAAGTGGAGCTGACTCTTGAAGGGAAGGGAGTTCAGCCAGCGGTCGCATGTGCTCCCCCACGGTCTGTCGATCCCAGTACTGAACAGAAAGATCCTTAAGTGGCTGATCAGTGACGTATCCGAGCCAGCGCCCAGACCGGCAAACAAGCACCCAGTCGGGCAGGGGATCATTCTCAGACTCAGCTCCTCTCAGACGCATTTGGCTCAGGCTGCGCAAGCTCTGATCGGCTTCCAACACCCGAAAACGCTTGGAGGAAGCAGGGCCTACATGCAAGTTGATCAGGAGCTTCTGCAGAGCCAGGGTCTGAGATTGGGAGCGCGAGGCTCCCATACCGAACCAACCCAACATCACAAGCCAAAGGGCAGTGAATCCACCACCACGAAGGAAGAGATAAACGCCGAGCATGATCGCGGTCAGTGAAAGAAGCCGCCCCGTGGCCGTTGCCACCTGAATCCCTCGGCGTTGGCTCCCGGTGAATTGCCAAACCAAGGCTTTAAGAATTAAGCCTCCATCTAGAGGCAGTCCTGGCAGAAGGTTGAATAAAGCCAGGACCAAATTGAGATAGCCAAGCCTTTCCACAAGATTGCCAAACAAGGGATTGGCATGACCCGCGGCATGCTGAGTTGCCAGAAGTAAGCCAGCCAGCAGAAAGCTGACCGCTGGACCAGCTGCGGCTACCCGAAACGATCCCATCGGCGTGGAACATTCCCGCTCCACGCGAGCGACACCACCGAGCAGGAAAAGGGTGATGCTGACCACCTTGACGCCTTCTCTAAGCGCTACCAGGGAATGGCCTAGTTCGTGCAACAGCACCGAAACGAACAGCAATAGAGCAGTGGCCAAACCCAACAACCAACTCAAAGCAGGCGAACCAGATGCACCTGGCAGCAGAGCTGCATCTTGCTGAAAAACAAGGGTGAACAACACCAAAATGATGAACCAGCTCGGGTGGACCCTTAGCGGAATGCCGCGAATCCGCATCAGCTGCCAGCCATCGCCCATGGGCTCCTCCGTTGGGCACTGCCGCGGCCCGATCGTCCAATCCTAGAAAGGAACCACTCGAGCTCCTCGATCGAATGTCCGAAGCGGCTCTCGCTCTGAAAATCTGTGGGCTCACCGATCACTCTCAAGCCTGCTCCATCGCTGCCATGGGAGTGCAGGCGATCGGGGTGATTGGCGTCGACAAAACACCCCGTTTCGTCACCGAGCCGCTCCGACGTGCCATCTTTGCGGAATTGGCACAGCTGCATCCGGACGTCGAGCGTGTGTGGGTTGTAGCGGATCCCTCCGAGCACGCCATCCAAAGCGCGCTTCAAGGCGATGGCACACCAACCATCGTTCAACTCCATGGATCGGAAACTCCAGAGCGCTGCCTTCAGCTGAAGCAGCAGCATCCAACGGTGCGCTGGTGGAAAGCATTAAGACTGCGGACTGAACAAGATTTGAGTGAACTGAGCTTCTTTGAATCCCATATCGACGCCCTACTACTCGATGCCTGGAGCCCTGATCAACTTGGCGGCACAGGCCATCGCCTGGACCCAAGCTGGTTCACCCACTTGCATGACCAGCTCAAACCAAACACCGTCTGGTGGTTGGCTGGAGGAATCAGCGCCGAATGGATCCCTGAACTGCTCAAGCTGGTTGCGCCCTATGGGTTCGACGCCTCAAGCCGCCTTGAAGCGAAGCCCGGAGTGAAAGATCTCAATAAAGTTCGCGCCCTTGTTCAAGCCGTTCATGACAACGAACCGCTTCGGCAATAAGTTGCATTTAATTAGATCCATTTCCATGGCCTATCGGGCTGCAGCATCTGCATTGCTTCTCTCATGGATCAGTCTTTTCCCTGCAGCAACGCAAGCGCAAGGAATGCTTCCAGGTTGTCGCCTCGAAAACGGGAGCTTGCAATGCGTGCCTGGTTTAACGGCTGATCCCGAGAAACAAATCAACGTTCTCAACAAAGAGATCTCAACAGATGTCCAGATGGAAGGGCGGATCACACAAACCATCCAAGGACTTAAAAACTTCGTCCTGGTCGGAGAGGCGAGAGAAGGGAAACTACTCAAAGCCAAGTTTGATCTGCAGGGAGACGAGATCAACAGCGTTCATATTCACTGGTACCAACGCCAGGGGGATGGGCATTGGAAATTAGTGTCTGATCGCAGCGAAGAAACCTATCGAATCAGCCAAACAGATCGAGGTGGAAAAGTAATGGCCGTGATGGTTGTTGCAACCAGTGATGGAAGCGTGAAGCGGGTGAACAGCAATGTGATTGGTCCGATTCAATAACATCAACACAATCGCGCTGATCACCCAACTAAACCCAAAATCAGGTGCTGAGCATGGCTTCCTGGTGCCGTACCAACTCGAAGAATTCCTGCTTAAGGCTTGGGTCATGGCGGAAATCACCACGAACCACTGAATTGACCATGCTGGTTTGCGGTTCCTTTACACCTCTCCATTTCATGCAGTAGTGCTGAGCTTTGATGATGATGCCCAAGCCCTGGGGAGCACACAATCGCTCAATTTCATCAGCAAGGATCATGACCGCCTCCTCTTGGATGTGAGGCCTAGAGAACACCCAATCAGCCACACGGGTGAACTTAGAGAGACCAATCACACGCTCACCAGGCTTGATTCCGATCCAACAGTTCCCCATGATTGGAACGAGGTGGTGGGAGCAAGCAGAACGAACGCTTATGGGGCCGACGGTATAAATCTCATCAAGTTGCTTGACGTTTGGAAAACTCGCAACCTTCGGTTGATAGTTATACCTGCCCTTAAACACCTCACGCAGATACATCCGCGCCACACGCTCTGCCGTCTCAGCGGTGTTGTGATCATTGTCGATATCAATGACCAGACTGCGCAGAAGCTCCCTAACGCGATCGGCAACCTCGTGCTCGAGTTCATCGAGCTCACCAGTTTGGAGGAATGGTGCAATATTGTCATTGGCCAGGAAAGAAATACCCTGATCAACGAGGCGCTGGCGGATTCTCTGAGAAACGGGTTGGACTCCAGCGTTAAGTGAAGTCAAAGACTCGTTGGAGATAGCAGGAATAGTAGAAGTCATGTCAGGGGTGTTTCAGAAGGCACCAGTAGCTGGCATCAAAGTAAGGTCTTCAACAATTTGCGTGGACGGCTGTTGCGCTAGATGAAGAAGCGTAACAGCAACCTGTTCGGCTTGAAGCATGGCACGCCGATCAAAAGTGCTCTGGACGGTTGGCGAATCCCAAAGTGGTGTATCTACTGCACCGAGAGTGAGCGTGCAGGCGCGGATCGCGTGCACCCTTTCCTCTTCAGCGAGACAGCGCGTAAAGCTTGCTAAGGCTGCCTTCACCGTGCAGTAAGCACCCCAATTCGGGAAAGCATTTCGAGCAGCATGACTGTTGATATTGATCACCAGTCCTCCTGCAGGGCGCATTGCAGGAACCACCTCAGCGCACATTTGAAAAACGCTGGTGAGGTTGAGCTGCATCAACCAATTCCAGCTGTCCAAGGGCATCTCAAGCAGCCCCCCTGTCCAAGCAGCGCCAGCATTATTGATCAGTACAGAAGGTGTAAGCCCCTGACTGAGCAATGTTTTCACCCCTGGAGCAATCTCCTCAGGTTTTGTGAGATCAACAGCTTCGTAAACGATGCGTTGACCTGTCGATGCCAATTCAATCGCAAGAGATTGGAGAGAGGCTTCGCTGCGTGACAAGAGAATCAAGTCCCAACCAGCTTCAGCAAAAGCGCAAGCAGCACTGCGACCAATGCCGCGCGATGCTCCAGTAATTAGTACAGAGGGCAACTAGCCTCAGCGATCGCGTCGATCCTAAGGAGATGGATCGGCATTCGACGAGGTTGGCTCTATGAAGCGGCCCATCGCCCGAAACTTTCTATACCGCTGATCCCGCAATTCTTGGGTAGAGAGTGCCAAAAGCTCAGACAGATTCCGTTCGAGAGCTTCCCGCAGCGTTGCTCCAGCCTCGAGGGGAGCCCAATTGTTTCCGCCAGACGGTTCCGAAAGCACCTCATCAACAACACCCAGGCTGAGTAAGTCTTTGCCGGTGATTCGCAATGCCGCAGCAGCTTCGGGTGCTTTGGCAGCATCTCGCCAAAGAATCGAGGCGCATGCCTCTGGACTCGCCACCGTATAAACGCTGTGTTCAAACATCAGCAGCCGGTCAGCAACACCAATTCCAAGTGCACCGCCGGATCCGCCTTCACCAATCACCGTGGCAATAATTGGCACTTTGAAGCCGAACATCTCACGGAGGTTGACGGCGATCGCCTCTCCCTGGCCCTGCTCTTCGGCCAGCAAACCCGCATAAGCACCAGGAGTATCGATAAAAGTAAGAATCGGCAGACCAAAACGATCGGCATGCTCCATTAATCGCAGGGCTTTGCGATATCCACCTGGGGTTGCCATCCCAAAGTTACGGGCCACGTTTTCCTTGGTGTCACGACCCTTTTGATGGCCCAAAAGCACCACTGAGTGTTCACCTAAGCGGCCGAGGCCACCCACTAACGCCTGATCGTCGTTCCCACGACGATCACCATGAAGCTCAACCCAGTCATCGCAGAACATCTGAATAAAATCCAGGGTGCTCGGGCGATGAGGATGGCGAGCAACCTGAATTTTCTGGGCTGGATTTAGGTTTTGAAAAATCTCTTCGCGTCTGCGAGCAGCAAGTGTTTCCAGCTGAAGCAACTGCTGGCTGACATCAACTTCTGAGTCCCTAGCCAACTGGCGGATCTGTTCAATCTGCTGTTCAAGCTCAATCAGGGGCTTTTCAAACTCGAGCAGGGGGCGACGTGCCATGAAAACCGGATCTGTGAACGTCAGGCAGCGGCAGCCTGAAGCTGCCCCTGAAGGTTGAGAGTTGAGAAACCGTGACGAACCGAAGCAGCGCCAATGAAATCCATCTTCTCAAGGGTGATGTTGTTCCTACCCCAGCTGAAGTTGGTATGACAAGCCTCAAATTCGAGAAGGATGGCTTCTGCAAAACAAGCAAACATTTGCCTCTGAGGCTTCTCCATCTGCCATTCAGCATTCTCCATCATCGTCCAGCCGATATCAGATACGAATTCAACGATGCCTCCCTTTAAGACATGAACCCCTTGTCCAGCCACACGTGAGTCAAGGTTTTTGGGGTAGCCGCCATCGATCATCAGGCAGGGTTTTTGCAAGCGATCCGCATCAATTTCCAAGGTGCGGGGCATGCTTGCGACCCAAACCACAACGTCAGCCTCGGGAAGTGCTTCATCCAAGCTGAGGATGCGGCCGCCCCCCAATTCCTCTCGTAAGTCTGCTAGAGGCTGTTGCTGACGCGCGACCATAAGCAGCTCTTTAATTCCAGTGCGCTGGGTTAACCAGCGACAAACTGCACTCCCGATATCTCCTGTTGCTCCCACCACAGCAACCCGAGCCTTACTGAGGTCAATACCAAGCAAAGGAGCATTGATTTCAACCTGTCGACTGATGACCCATGCCGTATGGGTGTTTCCAGTCGTAAACCGCTCCCATTCCAGCGTGGTACTGCGAATCGTTTGATGCTTCAGAAGGTTGAAGTTCTCGAAAATAATCGAGGTAAAACCGCCCAGAGCCGTGATGTTGATGCCTTTCTTTTGAGCCAACTCCATGGCGTTCAGCACCTTGCGCCTCGCTGTTTTAAAGCGGCTCAGCATCTCTGGCACAAAGCAGGAATCGATATAGGCCCCTTGGATTGTTTTGCCTGTCAGGCTCGTGACTTCAAGATGCTCTACCAACTGAGGCGGTGCACTGCACCAAACATCAAGATCACCCTCGGCGATGTGATCGAAACCCAGCTCCAAAGCCTTACGCCTAGCAGCTTCAAAACTGGTGGAATGTCCGATCAGACCAAACATGTGCTGCCGACGGTCGTACTTAAAAGTATTGATATGAATCGCATCAACCGAATCAGGCGATGGATTTCGCATCCACCTAAGCACGAGTCGGGTTCAGGGTGAACGGACAGGGTGGAAATTGACGCCTGTCAAAGCCGACATCATTGGGGGTGACCGCAGTTAGATCGCCAGTGCGGCTGCTGCCATACGAGCAATGTCGCGGGAGCTAAACCCAATCTCGTTCAAGGCTTCCTGATAGGCAATCAGAAAATCTTCGATCAGATCTTCTTTTTCCATGTGCAGAACAGAAGCATCAGCAGCAACCTGCTCAAGCATTGAACGAATGAGCGGAAGATTGGCCTTATTGGCTTCCATCAACTCATCGCGACTTGCTTCGAAGTTGGCCTTCAACCACTCTTGGCCGTAGTTGAGATGGGTGTACTCATCCTTGACGACTCCCTCAGTGATTTTGCGGGCGAAGGGGTCAGCGACAGGGATATAAATGTGATAGGCAGAGATAGCGAAAGCCTCGATCAACAATGCCTGAATGAGCAGACAGGAAACCACTTTCCCTTCTTTCAAAGCAGATTGGAAATTGCCATGCAGGGGGGCAAAAAACTCATTAGCAAAAGGCATGTCAGCCACAACGCCGAGGTTTTTTGCACAGGCGGTAAAGCCCTTCATGTGCTTCATTTCCATCTTCGCCAGCCTGGCGAGTTCTTCCGCCTGATCAGGGATCAGTGTGCCTAGTGAAAGGTAATTGTCGTGAGCTTCCTGCTCACCTTCAATGACGATGGCGTTAATACGGCTGTAGGCATCCTTGTAGGCATCAGTCGTGAAATCAGGTAGCTCTGCCAAACCCTGCTGATCGTCGAGCACAGCGACCGCTGTGGAGTCAAGGGTTGACATGATTCGCTTCCAGTTATCACCAATGTTGACGACTGTAACCAGTGTTCACCTCAACGGACGTGCTCAAAGGGTCAGTTGGTAACTGCAACAGGTTGAGAAGGGGGCCAATCACTGGCCAACAAACTGCCAAAGAGGTTCACCCAATGGCTCACCAGGCAGCGTTCCAACGCTTCACCGCACTCGACGCTGGCTGCGCGTGAATCACCGATCACACCACTGCTACTCAAGTCAGCCGTCAACCAAGCCGTAGGAGCCGCTCCTTCAAGACTCCAGCCAAGGGGAGGAGTGGCGAGAGAGGAGGGCTGGCGATGGTCACCGTCAACAGGCCGTTCATCACCCACCAACTGCGGCTCGAGAGCAAGCATCAAACTGGTCTCAGCCTGAGCGGCATGCAACCCGCCTCGTAGCTCATCCCCGGGGATGAATGCATCCAAACCAGGAACACCACTCCACATGAAGCAGGGGAGAATCGCCATCGATGGCGATTGAACACGCAATTCCCTAGACGCAGCCTGCAGCAATCCGATTTGCCCCCCATGGGCGTTGAACAACACCAAGCGCTTCACCCCTTGGGCACACAACTGCGTTCCCACCTCGATGATCAGCTGAGTCAAAAGTCCCGAGGACAAGCTCAAGGTTCCAGGAAATCCTGAATGCTCTGGAGAGAACCCAATGGACTGTGAGGGAAGGCTCAAAATCGGGGCGTTTGGCGAAAGCTGTGACAACACAGAAGACAGAATCCGCTCAGAGAACAAAGCGTCTGTAGCAAGTGGGAGATGGGGGCCATGTTGTTCAAACGCTCCCATCGGCCAAACCACGGTGGAACGGAATTCCCGCAACGCCTTCTCCGCCTCAGGCCAACTCAACCTGTCCAAGCGCCGTGTCGTCGAAAGACCCAAGTGAGCTTGTGCAGTCATGAGCCGACATGCCTCCCATTTCCTGCCAGACTGGCTGATCGAGGATATTGAGACCCATGGCGGGATCAGAAAGCCAACAATCCATAGACAGCAAGGGACAAAGCCCGGCAGCGCAGCCGCCGCGCAAGCCTTTGCAGGTCATGCATATCAGCCGCAAAGACGAACAGGACCGCCTCCATCGTGAAGCTGAGGAAGCGCGCGCGGCCGCAGACGCGGCGATGGCACGGGCTGTTGAGTTAGAGCAAGCTGCTCAAAGAGCCCAGAGCACAACGGCTAGGCCTCCCACGTCCCCAACGACGACGTTTAAGCCATCGGCAGTTGACGACGACGAGGCTCGCTTTGGGACCGACGAGCTCAGCGGTATGAGCATGGCCGATCTACTCGGCCCATCCGATTCGAATGGAAAATCCTCGAAGTCCAAGCCAAGTCCTGCCAAAACCTCCAGTCGAAGCGTCGACGACTTCGACTTTGACGAAGGTGCTTTTCTTGCCGCCCTCGATGCCAACGAACCAGTGGGCACCACAGGGGAAGTGGTGACCGGAACAGTGATCGGGATGGAAAGCGATGGTGTTTATGTCGACATCGGCGGCAAGGCCCCGGGCTTTATGCCCAAAAACGAATGTGGTCTCGGAGTGATCACCAACCTGAAGGAGAGATTCCCTAAGGGACTCGAGATTGAAGTCTTGGTGACGCGTGAACAAAATGCTGATGGGATGGTCACCATCAGCTGTCGCGCGCTCGCCTTACGTCAGAGCTGGGACAAGGTCAAACAACTTGAGAAAGAAGGCAGGGTCGCTAAAGTCAAAGTCACCGGTTTCAACCGTGGTGGTGTGACCTGCGATCTAGAAGGATTACGAGGCTTTATCCCCCGTTCCCAATTGCAGGACGGTGAAAACCATGAAGCGTTGGTGGGCAAAACCTTGGGTGTGGCCTTCCTTGAGGTCAATTCTGAAACGCGAAAACTGGTCCTTTCTGAGAAGAGAGCAGCCACTGCCGCTCGGTTCTCAGAACTAGAGATTGGACAACTAGTGGAAGGCCATGTGGCGGCCATCAAGCCCTACGGACTGTTCGTAGATCTCGGGGGGATCAGCGGACTCCTGCATCAATCCGCCATCACCGGAGGCAGCATGCGGTCGATGCGTGAAATTTTTGATCAAGGCGATGCTGTCAAAGCATTAATTACGGATTTAGATCCAGGTCGCGGCCGAATCGCCCTCAACACCGCAATGTTGGAAGGACAGCCTGGTGAATTACTTGTTGAAAAAGACAAAGTGATGGCAGAAGCAACCGATCGAGCTAATAGAGCTCGTAACGTCCTGAAGCAACAGGAACAATCAGCTGGATGATCTCCGCCGAACAGATCCAGAACGATGCGAGTGAACGTTCAAGCGGGATTCTTTCAGGCGACTGGGAACTCGATTTCTATTCCAGACCCATCCTCGAACCTGATGGCAAAAAACGTTGGGAGCTCCTGATCATCAGCTCCCCCTGCGAGGGAACGACCGCCAGTTTTCGCTTCGAAAAACGTTGCCCAGCCGGCAGCGTTAACTCCACCTGGTTAACCAGCGCTCTCAATGAAGCGATTGCAGCTGCCCAACATCAAGGCTGGTCCGTGCCCCGAAAGCTGCGTTCGTGGAGAAGCTCGATGCGCACCATGGTTCAGAGGGCTGCTTCTGAACTGGGCCTCGAGATGGTTCCAAGCCGTCGCACTTACGCCTTGTTCGATTGGATCGCTGAGCGCGAAGAGGATCTCTACCCCAACGAAGAGGGGTACATGGCAGGACCTCTTGCTCCCCCGCCAGTCCCCATAAGCACGCCTCCTAGTCCCTTACCAGAGTCGGTCCGCGGTGATGCCTGGAATTGGGCCGAACTTCCAGCTTCAGCCTTACGTGAAGCCACCGGATGGCCCATCGGATTCCGAGGTCTGCTTCCAGTTCCCACCACAATTCACGATGGTCAAGTCATTCCCGGCTTACGCCTGTTCAGCAAAACCAGGGGATTAGCCCTGGCTGGTCTCCTCGGTGGGATTGAACCTGTGCGCCTGAGGGTGAGCGGCACCCAACTTCTCCTAGATGCTGGTCAGGATGACTGCTGGCTCGTGAGCGATCTCAGCTCCGAGGAAGCCACCCACGTTTCAGCACTGATAACACAAGCTTCTGAGCGAGCTGACGGGTTGCAGTTCATCGCTGTTCAAACCTCACCAGAAGCTGAACGTTTTGAAGGGTTTTGGATGTTGCGCGATCAATCAGAACCATGACCGGGGCTGCCGATCCGTTCCGCCAACCCGACAATCTTTTCAACACTCTTGAGCAATGGACATGGGTGGGCTGCTACGGCGGTTATTACCTCACCTCGGACGCGATGCAGGCCGCAGGATTCGAGCATGGATTTTTTACCCGTCTTTGGCAAAACCGCGGGCCTGATGCTTTAGCGGCCTATCTATCTGCGGGAGTGAGTGTCCATCGGCCCCAACAAGTTCACGGCAACCGAGTTCTGAATGCTGAAGACGCGATCGGTTCTCCCTGGCCTGATGCCGACGGTTTAGTCAGCGACCGTGGTGGCCAAAGTCTCTGGGTTTGCGGCGCCGATTGCACACCCGTTCTTCTTGCAGACCCCACCAGCGGCCATGTTGCTGCTTGTCATGCGGGCTGGCGAGGGGTCGCCAGCGGCATTCTTCCTGCTGCAATACGGCGTCTAGCCACGCGAGGAGCGAAGCCGGAAAAGCTGATTGTGGCCCTAGGTCCAGCGGTTAGTGGGGGGCTCTATCAGGTAGAAACCGATGTAGCGGATCAGGTAGGACAAGCTCTCCATTCCGATCGATCTCTAGGGCTCAGCGAATTGGAAGCCCTGGGCATCCTTCTGCCCGATCCAGCCCCCAACAAGTGTCGCCTCGATATTCGTCTAGCCGCCCGTGAGCAGCTGCAATGCTGCGGAATACCAGAGCAACAGATCAATCTCTGCCCTCTCTGCACCGTTTCAGAGCCGAGCCTGTTCCACTCCTGGCGTCGAGATCAGGTGAAAGCGGTGCAATGGAGCGGAATCGTTGGTCAAGCTGCGGACTCCTCAGCATGAGGAAGCCAGCCGCAAACCCACGGCCTCTGCTACTCGTATCCCATCAATCGCCGCAGACAGGATCCCCCCCGCGTAGCCAGCCCCTTCGCCAGCAGGCGTAAGACCAACCGTATTGATCGACTGGAAATATTCGTCACGAGGAATGCGCAGGGGTGACGATGTGCGCGTTTCCACTGCTGTTAACAACGCATCTGGATGGTCATACCCCTTGATGCGACGAGCAAAACGAGGCAAAGCCTCTTGCAATGCCACCACCATTGGCGTCGGGAGAAGGCTGCGTAAATCACTCGGTGACACACCAGGTTGATAAGAAGCGCCGATTGCACCAAGTTCCGTTGTGGAGCGTCCAGCCAAAAAGTCCTGCAGCCGCTGCACTGGAGCGCTGTAATCACCCCCCCCGAGAACAAACGCTTTGTGTTCCAGCGCACGCTGGAAGGCAAGACCAGCCAAGGGATCCCCTGGCCAGGCGGCATAGGCCGCCAAGTCGTCCTCATCCACAGGAACAACCAATGCGGCGTTGGCATTGCGCTCATTGCGTGAATGCTGGCTCATGCCATTGGTGACGACCCGGCCCTTCTCCGAGGTTGCTCCAACAACCAATCCGCCAGGACACATACAAAAGCTGTAGACACAACGGCCATTTTCAGCATGGTGAACGAGCTTATATTCCGCCGCCCCGAGGAGTGGATGTCCTGCGTTCAGCCCCCAGCGCGCTTCATCGACCAAGGCCTGGGGGTGTTCAATACGAAAGCCGACAGCGAATGGCTTGGCTTCAAGAGCCACTCCAGCCTCCTGAAGCATCTGGAAGCTGTCTCGTGCTGAATGCCCTGGAGCAAACACCACCTGACGGCAGAGCAATGAAGTCCCATCCGACAAGGAAAGGCCCACCACTTGCTGGGACTTACCTGAACCATGAGGTCCAGCACAGGGTTCCAGCAAGAGCTGATCAACCCGACTGTCGAAACGAACCTCACCACCGAGCGCCTCGATTTTGGCCCGTAGCCCCCTCACCACCGTGGCCAATTTGAAGGTGCCGATATGGGGTCGGTGCTGCGTGAGAATCTCGCGATTTGCACCACAGGCCACCAGTTCTTCCAGGACTTTGCAGCCGTAATGATCAGGATCACTGACCTGGCTGTAGAGCTTCCCATCCGAAAATGTTCCTGCACCGCCCTCGCCAAACTGGGCATTGGATTCCGGATTGAACTCAGCCGTTCGACGCCAAAATCCAAACGTATCGGCCGTTCTTTGTTTCACGGGCTGTCCCCGTTCCAGCAACAACGGGCGAAACCCCATCTGAGCCAGAAGGAGAGCGGCAAAATAACCACACGGACCAGCTCCGACCACCACAGGCCGCTGCGCGGAGTCCCAGACGCTCCCTTCCGGAGCCTGAGCTACATATCGGTAGTGAATGTCTGGGGTCGGACGAATTCTTCGATCGCCGTTCCTGCGCCGCAACAGCGCCACCTCTCCATCCACTGCTACATCAACGGAATAAATCAGCTGAATACGATCGCTGCGACGCGCATCAACACTCCGCTTCACCAACTGACAACGAACCAGACGCGCCGGTGGAATCTTCAGGCAACGCAGAACCGCTTGCTCAAGATCATCAGGGCCGTGATCCAAAGGAAGACGGAGTTCACTAAGACGCAACACAGGCTTTAAAGACTCCTGTCACGGTTAGACCCTGACTGCGCAGAGATCACTTTGGTTGTCGCCTGTCCCGAGGGAATCTGTCCTGGTCTTAATGCCAGATCGCTGGCGGCACCCTCTAAACGAACAGGCTTGCCTTGCTGACGCAGGGCAATCGCCTGACACAAAGGCTGCAGCTCAGCATCTGGGTCAAGCCAAGCGATGGGGTCACGGAGCCCTTCCGATGACAACGGCGCAGGAGCGAGCGTGGCCAGAGCTACAACACGAGCCGCATCAAAGCCTGAGGCCGCCAACAGGTCAGGTACCTGTCCCCAGCGCTGCTGGTAAGACGTTGCGAATGAAGACCAACCAGGACCGTGCGCCGACTGATCAGGACTCAATTGTGCCCAAGATCTTTGAGGAACAGCAACAAGACGGGTCACAGGCAACAGCCAGATCCTGGCCGGTGTCGCAAGCGAAGCTCCCATCAGCCGACCATCCTTCTGCGCTTGATCCAACAGCATCGCCAACCGACCGAAAGGATCAGCGGCCAGAGCAATGGCAGCAGGACGTTTCCAAGCCACGTCTTGAATCAATTGGCTCACAGCGGACGCATCGTCTGCGTTGACCTGCTGCACCAAGGACTTCTCATAGGATTCGACCTTGCCCCCTAGTTGCTCGAAAGCCTCCGTGTAGGTAATAGCCATCCCTGCAGCGCGGTCAGCCGGATCGGCAACCACCATGATTCTTCGCCATCCCTGCTCCAACGTGTCGAACGCCAGTTGATCGATTTCAGACTGTTGGGAAGGGCTCAAAGGATGCAGCAATCCCTGAGGATCAAGTTGCACCAGTTGATTTAAAGACGCACCGCGTTGATACGGAAGAATCACATTGAGCTGGTGGTCCTGGGCCAGTCGAGAAAAACGAGAGAGTTCCGTTGCAAAAGGCGCGATCACCAGAGAACGCTTTGAACCAAGAAATGAAGCCGGGTTGTCATCGAGACCAATCGTGCGCCACTCCACAACCGCGGGGGAACTTCCACACTGTCGAACCTGCTCTTCCCCAAGAGCAAAACCTTGCCGAAAAACAGCATGAGCAGGCATCAACTCTTCTGACAACAGCGCAAGCACGGGGGCTTTCCCCTGCGTGCTAGCAGCAAGGGCTTGGCATCCCAGCAGGCTTGCCGCCACGATCAAGCCATGACCAATGGGGAAACGCTTCAAGAGGTTCCCTAATTTCGAATCAGAAACACGGTCACTCATGGGGACCTCAGCTGGAGGGGTCATGAGAGAACGGCTCTTTGCCAAAACTTAGGAAGATGGATCCGTTTCGTCCTCTTTTGTCTCAGTATTTGTCGATGGGATCAGCAGGGCGAGCAAACCTGCAGCCAACAGCAACCCTCCCAGTCCTAGGGCGAGAGATTGATTTTCTCCTGGAACATCACCCCAAACCGTTGTACTAAAAAAAGCAGCTGATAGAAGGAAGCAGGGCACCATCACGATGCCTGCAGCGAAGCGATTTTTTCCCATCTCAATCTGAGTTGCAACTTTGCGTGGCTAAACCGCCTGTTACCAATGAAAAGCCAAGATCCTGATCGGAATCGAGAGGGGTAACGCGGGCAATGAGAACACCATCTTCATTTCCCTCTGGACGAAGGTTCACCCGTTTGCGTCGAGGCACTGCTTTTTTTAAAAGAGCAACAGCAGCCTCTTCATTGACAGGATCGACTGCAACACAAGCCAAACGAACGCTGTAATTGCGGTTGCGATCTCCAATCTGAAGAAGAGTGGACGAACGCACTTGCAAAACTTCTGCTGCCATGGATGGCAATGGGGAAGCAAAAATCACGACCAACAGAACTAAAAAACTGGCGCAAAAACGGATCAGAGATGCGCTCGGCAAACGGGGCATAAATGCAGATCTCTGGCTGTGATGGTGAAGCAATCCGATCACTTTCATCTTGAATCCTGGGCCAACTCAGGATGGGAGGGAAGACCCACCATCTGCGCATTGCTGGCTCCTGGCGGAACCATCGGATAACAATTTTCACCGCGTCTGACATGAACATCAATCAGGGTCGGACGAGGTGACTCAAACGCTTCACTGAGCTTGCTATGAAGATCGTCTCGTTCGGTGATCTTGACGCCATCAACACCAAAAGCCCTGGCTAACGCACTGAAATCAGGCATGCCTTTAAGCATGTCAGATGCTGAATATCGCTCTTCATAAAAGCTTTCCTGCCACTGCCGAACCATTCCCTGCCAGTGGTTATTTACAATCACAACTTTCACAGGAAGTGAATACTGAGCCAGAGTTCCGAGTTCCTGAATGTTCATCAGGATGCTTGCATCACCAGCAATACACACCACTTTCTTATCCGGGAACGCCACCTGAGCCCCGAGAGCGGCTGGCATTCCAAATCCCATGGTTCCTAATCCAGCGCTACTGATCCAACAACGCGGCCCGTTACGCAAGTACTGCGCAGCCCACATCTGATGTTGGCCTACATCGGTCGTGATGATGGCATCACTGGCCATATCACGGACAGCCAACAGCACTTCTTGCGGAAAAATCGCTCCTTCCTTGACAGGGATGGTGAGCGGATAAAGCTTCTTCCAAGTCTTGATTTGTTCCAGCCAAGAAGAGGTCTTCGACTCGGCGGAATGCTCGAGACTCTGATCGACAAGTTGAGCAAGACTTAGACCCAAATCACCCAGCACGACCACATCGGGACGTCGGTTTTTACCCACCTCTGCAGGATCAATCTCAAAATGAATGACCTTGGCCTTGGGAGCAAACGTATCGAGCTTGCCTGTCACGCGGTCATCAAAACGGGCACCAACTGCGATCAATAGATCGCAGTCTGTGACTGCAAAGTTGGCGTATGCCGTTCCATGCATCCCCAACATCCCTAAGGCGAGTGGATGATTCTCGTCAAAAGCTCCCTTACCCATCAGCGTGGTGGTCACAGGGATTTGAAAGCGCTCAGCCAAGATTTGGAGGCTGTCATGGGCACCTGCGCTGACCGCTCCACCCCCGACGTAAAAGAGGGGACAGCTCGACTCACGAATCAAGGCAAGAGCATCGATCACCGCCTGAAGCGCAGGCTTAGCTGGCTGCCTAAACCCAGGAGGTTGAATTGATCCCGGCTGAACTGGGACGTAATCGAATTCTTCTTGCCCTACGTCTTTAGGAATATCAATCAACACAGGGCCCGGGCGTCCTGACGAAGCGATCAGGAACGCTTGAGCCACCACGGAAGCGAGATCAGCTGGGTCACGAACCACCCAGGAGTGCTTCACGATTGGCAACGTGATGCCGAAAATATCTGTTTCCTGAAACGCATCAGTCCCGATCGAAGGCCTAGGGACTTGACCTGTGATGACCACCATTGGAACGGAATCCATTTGGGCCGTGGCAATCCCCGTGACCAGATTGGTGGCACCAGGGCCAGACGTTCCAAAACAGACGCCAACCCGACCAGTGGCACGGGCATAAGCATCCGCCGCATGGGTGCCACCCTGCTCATGACGCACCAAAATGTGCTTCAGCCAGCCTTCGCTTTCGGCGATGTGCAGAGCGTCATAGATCGGCAGGATCGCACCGCCCGGATAGCCAAAAATGGTGTCGACGCCATGGAGCCTGAGAGCATTCATCAAGGCGTGGGCGCCGGTGATACGGCGTTGACCGTTCCAATCCAACGTATCCGCGGCCGTGGGAACGGATGTCAGGGTCACGGCTGCCTCATATGGATCTGACCCTCAAGATTAAGTGGCCATCTCACCAATTGGCACTGTTTAAAGCAAACCAACAGCATGCAGTGGGCCATGGCCGCTGATCAGCTCGAGAAGGAAGGCGGAAAAACCAACCATGGCCAAGCGTCCATTCCACACTTCAGAGCTGTTATTCCAACCCCACTCCCACTTCTCCTGGGGATAGAGCTTGACGGTGGTGGGCAGTTCAGCCGCCTGGTCAAGATTCACTTCCGGACCCTCAAGGCTGGCCTCGACTAAATCAGCCAATCCAGCAATAAAAGGTGGATAGGTGTCCAAAGCCCTAACGCGTCGGAAATTCACGACACCTGACTCAGTAGCGAGTTCGCGGTACTCGATGTCAATTTCCTCGAGCGTTTCGATGTGCTCACTCACAAAACTGATGGGGACCACCACTAGATCTTGTGTCTTCGCCCGGCCGAGTTCTTCGAGGGCCTCCTCGGTATAGGGCTTCAGCCATTCCACCGGCCCAACTCGGCTTTGATAGGCCAGGGTATGGGGATTGGAGTGGCCAACAATGTTCTCCAATTCAGCCATGATCAAAGCCGCGCAAGCTTGAATCTCCTGCTGGTAGGGGTCACCGGCCTCTTCCACATAGCTCTTTGGCACGCCATGGGCACTGAAGAAAATATGTGCCTGTTCAACGTCGTCACTGGCGCGTACCTGCTCGGCGATGAGTTCAGCCATCGAGCGCACATAGCCTGGATGGTCGTACCAACTGCGAATACAGCGCAAAGGCAACGCCTCAAAGCGTTCGTCCATTTGCCGAAGGCGTTGGAGCTCGCGGAAGCTCGAGCCGCTGGTACTTATTGAAAAATGGGGGTAGAGGGGAAGGACGACAACCTCATCAATGCCGTCAGCCTTGATATCAGCCACGGCAGATTCAGTAAACGGGTGCCAGTAGCGCATGGCTACATAGCTCGTGGCGTCCACCCCACGCTGGCGCAGAAGACTTTGAAGCTCTCTCGCTTGCTGCTCGGTGATTCGACGAAGAGGAGAGCCTCCTCCGATTGATCGATACGCCTCCTTCGACTTATTACTGCGCAACGTGCTGATCAACCAGGCCAGGGGTTTCTGCAGGATTGGATTGGGCAGTCGAATAATTTCTGGATCTGCAAACAGGTTGTACAGAAAGGGGCCAACATCCTGAATCCGTTCTGGACCACCCAGATTGAGCAGAAGAATGCCTACCCGAGACATGGAAATTTCTTTGTTTTAGGGGTTGAGCGTAACTCCGATCAACGTCATGGTGACGCTGTCTTTACAGGGCCATGAACTTCGACACCGCGATCGTGGCCGCCAACGCGGCCTTAGCCAAGCAGGGCTGTGGTCTTCGAGTGGAACGGCGAGGGCAAAAACTCAATCTGCGTGGACGACTGCCATGCCGACAGCAACCCAACCAATGGAAAACCCAGCGCCTGAGTCTGGGGCTTCTAGCCGACCTGAAGGGGTTGAAAGAGACTGAGCGCATCGTTCAGCTTGTGGAGCTGCAGTTACAAAGGCAGCTTTTTGAGTGGGACCAGTGGTTACCGAAGCAAAAAGTTCAGCAGAACAGCAACCCACCACGCGAATCAAGCGCATTGGTCGATCCCCTGGATCGCGATCTGGAGACGTTTAAGGAAGCATTCTTCGCAGACCCCCGTCGTCGTCGCTCCCCCGCTGGAAGCCGCACCACTTGGAGCGGGGCCTACCAGCCCTACCTGCGGCGCCTCAAGGCCTTGGCTCTTGAACCACACTCGCTCCTCACTCCTGACCTATTACTCCTGACGCTGAACAGCTATCCCGATGGCAGCCGAAGTCGCCAACAGTGTTCCACTGCTCTAGGGGCACTCGCCCGTCATCAAAACCTTCCCCTTCCGAATGCATGGCGTGCAGAGGCGGGGGGATACGGCCTGCACCGAGCGCGTTTTCGGCAGTTACCCAGCGACCCGCAAATTCTTGAGGCCATGCTGCGCATTCCCAATCCAGGTTGGCGTCTTGTTTATGGACTAATGGCCACCTATGGACTTCGCAACCATGAAGTGTTTTTCACGGATGTTTCGGCTCTAGCGGATGGAGGAGACAGGGTGATCCGCGTTCTTCCCACCACTAAAACCGGTGAGCATCAGGTGTGGCCCTTTCATCCGGAATGGGTAGATCGCTTCAACTTGACGCATCTCGCCTCGAACGCCGCGGCCCTCCCTCCGGTTTCCACTGATCTCCGCCGCACCACACTTCAACAAGTCGGACGGCGCGTTGCAGAGCAGTTCAGGAGGTACGACGTTCCGCTCACGCCCTACGACCTTCGCCATGCCTGGGCCGTACGCACCATTCACATCGGACTTCCCGATACCGTGGCCGCCAGGATGATGGGACATTCCGTGGCAATCCATACCCGCACCTATCACCACTGGATCACCAGGCGAGATCAGCAACAGGCCGTCGATGCAGCTTTAGCCAGGAGAGAAGCCTGATGACATCACCTCTTCGCCAATTGGCCTACCGCCATCGTTGGATTTATGACACCGTCACCGCGATCTCTGCACTGAGTGTTGGAGGTGTCGATCAACTGCGCAGCCTTGGGCTCTCAGCGCTAGCTCCAGTGCTGCCAAGCGGCGCCAAGGTACTCGATCTTTGCTGCGGTTCAGGAGAAGCGGCAGCGCCATGGATCGAAGCAGGGTTTCAAGTCACCGGTCTCGATGTATCACCCAAGGTTCTGGAACTCGCCGCAACACGTCATCCACTCCTCACCCTCATTGAGTGTCTGGCAGAAGATCCGCCCTGCGCGCCAGCCAGCTTTGATGCCATTCAAATCAGCCTTGCCCTGCATGAATTTCCTCGAGCCGAGCGGCATCAAGTGTTGTTGTCCTGTTTGAAATTGCTGAGACCAGGCGGCTGGCTTGTTGTTGTTGATCTCCACCCTGCTGATCCTCTCCTGCAACTCCCCCAACAACTGTTCTGTGCTTTGTTTGAGACAGAAACTGCGATTGCTTTGCTTGAAGACAACATCCCCAAGCAATTGCAGGAGATCGGCTTCACCACTGTTAAGCAGTCTCTTCTGGCCGGGGCTGCTCTCCAGCGCATCACAGCGCGCTGCCCCTCCAGCGGCATGCTGGAGGCAACTGGGAAGATGCCATGAGCTCGGATCAAACGTCAGCCGTAAAGCCATTGCCTGTGGACCCATCATCCTTGGACCAATCGGCCGAATCCCTTGGCATGGGAGGCGATTTAGCCCCAGAGAAAGACGCCGATGCTTACCGAAAGCGCATGGCACGCCGTCAAGACGTTCAGCGACAACGTGTCTCAGAGAGAAGTGTTGAAAAAGGATTGGTCTTGGTCTTCACCGGCCACGGCAAGGGAAAGACCACTGCGTCTCTTGGCTTGGCCTTACGGACCCTGGGGCACGGACACGATGTTGCCGTGGTCCAATTCATCAAAGGAGGCTGGGAGCCTGGAGAAGCCAAAGCACTGAAAGCCTTTGGAGACGCCCTGAGTTGGCATGCACTCGGAGAAGGTTTCACCTGGGAAACCCAAGATCGTGAGCGTGATCGTCAGCTGGTGCAAGCGGCTTGGGACATCTCGCTCTCTTACCTGAGAGACCCCAAACAAAAACTTGTCGTGCTGGACGAAGTGAATGTGGCGTTAAAACTTGGCTATCTCGAACTGGATCAAGTTCTGCAGGGCCTTGATGAGCGGCCTGAGCTCACACACGTCGCCCTCACCGGCAGGGGAGCTCCGGAAGGTCTGATCCAAAGAGCTGATTTGGTCACAGAAATGTCTCTCGTCAAGCACCCCTTCCGGGAACAAGGCGTCAAAGCACAACAAGGAATTGAGTTCTGAAGGCATCTCGATCGCTGCCTCCACATCGATCGAGATGCCTTTCGCACCCATACAACAGGGCTTCATCAGAAGCGCGTCAGCTTTCTCAAACTCTTAAGAACAGCCTTGCTAGTGTCGTAAAGATAAGGATATTGAATGGCCTACGCGCGTGCCCTCCTGAAGATCAGCGGTGAAGCGCTGATGGGCAATCAGGGCTACGGAATTGATCCAGAAATTGTTCAGGCCATCGCCACAGATGTTGCCAAAGTTGTTGCCACTGGCACGCAGTTGGCGATCGTCGTCGGCGGCGGAAACATTTTCAGAGGGTTAAAAGGTTCAGCCGCAGGAATGGATCGTGCCACCGCGGACTACGTCGGCATGCTCGCTACCGTGATGAATGCCATCACCCTTCAGGACGGATTGGAGCGAGCCGGCATTGCCACCCGAGTACAGACCGCAATTGAAATGCAAGAAGTGGCTGAGCCTTACATCCGCAGACGCGCGATGCGACACTTAGAAAAAGGAAGGGTGGTCGTGTTTGGAGCAGGTTGTGGAAATCCGTTCTTCACTACCGACACCACGGCTGCTTTACGCGCAGCCGAAATAAGCGCTGATGTGGTGTTCAAAGCCACCAAAGTCGACGGTGTCTATGACAAAGATCCGCATCAATTCCCTGATGCCGTCAGGTACGACTCCTTGACCTTCCAACAGGTGCTCAGCGGAGAACTCGCCGTGATGGACAGCACTGCCATCGCGCTTTGCAAAGACAACAACATCCCGATTGTTGTTTTCAATTTGTTTGAACCTGGCAACATCGGCAGGGCCGTGGCCGGTGAGCCCATCGGTTCACGTATCAGCAACTAGTCATCGTCATGTCGAACTCCGATCTCGAAGCCAACATGCGCAAGTCGGTGGAAGCCACCCAGCGCAACTTCAACACCATCCGGACGGGACGAGCCAATCCCTCGTTATTGGATCGAATCAATGTTGAGTACTACGGCGCTGACACTCCGCTGAAATCACTCGCGAGTCTCTCCACTCCTGATTCGCAAACGATTGCTGTTCAACCCTTCGACATGGGATCCCTGGCGCTGATCGAAAAAGCAATCGCCACCAGTGACTTGGGATTCACTCCCAACAACGACGGCAAGGTCATTCGCATCAATGTGCCACCACTCACTGAAGAACGCCGAAAAGAGTTCTGCAAACTTGCCGCAAAGATTTCAGAAGAGGGCAAGGTGGCCTTGCGCAGCGTGCGTCGTGACGCCATCGACAAAATTAAGAAACATGAGAAGGAGGGTGATCTTTCAGAGGATCAAAGCCGAGATGAACAAGATCAAATTCAGAAAACAACCGATCGTTTCATCTCAGAACTTGAAAAACATCTAGCGAATAAAGAGGTTGAAATCCTCAAGGTTTGAGCACCACTGACGTTGCTGTCATCGGTGCCGGTGCAGCCGGCTCAAGCGCAGCCTTCCATCTCACCCGATTGGGTCATCGCGTCACCGTCCTGGAACGCAACCGATCAGAGCGGGTGAAACCATGCGCTGGTGGGATGGCGGCCTCCGTTCAGAAGTGGTTCCCCTTCGACTTACAACCAGCCGTTGATGACATCATCAAACAGGTGGATTTCAGCTGGTGTCTCACTGATCCTGTGGTCGCTGAGCTTCCAGGCTCTGCACCCTTCTGGATCGTCAAGCGTGAGCGGCTCGACGCACTCTTGCTGGAGCAATCGATCGCTTTAGGGGCAGAGCTGCGGCGGCCCTTCGAGGTCGCGGACCTTCAGCAGGATGAAAGCCATTGGCTTGTATGCAGCACGGACGGGGAGGTGATCGAGGCCAGAGCCGTCGTTCTGGCTGATGGCTCAGGTTCTCCCTGGCCAACACGCTTGGGGATCGGCCCTCGATCTCTCCACATGGCCAAGACGCTTTCTGTTCGCCTCGAAGGAATGGGAAGATTGCAACCTGGCACAGCCAGGTTTGAATTTGGGCTCGTCCACCATGGATTCGCCTGGGCGTTTCCACTAGCAAACGGCATCAATGTGGGAGTGGGCACGTTTATTGGACGTCGGGCCAGTGATGCGGAAGCCGTGCTCGAACAACTCCTACCGGATTTAGGGTTTTCCTCCACAGACGGGCTGCGACAAAACGCGGATTTAAGAGTTTGGAATGGCCACTCACCCCTCCACGGCAAAGGCGTGGTGGCAGTAGGTGATGCCGCGTCGCTCTGCGACCCCTTTCTTGCCGAAGGCCTCAGGCCATCGCTGATGAGCGGCTGTGAAGCAGCGGCAAGTCTCGATTCTTGGCTGAACGGGACTCAGCCTGACCTTTCCAACTACTCAAAACGGATGCGCGAACGCTGGGGCGATTCGATGGCTTGGGGGCGTCGCATTGCCCAGGTGTTTTATCGCTTTCCAAATGTGGGGTATCAACTCGGAATCAAACGTCCCACTGCGCCGCAGCGCATTGCCCAAATTCTCTCTGGTGAAATGGGATACGGGGACATCGCACAGAGGGTAATCCGCCGCTTAATGCTGCAAAGGGGTTAAAGATCAAGAGTGAGCTGTTGGGAATCATCAGGCGCAGGGTTTCGCCGTCGACGGCGGCGACCTTGACCCGTGGGCGCTAAGCCTGAACGTCTCGACCCATGGCGCTGCTGAATTCCATCAGCAATAGCAGAAAATCCAGAGCGCTCCCTGATCGCCCAAATCCTCTGCTTCGCCTCCCGAGCCGCAAGCGCAGGTTCAACGATGGGCAGGGGATAGTCCGCTCCAAGCTGGAGCCCTGCTTGTCGTTGCGCAGCCATCGACAACTTCCAAGGCTCATGCACGTAGACATCGGGAACCAGGTGAAGTTCAGGAAGCCAAGTGCGAATGAATTCGCCCTTCAAGTCATGGTCTTGCCCCTGCTTGATCGGGTTGTAGACCCTCACGGTATTGATGGCTGTGCTGCCTGACTGCATTTGGCACTGGCTCCAGTGGATCCCGGGCTCGTAGTCCACAAACTGTCGCGCTAGATGAAGTCCGCTATCCCGCCATGGCAACCAAAGGTGATAGCTGGCAAACGACATCAACATCGCTCGCATTCTGAAGTTGATCCAACCATGGGCCCGCAATGCGCGCATGCAGGCATCCACGAAAGGAACTCCAGTGCGTCCGTCCGCCCAGGCAGCGAGTCGCTCATTATTCGCACAGCGCAACCCGCGCATGAACGGATGAAAATCTTCGAACTCAATCGCTGGCTGCGCTTCAAGCTTTTGGATGAAGTGGCAATGCCAATGCAGGCGTGACTCAAAACTGCTAATCCCACGACCACTGAAGCCACGGCTTGTTTGGATGACCTCTCGCATCGAGAGACACCCCCAAGTGAGATAAGAAGAGAGACGAGAGCAGCCGGTAAACGCTGTGTTGGGACTGGAGATGGAGCGGGCATATCCGGACGCGCGATGTTCGAGGAAATCGTCCAGTTCCAGCAATGCCATCGAACGACCACCGCTTTGGCGATGCGGGCATGGATCGGATGCCATCTCCTGATGGGGGCGATCAGGAATGATGCCGGCCTCGATCCCCTCGATCCCCTCGATCGATGGCAGTCCTAAAGGGGAAGGGGTGATCAGCTCAGCCATCTGCGCCTCCCAGCGTTTGGCCCAACGATTGCGGGAACGTAGACGGCGGATCACGCCAAATTGGGGAATCTCCTTCCAAGCGATGCCGTTCTGCCGGCACCAGAGAGCTACGCGTTGGTCACGCTGATACGTCCAACCATTTCCGGTTTCTTCATGGCTCCAGAGCCCATCAAGACCAAATTGACGATGGGCACGATCAAAAATGTCCAAGACATCACCACTGCGCACCAGCAGCGGTTGGCCTAGCTCAGCCAGAGCGAGACGCAAATCCAGCAAAGACTCTCGGCAAAACAACCACTGCCGCTCGGAAGCATCTTGCTGCCGCCACAACTCGGGCTCAACGACATAAAGAGGCAGCACTGGCCCCCTAAGCAAGGCCTGCTGCAGAGGCTGGTGATCCGTCACCCGAAGGTCTCGCTTGAACCAGACAAGCTGGAGCGCCATTGCAGCCAACCCCCCAAATCTCCAGGGAATGACCCTAACGATTGAAGATGGACTCAGTGCACCTCTGTTGCAAGCCGCTGAAATGACACACCATCACTTCATAGAGCGAGGGCGTGCTTGATGTCGGAAGCCTTAAACCAGCTCGATCAAAAGGCGGTCAAAGACAAAGCGCCACCGAAACCCAAGCGCACATCGTCTGGTGTCAAACGACCGTCATGATCCTGATCCAAGGCATCAAAGACCGCATCACTTCCCAACCATTCATCGCGGGTGATGCAGCCATCACCATTGAAATCATTCAATAAGAAAATCTCTTGTACAGCATGGCTGAACGCGGCGCCACCCTCGATCTGGGCCAAACGATGAGCAAGCTGCTGCTCAAGAGTTTCGATCGCTTTGCTGAAACCTTTGATGCCTTCACTGAGCTTGTCGGTAGACATTCGGTCCTCAGCCATCATGGAGACGAAGCGCTCCTGGTCCACATTCATTTGCTCTGCAACAGGGGCAAGATTTGCAGGATCTAACTTGCGGATCAGCAAAGTATCACTACTACGCAATTGATCCAACAATTTCGGGGAAATGGTCAATAGATCACAACCTGCAAGCTCAGTGATTTCATCAAGATTGCGGAAGCTGGCCCCCATGATTTCGGTTTTGTAGCCATATGTCTTGAAGTAGTTGAAGATGCTGGTCACTGAAATCACACCAGGATCTTCTGGACCTGGATAGGAATCGCGACCTGTGTCGGCCTTGAACCAATCGAGAATGCGACCAACAAATGGCGAAATTAACGTGACGCTTGCTTCGGCGCAGGCCACAGCCTGAGAGAAGCCAAACAGCAGCGTGAGGTTGCAATGAATTCCATCCTTCTCAAGAACTTCTGCCGCTTTGATTCCTTCCCACGTGGAGGCAATTTTGATCAATACACGGTCATTACTGATTCCCGAGTCGTTGTAGAGGCGGATAAGTTTCCGACCTTTTTCAATGGTGGCCTCGGTGTCGTAACTGAGGCGGGCATCAACCTCCGTTGAAACTCGGCCAGGAACAATCTTCAGAATTTCCTTTCCGAATATCACGCTGATTTCATCGAGCGCTTCATGCACCACTTGCTCCACCGGAGCGCTCTCTCCTAGAAGCCGGCGTGACGAACGCAAGGCTTCATCGATGAGATTCTCGTAAGCAGGAATCTGAGCTGCAGCAAGGATCAGGGAGGGATTGGTGGTCGCATCACGAGGAGTGAAACGCCTGATCGCTTCGAGATCACCCGTATCGGCCACCACCACGGTCATGGCGGAAAGCTGCTCAAGGAGGGTGGTCATAGCGCACTAAAACTCAATGAATTCAACGTAGCGACGATTTGCAAACTGACAGCTCAAGGGAGAGCTGTGTCCGTTTGTTCAGATTTAACCCGACCACTTGGTGGGATTTTTTCAATCACCAGAAGCCCATCAATGATGGACTTAGCCACAGGCAAAGCCACAGTTGAGCCATAGGCGTGGGCCCCTTGTGGTTCATCAACCACCACCAGCACGACATAACGAGGATCCTCGATCGGAAGCGTTGCAACAAAACTGCAAATCAAAGCCCCAGGGACATACATACCATTCACTGCCTTCTGTGCCGTGCCTGTTTTGCCACCAATGCGATAACCAGGAGTGCGCACCCCCTTACCACTGCCTTTTTCCACCACAGATTCCATCCAGTTCAAGACCGTGCGCGTGACCTCTGGGCGGAGCAAAGGTTGCCCCATGCGCTCTCCACTCGGAGCCAGTGCATGGCCAGCCCGTAAACCACGGGTGATGTGAGGACTTACAAGCCTCCCGCCATTGGCGATCAGTGCATGCAATTGAACAAGCTTGAGAGGTGTCAGCGAGAAGCCTTGACCGAATGCTGCTGTTGCTGGCTCGATAGGCTGCGTCGTGAATTGTTCCTTGGTCTTCAACTGGCCCGCTACCGCACCTGGAAGGTCTGTGTCCGGCTTCGCATCGAGCCCAAGCCGACTTAACCAGTCCCAATAATTAGAAGGACGCATTTTGCGCATCACCTGCACCATGCCGACATTGCTTGACACCTGAAGCACGGTTGCGAAATCCACTACGCCATTGCCCTTGCGGTCGTGGTTACGAATCGGCCAGCCACCAATTGTGAGGGCCCCACTGTCGTAAACCGTCCCGTTGGGTTGGATCACACCTTCTTGAAGCGCTATAGCCAAATTGATCGGTTTAAAGGTCGATCCTGGTTCGTAGAGGTCTTGAACAGACCATTCGCGAAAACGCTCTGGATTGAAATCCCAATATCGATTCGCGTCGTACGTCGGCGTTGAGGCCAGCGCCATTAATTCACCATTGGTGACATCCATCACGATCGCCACTCCCTTTTTGGCTTTCCAGGTCTTGACCTGTGCCGACAAGGCCTTAGCAGCCAGCTCCTGCAAGCGGGCATCCAAGGTGAGCTGCAATCTCAGGTCATCCCCGAAAAACACGCCCGGCGCGAGGTTGTCTGGCAACGGGGTTCCGTCTGCTCCGCGACGAAGACTCCTGGCCTGTTCGTGACGCTGCAGGTCATCATCACGACTCTGTTCCAGCCCCGCCTGGGGCTGACGCTCTTGATTGAGGAAACCAACGACATTGGCAAAGAGAGAGCCCTGCGGATAGACGCGGTAGGGATAGGGCTCGAGATCGATGCCGCTGATTCCAAGGGAACGAACTGTTGTTGCCGTTTCAGGGTCAACGCCCTCAGCCAACTTGATGCCAGACGCGCTGTCTCCCATCCTTTTGTTGAGCTCGCCAGTCGAAAGGGCCAACACGGTGGAGAGGCGTGCAGCAACTTCTTTACGGTCACGAATGAGCGTCGGCTCGTCGCCAGGAAAGTTGAAGTAACGAGGATGGGCCCAAAGTCGATAACGCTCCTCGTCTAAGGCCACAAGCCTGCCGTTGCGGTCCACAATCGGCCGGCGGCTGCCCAGGGGCTTGGTGCGTTGGGTTTGCACCACACGGGCCCGCGCCTCCAACTCGGAGGCTTGAACAATCTGTAACCAGGCCATACGCCCGAGCAAACCAAGTAAACCTGCACACAGCAGCACAAAGACCACTTTCATGCGACCGGCGGGCACCGGCTCAAGACGAATGACCCTTCGTCGTTCGCGACGCGCCTTAGGGGTCGAGCCTTGCCGGTTGGCTGGCATCTGTTTAATACCCGTGATGAATTGAACCATCCATCAAGGAGCCAATGAAAGCCAGATGATCGTGGGATCCTCCGGACTCCTCCTCATTGGGACGTTCGAGGTATACCAATTTTTCAGCGGTCGTGGGAACCATCGACTTGGGAGTCTGGGTTCGATCAAGGAGATAACGCTCAAGCATCGCTGTGGACTCCGTCAGTCGGTGTCCAACGCCTCGGGTGTCCTCCAAGCGTTCAAAAGCAACCGTCCAGCGGTATTGCCAGTGAAGCGTAAGTCCACTGAGAGCCAGAACAGCTGTGAACACTCCAATCAAACTGCCATCGGCCGCACGATGAAGACCAGCAAGCAGGGGAGAGCGGCGTGCAACACGCTTAGCGGACAGTGACCCCTGAATGAGCTCAAAGGCACCAGTGGCAGATGCGTGTTCCTGTGGGGCAGGTTGAGTTTGGGGAACCGCGACCACGTTGAACGAACAGGGCAATGCGCTAGTGAACCACCCGTATGGTCCGCCCGCAAGGCTGAAATGTCTTACAGCATCAGGGGAATCAACTCAACTTCCCAGCAAGACAAGATTTAGGAAGGTGACACCGTTCCAGAGAGCATGCATCACCACACAAGGAAGGAGTCGACCACTGCTCAAACGCAGCAATGCCAAACCCAAACCAAGAACCAACAAAGGAAGTAACTCACCAATGCTGAGGTGAGCAACCGCAAACACAAGGGCGCTGCCAAAGACGCTCCAACCCCGCCCCAATGAACGTCCTAAAACGGGCAACAACACCCCACGGAACACTGTTTCTTCAAACAGCGGGGCAAGCACAACCGCTGTGATGGCGAGCAGTAACAAAGCCAACGGATCTCTGCCGTTTAGAACCATTTCCAGCAATGGATTGCTGCCTCCCTGATCGCCGATGACGCGACTCATCACCCAACCGGTTAAGACCACAGGCGGCATCACCATCAACCAGGCGCGACCGCCCTGAAACAGTGCCGTCCACCATGGGCTCACGCGCCACTGCAGCCAACCACCTGCAGGGACCAAGCGTTGATCCAGTCCATCAAGCTGGCTTTTGAGGATGAGCAACGGTGGCGTCGCGAGAGCGCAGTAGCCAATCAGCACAGCCACCGACTGGTTAAGTGGCGCCGCAATGCTCCGAGCCACCAAGGCTGAAAGAGGAGTGACTAGAAGTGGGACCAGCACCTCGCCCAGCACCACAAAACCGCCAGCGATCAGCAGAACCATGTCAACCAAGCCAAGGGGAGGAGCTTGCAGTTCAGGCCAGGAGGATTGCTTACGGCGCAGAAGCAACCAAAGCTGACGAACCAGCAGAAGAGAACCCAACAACAACGCTCCGAGCGGCATCAGCTCACTCAGAACAAGACGTCGAGCCGCGGCCTTGGCTGCCGACCTTTCCACACAATCAGCCTGGCCCCCTCCCAGTGCTTGACAGACCAGACGCCGGGTTAAGGGATCAGGACTGATTTCAGCCAACAAGTCTTGGTTTTCAGAGGAAAACACATGAGAGCTTGAGGCGGTCGCCAAGGCTTGCTGTAACAACTGAAGTTCAGGAGCCTGGAATGGAATTTCCAACAGGGTGTTGCGACGACCGGGATCGGTTTCTAGAGACGCAAACAGGAGTGCCTGACGATCGCTGAGGCTATCGAGAGGGGTTTCTCTCAGCGTTTTTAGCAAGCTCTCTGCCGGATCTTGGCCAACAAGTAGTGGTTTGAGCGATGGCGCCAACGCGGGGTCAGCCATCAACGCCAGCTCTTGCTGCTCCAAAGACAACGCGGGGGCCACGGAGGGTCGCCCGAGGCTGTCCATCAAGCCGACGAACCAAACGCTGCAGGCCAGCACCATTGAAACGACAGCCAAAAGGACTTTCCACTTGGGCACTGCGTTTGAACCTCCGTTCAGCGGGCTGGTCAACAGACGATGGGCAACTACAAACGATTCTCTCCGGCGAAGGGCTGCCAGCGACCGATTTTGATCATTTCGGCGTGTCATGAGACCGCGCACCCATACGATGGCCGCGCCTTCTCCCTTGTTGCGGTGTCACTGCGTCTCCTCCTGCTACGCCACGGCCTGAGCAGCTTCAACGTTGAGCGCCGCATTCAGGGGCGCAATGATCTATCAACACTCACAGCGACCGGCGAAGACCAAGCGCGACGCATGGGCGTGGCCTTGGCCGACGTGCAGATTGATGCGGCCTACAGCTCACCTCTACAACGTGCTGCCGCCACCACAGCCGGAGTGCTGAGCGTGCGTCAAGACGGGCTGGCCCCCGTCCTAGATGACGGACTGCTGGAGATTGATCTTGAGCCCTGGAGCGGACTAACAGCCGATGAACGGGCGATCAAGGATCCAGAGGGCTATGCCACCTGGCGTCAACGACCGGAAGCCCTAGAACTCACCCGCTCTGACGGCACGCGTTACCAACCTGTGACCGAGTTAATGGTTCAGGCGCGGGCCTTCTTGAAATGCATAATCGATCGGCATCCAGTGACTGGCGACGACACCGTCCTGGTAGTAGGTCACAACGCTATTCTCCGCTGCTTAATTCTGGTGTTGTTGGGCGAGCCTCAAGGAGGTTTCAGGCGTCTGCGCCTCGACAACGCATCGTTGTCGGTGTTCAACCTCTCCCCAGGACCGAATGGTTACCAAGTACAGATCGAATGCTTAAACAGCATTGCCCACCTAGAGCCTGCGCTGCCAGCCAAAGGCTCTAAGGCACGTCTGATCCTTGTCCGCCACGGTGAAACAGATTGGAACCGGCAGGGACGGTTCCAGGGACAGATTGATATTCCACTCAACAGCAACGGCCATGCCCAAGCAGAGGCTGCGCGCTCCTTCCTCGAGGGTGTGACTCTGAATCGGGCCTACAGCAGCTCTATGTCTCGCCCACGAGAAACAGCTGAGGGGATTTTGAAATCGCATTCAGGCGTCTCGCTCACTGTGACTGATGGTCTGATGGAAATCGGTCACGGGCTTTGGGAGGGGAAACTCGAATCAGAAATTCGTGAGGGTTGGGAGGAGTTACTTCAAGCCTGGAAGGACGCTCCCGAAACAGTACAAATGCCCGAAGGCGAAACGATTCAAGACGTTTGGGAACGATCTGTGGAGTGTTGGAACAGCATCGCCGATGGCCTCGATCCGTCAGAGACAGCCTTAGTTGTGGCGCATGATGCAGTGAACAAAACAATCCTGTGTCACCTCTTAGGCCTTGCGCCCAAGGACATTTGGTCCGTGAAACAAGGCAACGGTGGCGTCACGGTGATCGACATGCCAGAAGATTCCAGCCAACCTGCAGTGGTGAGTTGCCTGAATCTCACATCCCACCTCGGTGGGGTTCTCGATCGAACAGCAGCGGGAGCACTGTGAACCCATGACTGAGACGATGCTGCTCGACCCTGTGCAGGTTCTAGTCGCCAGCGATCAGCCGCTCCAAGTAGGAAGTGCTGCTCTCTTTGAAGATGATCGTCTTATCGCCCTTGGTGAAGAGGCAAGGCAGCGAGCTGCTGAGAGAGGTGTTTCGGGCCAAAACCGGGCCCAGCAACTTCTCGCCCCATGCCTTGTTGACCCACATTCAAGCCTTCCCAGTCCATTTACAGGAAGTGGGGAGACTCTCAAAACCCTCATCAACGCCGCAGGGCGAGCTGGTTATGGGCAGCTAGCACTACTTCCAAACGGTGAATCGGAACGGGACAGCCCAGAACGCTTAAAGGGATTCCAGCCGAGCGATTGCGATCTCAAAGTTCATTTATGGGGAAGCTTCACCCATCGCGGTGAAGGAGAACGCCTCAGCCTCCACGCCGATCTGATTGAAGCAGGTGCCATCGGTCTGTGTGCTGGAGAGCAGATGCCGTCTGCCAACCTCATCAACCGCGCCCTACTTCTCGGTGAAATGGCTGGAGTCCCAGTGCTGATTGCACCCAATGACTCCAACCTGCGCGGAGACGGAATGATCCGGGAAGGCGTAGAAACACTACGAGCCGGATGGCCTGCAGATCCAATCATCAGCGAAACGCTGCCCATCGGGCAGCTCCTGGAACTGCAGCGACGCCACATCAATCGCAAGCTTGTGCTCATGAATCTCTCCACTGCTGATGGAGTGCACATGTTGAGCCATGCAACGTCATCTCCACTGGCCACTGTGAGCTGGTGGCACCTCGTGCAGGATCGATCTAGCCAAACAGCTGAAGAGACCCATTGGTTTGTCACCCCTTCCATTGGTGGGCAAAGCGATCGCCTGGCCTTAATTCAGGCCCTAGGAGAAGGAAAGATCAACGCCGTTGCTGTTCATGGCATTCCTCTCGACGATGAAGAGTGTCTTTTGCCTCCCGATCAACGTCCAAAAGGCTTGTCCGGTCACCACTTAGTGCTGCCCACGCTCTGGCAACGTCTCGTGATCGATTTGGGATGGAGTGTGAACCAACTCTGGCAAGCGCTCAGTTTCGGTCCGGCACGGTTGCTTGGACAGGACGAAGAACGACTGAGCCTCGGAAGCAATCGCTGGTTGCTTTTTGATCCTGACCAAACATGGGATCAAACCCGCGAGGCTCCTCACGCCCCTAAAGCTGCCAACCAGCCTTGGCTAGGCGTGCGCATGCGCGGGCAAGTAGTGAGTTGTGGACTCAGGATCCCAACGAACCAAGTCGATTAAATGGCCAGAAACGCCAAACCGCTCGACCAATAATCTGATCTTCAGGAAGGAAGGCTCCACCCGGCCAGTAGCGACCATCCCAGCTGTTACTGCGGTTGTCACCAAGAACGAGAACACGTCCCTCCGGGACCGTGGCATTCAGGGTGCGGCAAAGGCTCATCCCCCGCTTGTCCAGAGGGCAGTAATTGGTCACATACGATTCGTCGAGATCAACACCGTTCACACGCACCTCTCCTCGAGGGTTCACCACCACCTGATCACCCGCCACAGCCACAACGCGTTTGATGTAGGCATCACAAGCTTGATGACTGACGCCTGGAATTAACCCAATCAAAGGGATATTCGCGAGAACGCATCGAAAAGGTGGGGGCGACGTTGTTGAGCGCAGTGCAGGATCAAAGGCATAGGGGGAATTGAACACGACAATTTCTCCCCGCCGAGGCTTGCGGCCGCGATAGGTGAGCTTCTCGACAAGCAGACGATCTTGGATCTGCAAGCCAGGGAGCATCGAGCCTGAGGGAATGAAGCGTGCCTCTGCCAAATAGTGACGAATCCCGAAATAGAGAGCCATCGTGAACAACAACGGGCCCCAAAAATCCCAGAGCGGATTTCCAGAACCTCGTTCTTTTTTTAGATCCTTATTGCCCTCCTGAAGAGTCTCGCTGCTGTTGGGCCGGTCGTCGTCAGAACGACTGTTGTGTTGCTTGTCTACCAACAGGAACCTTGCTTCAATCCTGAAACGCAGGATAGGCGCGATCAACCTGGGCTTCTAGCCTGAAACCAGGCACGGTGATCCATGGTCCGACCCCGCTGGCAGGGCATGAAACCCCGCACCATCCAATTGTTCTGGAATCGCTGGGATCAGGTCTTAGCCCTGATTGCAGCGCTCAATCTGATCTGGGTGATTTTCGATGTCACCTATATTCCGTTGCGAAATTTCTGGCTGCAAAGAACGCTCTATCCCCTTCCATCGATCAACTTGGCCTTGCCACTGCCGTGGCTGCCGGACATCACACCCATCTACGACCCGCTGAAGGGCATCGAAGTTCACCGTGACACGATGTCCTACGTCGAGCACTTCCGCAGACTCGAGACCACCGCTTCAAAGTTGGGCATCAACAGTCAAGCCGCTCGACAATTGCGGCTTGAGATGGTGGTTAGGAATAGCCAGTTAGTCGATGAGAACCCGTTCATCAGCTCTGGAAATGTAGGCGCATTCGAAAAGCTCAAGAACCGTCTCAGAGGGAGAGCTGAGATGGATTCAGCCAAACAAGCAGCGGCCTATCTCCTCAGCGACCGCTACTTGAACAAGCACGACTGGGGCCAAGAGCGTCAGTTTTGGAACACCAAAATTCTTCCGCTAGCGGAGACCAATTACTCGCGCGGAATTGATGAAAACGGAATGCCAATCGACCTTTCCTGGCGGATCGACATTCCTTTTCAAATCCTGTTTCTACTGGACATCCTGGTTCGAACGCTTCGACTGAAACGTCGATTTCCGGCGATTGCGTGGAGAGACGCCTTACTCAGACGTTGGATTGACCTACCGCTGTTAATTCCATTTTGGCGTCTATTGCGAGTTGTTCCAGTCACAGAGCGGCTATCCCGCGCTCAGCTTCTCAATCTTGAGCCCCTTCGAGCAGCCGTCAGTCGCGGCGTTGTCGCGGTCCTGGCCCTCGAATTATTTGAAGTGATCACGCTGCGTGTTCTGGATGCAATGCAGGGCATCGTGCGCTCGCCGAATCTTCCCAACAGGATTCTCCGGCTTTGTAGTCATCAATCTGTTGACAGCAGCGAAGAAAGGGAACTCGCGGAGCTACTACGGCTCTGGCTCCCTCTCATCCTCACGCAAGTGGGGCCAGGGCTGCGGCCACAACTTGTGGCGCTATTCGGCCACACTCTTCAGCGGAATCTGGATGGTCTGGTCTTACCGGCACCGCTAAGGGAGCTGCCTGGAGTGCAAAAGGCAGAATCCGAACTGAGCCGTCAGCTCGCTACAAGAATGGTGGATTCGCTGTTGGGGCTCTCAAAGAGTGCGGGCGACCAACTTGGCCAGAAAGATCAAGTTCTCGAAGATCTTGGGATTCAAACGCTCGATCGTTTTTGGGAGGAGCTCGCTCGCACGCTCGAACAAGGCGTCGTGCTGGAACGAAGCCAAGAATTATTAGTGGCGTTTCTCGAAGACTTCAAGCGCACCAGCATGCTCCAACTTCACATTCAAGGTGGCGTGGACGAACTGATTACCCAGCTCGATGGGCTCAATTTCAACCCAAAAGAGCCTGGTTCCAATCCTCGGGCTTGAATCCAACCAAAAAATCGCCGCTGGGCAATGCAACAAAAGGGCGTTTGATCAAACGCCCATCTGCAGCCAACGCAGCCAGTGCGTCATCGTCATTCATCGCTTTAACAACATCTGCTCCCAGGGCTCGGTAGCTCTGGCCACTGGTGTTGAAGAGAAGTTGACGGCGGTCCAACCGCTTGAAAGCAAGCAAAAGGATCTCTTTTGAAGGAGGAGCTTTTGTGATGTCAACGACCTCATAAGCCAAATTGTTGGCATCCAGCCATGCCAGGGCCCTACGGCAAGTTGAACATCTGGAGTAGCTGTAAACCTTGATGGTTTGAGCCAAGCTCAACGTCCAAACAAATTCTTCACAGCACCGAGCAGGCTGTTTGAACCCTTACCAACCCCTTCGTCAGGGCGAGTCTTAATGGTCACATCGCCGTTCACGCTGGTGCGGCAGCTCAAGCGAAAGTTCGCAGGGCGGTCGGAGAGGTACACCTCTTCAACATCGCTACGGGGGGAGAGGTTCTGGGCTCCTTCAATAACCTCGATCACGCAGGTTCCGCACTGGCCAACCCCGCCGCAGTTATTGAGGTTATTCAGACCTTTGTAAGGGTTGATCCCGGATGAAAGGGCTGCTTTGCGTAAATTCGCTCCTTCGATGCAACCGACCTGTTGGCCTTCCTGCTCAAAACGGATGGTGGGCACGGGTCGTTCACAATCTAGGCGCGAACCAACTTACAAGAAGTAAGGCCTCAATAGCGCCTCAATCACAGATCTTTCCCAGAAAAGCTTGATTCAGCTCCCTGAGGCCTTACCTACCGGCCGCTCGAACGCATGCCTCCAACAGGGGAGCAACGGCATCCGAATCACGCCAACCTGAAATCGAAATAACGCGACCATCCATATTTTTGTAAGTACGGAAAAACTCAGCCACGTCCTCAAGCTGGCTGGGTGCAATTTGTTGAATGCTCTTAATCCCTGCTTGCCGGGGATCAGCGACCGGAACACAGAGAATCTTGCCGTCGTAATGCCCCGTGTCATCCATGTCGAGGACCCCGATCGGCCTGGCTTTGATCAAACAGCCCGCAAAAGTGGGTTCAGCCATGATCACCATGGCATCAAGAGGGGACCCGTCTTCGGCAAGGGTGTTGGGAACAAATCCGTAGTCAAAGGGATATCGAATCGAAGGGTGGAGCACACGGTCCAGTGCCATAACGCCAACGTCTTCTGAAAACTCATATTTATTGCAACTACCCGCTGGAATCTCAACGATCAGATTGAGTAGCCCCGGAGAGGGCGAAGGAGGCAGGGACCTCAGATCCATGGCGATCTTGCGCAGTGAGTGGTGTCAAAGAACCCATTGGAGGGCGATCGGTCAGTACAGCAGCCAATGGAATTCCGAGGCTGGTGCAAGCAAGGATGAACCCTAGAAAGGCAAGTGTTGGCCCAGCAACTTGAAACGAGGGTTGCTGAGAAAGTTCGCGGGCAGGCTCGGGGTCCATTCAGGCAGGAGTAGGGACATCCGGTGAGGGGTTTGACCCTATGCAACCCATACCTAATGGCATGAAAAGCTCCGGAGAGGTGATATTGAAAGACTAAAATGATTCTTGCACCATCACAACTTTAAGCGGCTGGACGTTCTTGTCGATCGCGACGGGCATCAAGGTCAGACGGCGCTGCAGGAAGGTCTTCAAGGTGAGTTCTAATCTGGCGCAACTCCTCGAGAATGGCTCCTAAAACTTGCTGAGTTGCTGTCGATGGAGAATTGAGAACTTCAACTGTGACCTCCTTAATTCTCAATACATCCTTGGCGAAACGCGCAACTTCGTTTGGATGAAATAGAAGAGGATCTTTTTGATCGCTTCGGAATTCAGGATTTAACTTTTTGAGGTTAAAAGGAGGATTTAAATTGCGGGAGTCAGTATTGGTATATCTATAAACAGATGCTCTGGATCGATTCAAGGATTTTTGAACATCATCGATAGCAACTAACGCAACTGATTGAGCCATTACCGTGTCAACATCTGTTGCGGATATTGAGGCGTCCTCAGCAACATAAACAGGACTTTCGATCGACCCAGGAAGCATGAGACTAATTTAGGACGCATTGGAATGGCCAGACAGTAGCAGCTGAGACTCAGGAGGCCAGCGACGTTCCAGGCGATCAGGACACTTCCTAAAGCGACCATTTTCTTGCAGCGATGGTAGCTTCCAATCTCATTCAATATTGATCGCTATGCGCGTCTCCCGCCTGATGCTGGTGACGCTGCGGGATGTTCCCGCTGACGCCGAAATCGCTTCGCAACAATTGCTAATTCGTGGCGGATATATCCGACGCGTTGGCTCAGGAATCTATGCCTACCTCCCTCTGATGTGGAGGGTCCTGCAAAGGGTGATGAGAATCGTCAGGGAGGAGATGAATCAAATTGGTGCACTTGAAACGTTGCTACCTCAACTTCAACCAGCCGAATTGTGGGAAAAGAGTGGCCGTTGGCAGGGGTACACCGATGGCGAGGGGATCATGTTCCACCTTGAAGATCGCCAGGAGCGCTCCCTTGGCCTAGGTCCCACCCATGAAGAAGTGATCACGGAATTAGCCAGTGATCTCCTGAAGTCGTATCGCCAGCTCCCCGTCACCCTCTATCAGATTCAAAGCAAATTTAGGGACGAGATTCGCCCCCGCTTTGGCTTGATGCGGAGCCGCGAATTCATTATGAAGGATGCATATTCCTTCCATGGAGATGAAGGAGATCTCGCCAGCATGTACGCGCAGATGGAGAGGGCTTACACCCAAGTCTTTCAACGTTGCGGCCTGACGGCTGTCGGAGTTGATGCCGACAGTGGAGCCATCGGCGGCGCCGCATCCCAGGAATTCATGGTGACAGCAGATGCTGGAGAAGATTTGATCCTCATCAGTGCTGATGGTGATTACGCAGCAAATCAAGAGAAAGCCGTCTCAATTGCACCACTTGCTCTGCCCCTACCAAGCGGGGAATCACAGGTCATTGCCACTCAAGGGCAGGTCACGATTGATGCGCTGTGCTCGGCCCATGCCCTTGATCCCAGTCAGGTCGTCAAAGTGCTGCTACTACTCGCCAAGCTTGAATCTGGTGATGAACAGCCGGTTCTTGTCTGTCTGCGCGGTGACCAAGAACTCAACGAGGTGAAGCTTGTTAATGCACTCACACAACAACTCGACAGCCCCGTTCTCGATCTCAACCCGATCAATGCCGAACAATTGAAGTCACAAGGACTACAGCCCTTCCCGTTTGGCTCCATCGGCCCTGACCTCTCAGATCACCACCTCGCTGGGGCACGCAGCTGGCGGAACAAATTCTACAAACTCGCTGACACAACAGCTGCCGATCTGGACCGTTTTGTGTGCGGAGCTAACACGAGCGACGAGCACCGTTGGGGGTGCAACTGGTCTGATCTCGGCGCCATTCCCGCGATGGATCTCCGTAATGCCAGAGCAGGCGATCACTGTGTCCATAGGCCAGAACAGAGCCTCGAAGAACGACGCGGGATCGAGGTAGGACATATTTTTCAACTCGGACGCAAGTACTCCCAATCCATGGGGGCTCAAATCACCACAAACGAAGGCAAACAGGAGCACCTCTGGATGGGGTGTTACGGCATCGGAATCTCACGACTGGCCCAGGCCGCCGTTGAGCAGCATCACGATGACGCCGGAATGATCTGGCCGCTAAGCATTGCCCCGTTTCAGGTGATCGTGGTGGTGGCCAATATTCAAGATGAGGTCCAAATGGCCCTCGGTGAGGAGATTTACAACGAGCTCCGCGCCACGGGGATCGATGCCCTGCTGGACGATCGTGGAGAGCGGGCTGGAGTGAAATTTAAGGATGCCGATCTCATTGGCATCCCTTGGAGAGTTGTCGTTGGTCGTGCTGCCGCAGAAGGAAATGTGGAACTGGTGCAACGGTCAGAACGGGACGCCAACGTTTTAAGCCGAGCCGAAGCCATCTCGTCCCTTCTAGAAGCGATTCCAACAGAGCTTCGTGTCCAGCTCTGAGCCGCGTAAAGTCCACCAAATTTCCTCCGGTCATGATCGCCGTACTGAAACGCCTCACTCGCCGTCTAATCAATGTGAGCCTGGCCCTTTGCCTTGCGCTTTCTTTGCTCGTTACGGCCTGCGGAAACGAATCTTCCACCCTTACCGGGGACTACGTCCAAGACACCGTTGCTGTTGCCCACACCATTCACGACATTTTGGAGTTGCCCCAGGACGCGGCAAATCGCCAAGAAGCTGAAGGAGAGGCCCGCGACTTAATCACCGACTACGTCTCTCGTTACAGAGCACGTCCCAAGTTGAACGGCTTGAGTTCATTCACGACCATGCAGACCGCACTCAACTCCTTGGCTGGTCACTACAACAATTACACCAACCGTCCCGTTCCTGATGCTCTGAGAGCCAGGATCGACAAGGAGTTGGGCAAGGCCGAGAAAGCAGCAGTTCGCGGCACTTAATCACAAAATCGAACAGCACTTTGACCGCAGGCACGATTGTCTGCGAGAGTTCTGGATTGTGCAGAAATGCGGCTTCGGGCCGCCGATTCTTTGGCCAATGTTGTCGTCATCGGTGCTCAATGGGGTGACGAGGGGAAAGGAAAGATCACCGATCTCCTGAGCCGCTCCGCTGATGTCGTGGTGCGGTATCAGGGAGGCGTTAACGCTGGCCACACCATCGTGGTGGACGGTCGAGTGCTCAAACTTCACTTGATCCCTTCCGGAATCCTCTACCCAGACACCATTTGCCTGATCGGCTCCGGAACCGTGGTTGATCCCAAGGTGATGCTTGGAGAACTCGACATGTTGATCTCCAACGGGATCGACATTTCAGGCCTCCAATTGGCATCGACTGCGCACGTCACAATGCCTTACCACCGCCTCTTGGATCTGGCGATGGAAAAGCAACGAGGTGAACGCAAAATCGGCACAACCGGCCGCGGCATCGGCCCCACTTACGCAGACAAGTCTCAGCGAAGTGGCATCCGTGTTCTCGACCTGCTCGATGAAGATCGGCTGCGTGATCGGCTTGAAGGCCCACTGAGCGAGAAGAATCAACTGCTCGAAACTATTTATGGCGAAAAGCCATTGGATGCTGAAGAGATCATCCGTGAATATCTGGCTTACGGAAAACGCTTAGCCCCTCGTGTGGTGGATTGCACCCGCGCCATTCATGAAGCAGCAAGCGACCGCAAAAACATTCTTTTTGAGGGCGCGCAAGGGACTCTGCTCGACCTCGACCACGGGACTTATCCCTATGTGACCTCCTCCAACCCAGTGTCAGGAGGTGCCTGCATCGGTGCTGGCGTAGGTCCGACCCTGATCGACAGAGTGATTGGAGTCGCCAAGGCATACACCACTCGGGTTGGAGAGGGTCCCTTCCCAACAGAATTGTCTGGAAGTTTGAACGACCAGCTGTGTGATCGAGGCGGAGAATTTGGAACGACCACTGGCCGCCGCCGTCGCTGTGGCTGGTTTGATGGCGTGATTGGTCGCTACGCAGTTCAAGTCAACGGACTGGATTGCCTTGCGATCACCAAGCTCGACGTGCTGGACGAAATGGATGAAATCCAAGTTTCAGTCGCCTACGAGCTTGATGGCGAACGCATCGATTACTTCCCCAGCAGCTCCGAAGATTTCGCTCGCTGCAAGCCAATCTTTGAGACCCTCCCAGGCTGGCAATGTTCTACGGCTGAATGCCGTCGACTCGAAGACCTTCCTGCTCCAGCGATGGACTACCTACGATTTCTAGCTGACCTGATGGACGTGCCGATTGCGATCGTTTCCCTCGGTGCCAGCCGAGACCAAACGATCGTTGTGGAAGATCCGATCCATGGCCCTAAGCGTGCTCTCCTCAGCGCCTAAGCGCGCTCACATCGCCCCCTCAGGGCAGCGACCCAACGAACAGCCATACTTTCGCTGTATTAACGACAGCAGAGATGTCCTCAACTCCCCGGTTCAGCACTGCTAGTTCTCTCGACGTCGTGGGCATCGGTAACGCCATCGTCGACGTGTTGGTTCAAACCGAGGACCAGTTTCTAAGCGATCACAACCTCAGCAAGGGCAGCATGGCCCTTGTGGACGAAGACCAAGCCAAAAGCCTTTACGAAGCCAGCGGTCCAGGTCTCGAAACCTCCGGAGGTTCAGCCGCAAACACACTCGCTGGCCTCGCTCAACTCGGGAGCAAGGCCGGTTTCATTGGTCGTGTTCGTGACGACCAACTCGGGGCCATCTTTATCCACGACATCCAGTCTGTCGGGACACGTTTCGAGACACCGGCTGCCGTGAGCGGTGCGAGCACGGCCCGTTGCCTCATTCTCGTGACCTCGGATGCTGAACGCACCATGTGCACCTACCTCGGTGCCTCAACCCAACTGGACCCTGATGATCTCGACCTCTCCATGGTTCGCGACACCAAGGTTCTCTACCTCGAGGGCTACCTCTGGGATAGTCCTGCAGCAAAAAAGGCCTTCATCACAGCCGCTGAAGCCTGCCGGGAAAGCGGCGGACAAGTAGCCCTGTCACTATCCGATGGCTTCTGCGTCGACCGTCACCGTGAAAGCTTTCTCGAGCTTGTTGACGGACATGTGGATGTGCTCTTTGCCAATGAGGATGAGATCAAATCGCTTTACGGAGCAGCTGACTTCGAAAGCGCGCTCGAGCAAGTGAAAGGTCGCTGCAGCGTGGCCGTACTAACCCGCAGCGCTCAAGGATCTGTGGTTCTCTGCGGTGATCAGCGCTGGGAAATCCCCTCCTACAAGCTCGGAGATCTCGTCGACACCACAGGAGCAGGCGACCTCTATGCAGGTGGCTTCCTTCATGGCTACACCCATGACTTCCCATTAGACGTCTGCGGCAAAATGGGGTCCATCTGTGCCGGACAGGTCGTGACCCAATTAGGGCCTCGCTCAAAAGTTTCTCTGCCTGATCTGATCGCTAAGCATCTGGATTGATAGACGCCGCGGCCCAAGCGCCATAGGCGTGTGATGGCTGTGCTTGCCAGTGAAGAATCTCGGGGTTGTCGTAGCTATGGCACGCCTCAATAACCCCGAGCACCGCTTTCAAACCGGGTGCCGTGGTCTTGATCAAAAGCTGCACTTCATCGGCATGCTCAACCCGTCCTTCCCAACGGTAGGAAGACTGAATGGCCTGAAAGCTCACGCAAGCTGCAAGCTCACGGATGATCAGCTGCTCTGCGAGTGCAGAGGCTCTCTGTTGATCAGCCTCGGTGGTTAATACAAACCACAAAGGATCAGGGTGTTGTGCCATTCAGATGCGCCAGAAGCTGGCTAACGCTATGCACAACAGGAACTTCAGCAATGGGTGAAGGTCGGCGCAGGAGCCATAACTCAAACCCCATCTCCATCGACAGGCTCGCCCAGAGCGCCTCAGTTGCTCCTCCCGACTGCCTGCAGACCACATCTGTAATCGCCCAGCGCCTACAAACCGCCGCTTCCAGTGCACCTGGCTCGGGACCCTGGAGTGGTCGCACCACTGCTAAGTGTTCTGGACGAACGCCTGCTGCCGCTGCCTGAATCAGAGACATTGGCGAAGGAAGAACTCGGGCAAAAACTGTGGCCCCTGCGACACGAGCGACCTTCGCTGCTTCAACCAACTGGCGGGCACCAAGGGCCAGGAGAAGTCGTCGTCCCGATAGGGGTTGATCAGCAAGGTCAGCCATGGAGCCGAGCACAACCGCCTTCCCCAAAGCCTCCAACCGCCGTTCGAATCGCACCAACCCCTGGCCCGAGCCCTTGCAAGCCTGGTTCAACTGGTCACTGATCCTCAGCGCAAACGGGTGAGTGGCATCCACAACCCAATCCACAGGAATCATCTGCAGCCATTGAGAAATTCCCTGTGAACCTCCCAGAGCACCCACGTGGATCCCTTCCACGTCCATCCCCCGATAGGGATGAGCAGCCGTGGCGCCCACGACGCTGACATGGACATCGAAGCCCTGCGAGATCAGAACCGCAGCTAAGTGCGGGCCATCACCCGTCCCTGCCAGCAACCAGACAGTCCCCTGGCGATTCTCCTGTCGGTGCATCAGGATGGCGCTCACTGTCAAAGCTGAGAATGAACCACTGCGTGCTCGAGGTGGATGTCCTTCAAGCTCCAACCCTGCGATACACCCAAGACAATCAAACGCCCATTGCCGAGATGGACGTATCTTTCGATGCTCTCCGACCCGATGACCCCAAGGGGCAGTTGAAGGTGGTGGGATGGGGCAACCTCGCTCAGGACCTTCAAAACCGCGTGCAGGTAGGGCAGCGTCTTGTGATTGAAGGCCGATTGCGTATGAACACTGTTCCCCGTCAAGACGGCACCAAAGAAAAAAAAGCTGAGTTCACCCTCTCGCGACTGCATTCAGTGAGCGCGGCGGGATCAAGCCAAGGCCAGCCCCCTGCTGCTGCGCGCACAGCGCCAGCTCGACCCGTACCGGCTGAAACGCCCCATTCCTCCGAATCAGCGAGCAACCCAGCGGCGGCGGGACAGGATTCAGCGGCTCAGTGGAACACCTCTCCCCTCGTTCCCGAAACCGACGATATTCCCTTTTAAGGCCAGGAGGCTTCAGAGATTTACTGACTTTTTTCAGAACATTGCTCTGAAGCGCGGAATAGGAGCTGACCCAGTTCTCGCTCAAGGGCCGCTAAATCCAGCCTTAAATCCGGCCAGCGGCCTCGATCAATTTGTTCGAGCAACCAAGCTCGATCCGCCTCCAGCTGAGCAATCAACTCTCGGGTTTCTTCGGGCTGGGCGGACGGAATGTTCATGATTGTTGTACTCCTTCTCCCATCCTGCAGCCCTCTTGGTCACAATGGCTTCAATTCACGGGCCCCCATGAACGAGCTCATTTCGCCCGGAAGTCTGATCACCATCGCTGGCGGTGTCCTTACCGTGGTTGGTGCTTTGGCTTACGGAGCTGGCAATGCCAATCTCAGCCTGCCCACCATTTTTTATGGAATCCCGATTCTTCTAGGAGGTCTTGCGCTCAAATCCTCAGAACTCCCCCCAGCACGCCGGGTAATACCCAAAGCAAAATTTCGCGAGGAACGCGAGGCTGCGTCTCCTGAACTGGTCAAGCTGCTGAATGACGTCACGCGCTGGCGCTATGGGCAGAAAGCTCACCTCGAGAGCTCTCTTGAAGCGTTGAAACTCTGGGACGAAGACAAGCCTTCTCAGCTTCTGGAAATTGAAGAAATCAATAGTGAAGACGGATATGGCCTAAGGATGCGTTTTGCGTGTGAAGCCGTCGGTCTCGAGCGTTGGCAAGAACGCCGCGGGCGCTTAGGTCGTTTTTTCGCCAAAGGCTTGGAAGCGCAAATCCTGCCATTGCAGAACGATCAACTCGATTTGACCCTGCTTCCAAAGAGTGACGCCACGACAGGCGAGCATGGAGAGCCCTGAGCAGCTGCAGCATGGATGATTCCCTACGGGTCTCCGTCCTGAGCGAGGCCCTCCCTTACATCCAACGATTCGCTGGTCGGCGAATCGTTGTCAAGTACGGCGGCGCGGCAATGGTCCACGCAGAGCTGCGTGATGCCGTCTTTCGCGACATCGCCCTACTGGCCAGTGTGGGAGTGCAACCGGTGGTGGTTCATGGCGGAGGCCCAGAGATCAACACTTGGTTGAAGCGGCTCAATATTCCCTCTGAATTTCGTGACGGCTTGCGAGTTACCGATGCCGACACGATGGACGTGGTGGAGATGGTTCTTGTCGGCCGCGTGAACAAACAGATCGTCAATGGACTCAACCGACTGGGAGCAAGTGCTGTAGGTCTCAGCGGTAGTGACGGCCGACTGGTCGAGGCACGTCCCTGGGGTGATGGCAACCACGGCTTGGTCGGCGATGTGGCACGGGTGAATCCAGATGTATTGGAACCACTCCTGGCACGGGGATACGTTCCGGTGATTTCAAGCGTGGCTGCCAACCCTGAAGGGAAATCTCACAACATCAATGCCGACACGGTTGCTGGTGAGCTTGCCGCTGCACTCGAAGCAGAAAAATTGGTTTTGCTAACTGACACCCCAGGAATCCTTCGCGATCGCGACAACCCCGACTCCCTGATCCGACAACTCAGACTGTCTGAGGCACGGCAATTGATCCACGACGGTGTTGTTGCCGGTGGGATGACGCCCAAAACTGAATGTTGCATTCGTGCCCTGGCTCAAGGGGTTGCTGCAGCGCACATCGTGGATGGACGTGTCCCCCACGCCCTGCTCCTTGAAGTGTTTACCGATACAGGCATCGGAACGATGGTTCTGGGCCGCGGTTAATCAATGACCAATGCACTGGCAGCCGCGGAAGCCGCTCTCGAGCGTGGCGATTACGGCCAATGCATCGCATTATTGGAGCCGCTCGCAGAAGCCAACCCGATCAGTGAGAGTCAAGGGGTTGAGATCCGCATGCTGTTGGTCACAGCTTGGATGGGAAAGGGAGATGAGAGCAAGGCGCTGAGCACCTGCCGATTGCTCACTCGTTGCAGAGATCTAGAGCTGCGCAACAGGGCGCGGCAGTTGCTGGATGTTCTTGAGGCGCCAAGCCTGGCAAGACCTGAGAGCTGGTCGATGCAACTCCCGACTTTGGAGATGGATCCAAGTGTCGGCAAACGTCCAAAGCTGTTGAGTCGCCGCAAACTGCCACCGCCATCACCTCCTACCGGTCCAACCCGAGCCCCAGCAGCTGGCTTCGCGGTGCTGGTCATCGCCGTGCTGGTAGCGCTAACGCTCCTGTTGAGCGGCTGCGTACGCATCACCGCAGACCTCAGTCTCCCAGGACCAGACAGGGTTGAGATGGCTTGGACGATCGACAGCCGCAGTGGCTTAAAACTTCCTTGGCAGGACGCGTTCAGCCAGGAGTTGAGGGCAATGCATCTGCCTTGGAACATTCGAAACGCAGGCAACGGTCACCTTGAGGTGAAAGCACCAACCCAAAGCAGTGAAGACGCCGCTGCACTCCTCAGCCAAACGGTCGCGGCAGCAGGACGAACCGTCGGCCTTGTATTGCCCGCACCCACCCTCAATCTGAAAGAGCGCAATTGGCTCGTGGGTCTTAAGCAAGAGCTGCTCTTAGAGCTGGATCTCAGCGCTCTTGAGAGCCTGAATGAGCTGCAAATTGCGGTACGCCTTGGGGACCAAGCGAGCTTGCGCAGCTTGCAAAGCAGCCCTGCCGTGGCGAGCAAAAATACAAAGGGTGAGCTCATCTGGCCGCTCACGATTGGCGTTCAGAATCATTTGCAGTGGAGTCAATGGCGTTGGAGCCGCCTTGGGTTGGGCAGTCTCGCGATCTTGGCGTTGCTTGTGTTGACCGCCAGCCTGCAACGGCTTCGGCTGATCATGGGTTTCGGCTACCCGGAATTACCGTCCTGAGTTCAGAGCTGAAGTGGGTCTGGATCAACAGCCAGTGCCACACCACTGGGCAAGCCATCCCACAGAGAGCTCCCGGGCGGCAAAGGCAAAGGCGAAGCTTGTGGACCATGCATCAACAGCTGCCAGCGACTGCGACCAGCAACTCGTGCCACCGGAGCTGGAGCTGGACCAATGAGCTGCCAACCGGCATCGATGCAACCTGGGCGCAGTTGTTCGGCCAACACAGCTGCTGCTGTTGCCGTTGTGGATGCGGACGTCCCAGACAGCCGCAACACGCAAGCCCTGGCATAGGGCACCAATCCGGCTTCGCGGCGCTCTCGAGCTTCCTCCTCCAGAAAGCGCTCATAACGACCATCCACTAAATGCAAGATCACCGGATGATCAGGGCTATAGGTCTGAACGAGCACTTGCCCGGGACGCTCCCCACGGCCAGCCCTGCCTGCCAGTTGCAATAACAGCTGAAGCGCTTGCTCCCCAGCCCGGAGATCGGGACGATGCAATAGGCCATCAGCGGCCAACACGGCGGCAAGCGTGACGCGCGGCAGGTCCATCCCTTTCGCCAGCATTTGGGTTCCAACCAAGACATCAGCTTCACCAGCTGCAAATTGATCCAACAGACGCCGATGTCCGTCTCGTCCACCGGTGGTGTCGCGATCAAAGCGCAACAACCTCAGTCCCTCCAACTCAGACTCCAGCTGTTCCAAAACCCTTTGAGTTCCAGCGCCGAATGGCTTAAAAGCCGACGAACCACAATGCCCGCAGTTCGTTGCAACCGGGGCTCGATGATCACACCAGTGGCAACGCAGCCACTGGTGACCGGTGCTTTTCCCATGAACGGTTAGCGCCACATCGCAGTGCGGGCACTGCACGACCTCACCACAGCTTCGGCAGCTCAAAAACGTGCTGTGTCCGCGGCGGGGCACCAATACAACCGCCTGTTCGCCTTGTTCGGGAAGTTTCGACAACCGATCCATCAGCGCCCTGCTGATCAAGCGCCGATGGCCATCGGCGAGCTCATGGCGCATGTCGATAATCTGTACCGGCGGCAAAGGTTGAGCCGAGATGCGCTGTTGAAGTCGAGCTAAGGCCAACGGCCCTTCTGGGGCTAGCTGAATCCAGGTTTCGAGGGAGGGTGTTGCACTTCCCAGCAACACACGACCTCCCTCTCGTTGCACTCTCGCCAACGCAAGATCACGAGCGTGGTAACAGGGCATCGGGGACTCCTGCTTATAGGAACTGTCGTGCTCCTCGTCCAACACGATCAAACCCAAGGGGCTGAGCGGCAGAAAAATGGACGAGCGAGTGCCAACGATGACGAGCGGCTTCTCTGCATCCAGGCTGTTGCGCCAGGTTCGGACCCGTTCTCGTTCCGTGCAACCACTGTGATACTCGTGCACTCGAGAACCAAATCGACGCCGACAGCGATCCACCAGCTGGGGAATGAGACCAATTTCAGGAGTCAGCAGCAAAACATGCTGTCCTGCAGCCAACTCATCAGCAGCGAGCTGAAGGTACACCTCGGTCTTGCCTGAACCGGTGATCCCCCAAAGCAGCACACCCCCACCATCGGGTTGATCTTTAAAGGTATCGATCGCAACCTGCTGTTCGTCGGTGAGGGTTCTCGGAGCTTCGGTCACCGGAGCCAAGCCCAGCGAAAGCGGGCTTAGTTGCGCATCAGTGGCGAGACACAGCTCACGAACCAGACGCTCTCGGCGCACCAGAGCTTGCACAAGTCCTGATTGAAAACCTGCAGCAACGAGGTCTCGCTGCCACGCGCCTCCCCCTAACTCCTGCAACTTCGCGACCAAGCAGGCCTGTCGTTCTGGCAAGTCAGCATCCGAACTGGCGCTACTTTCAGACAAAGACACCCACCACAGTCTGCGTTCCTTCACGGTTGAAACCACTCGCTGCCCCAACCAACCAGGAGGGAGAGCTGCTTTTAACATTCGAAATGGGCTTGTGTGGCAACGCTGCGCCATCTCCTCAAGCCACAACCTCCAGGCATGTCCGACTGCAACGGGTTGAAGGAGAGCTTCCACCGGCTGAAGCGGGCGATTCTCATCCTCAGGTTCTGTGCGGCAAGCCGTGACTAACCCTTGAATGCGACGACCACGAAGAGACACCTGAACAAGATCACCTAAACGGATATTCAGCTGCTTGCGATCGCAGTAGGTAAAGGTGCGACCATCCCGACCAGCTTCAAGCCAAACATCGACCACCACTAGAACTGGCGGAGGGAGAACGGGGTTTTTTGAAAAATCGGTTACATGGGTTGCGTTCATGACACCTTTTTTTTAAAATAAAAGAGTTGGACAGCTGAAAGGCTGTTGTTGGAACAAGCAGAGTTCCTTCCAAAGGGAAGATCCGAAGTTCGAGCCATGGAATTCCATGAAGCCGACCGGTCTGAGAATGCCCTTGACAGTTCTGCATCGGACCACTCCAGCTCTCTCAATTTTGCTTAACGCTCCGCGTTTTTCGTTGCGCATCGTTTCTATGACGGGAAGGTGACGCCAAAAAAGCATCCGTCCTAATCCGGCCGTGTGCATTGACTGTTGATGACATTCGCTTCCTCTCCCGCTCTCTCCTTCGTTACTGACCGCCATGAGTCCTGCCGCGACCAAATTGGCACAGGCCAAAGCAACACAATCGCCTTCGATCATGATGCTGGCCGATGAAAACGGTCAACCAAAGCAGGTAAAGGCCAAAGCAAAACCTGCCTCGAAAGCCAAAGCAGCAACAAAGGCCACTACCAAAACAAAAGCGAGTAAAACCGCCCCCAAAGCCAAAACCAGCAAAGCCAGCAGCAAAGCAAAGGCGACCACCACTGCTACCAACCTGGACGCATCAGCTGATCAACTGATTACTGCAACTGAGACAACTGCAAGCGCAGCAAAAGCCACTGAAGCGGCCGCAACTAAGGCCAAAGCAGAAGCGAAAGCCAAAGTTTTGGCGAGCATCAAAGTAGGGCCGAAAGGCGTTTATACCGAAGACTCCATTCGGGTCTACCTACAGGAGATCGGACGCATTCGCCTACTGCGACCAGACGAAGAGATTGAGTTGGCTCGCAAAATTGCGGACCTCCTGCATCTCGAGGAACTCGCTGCGCAGTTTCTAAGCGATAACGGAAAACTTCCTGACACCAAGGAATGGGCAGCACTGGTTGAGATGCCGTTAATCCGCTTCCGTAGAAGATTGATGCTCGGCCGACGCGCCAAAGAAAAAATGGTGCAATCGAACTTGCGCCTGGTGGTGTCGATTGCTAAGAAATACATGAACCGAGGCCTGAGCTTTCAGGACCTCATTCAGGAAGGCAGCCTCGGCCTCATTCGTGCCGCAGAAAAATTCGATCACGAAAAAGGATATAAGTTCTCGACCTATGCCACTTGGTGGATCCGTCAGGCCATCACACGCGCCATCGCCGATCAGTCGCGAACGATCCGACTACCAGTTCACCTATACGAGACCATTTCCAGGATCAAGAAAACCACCAAAGTCCTCAGCCAAGAATTTGGACGCAAACCAACAGAGGAAGAAATCGCTGAATCGATGGAAATGACCATCGAGAAACTGCGATTTATCGCCAAAAGTGCTCAACTTCCAATTTCCCTTGAAACACCCATTGGCAAAGAAGAGGATTCACGACTAGGCGACTTCATCGAAGCCGATATCGAAAATCCAGAGCAAGATGTTGCCAAAAATCTTCTTCGCGAAGACCTTGAAGGCGTGCTGGCTACCCTCAGCCCCAGAGAGCGTGATGTCTTGCGCCTTCGTTACGGCCTAGATGACGGTCGCATGAAGACTCTGGAGGAAATCGGCCAGATCTTTGATGTTACCCGTGAGCGGATTCGTCAAATCGAAGCCAAAGCTCTGCGAAAATTACGCCATCCCAACAGGAATGGTGTGCTCAAGGAATACATCAAATAACAAGCCAAGATTGAGATCGTTTTCCACCCCTTGCCAAAAGCAGGGGGTTTTTAATGGACCATTGAAGATAGGCCCTATAGCCTACAAATTGAATGAGTCATCGATACGATTAAAACCCAGGTAGCTGGCGCACGTTGCTACATCTGCATGATTAGTTTGGCGACAGCAACGCAAACCATAAAGAATCAGCAACTCTCGACGTGGCACTACATTGAAATTCTCAGTAGCCCACTCAAATCCATCTCTTATCAACATTCCTGAAAACATGACAAGATAAATAGAAAGCTTTCTCACCACAGCATGAACTCAATTGGCGACACACTCTTACATCAATTCCTCCCACGACACAACTAACAAACAAACGACTATCTACAACTAAACAAATGGACAAGGCTAATAGAAACGCATCTAGAGATTTCCTGGAGGCACTAGAATCCCTCAAGCAAGCAAGACTTGTTACCCATACATTCATGACGCATGACCACCAATTCAAAGGCCTAACTGAAGCCGAACAAAATAGCTTGCAAAACAGTATCACACCATTTTTTAATACAATTTTCGAAATCGAAGACAGAGTTTTATCTTGGTATCGCGAATTTCATCCAAATCTTTCAGATGACGATGATTTGATTGAATCAATCGAGAAAGAGCATAATTACGAAACCCTGATTTCCGAAAAAGGAAAATTAGACCTTGAAAAACTATTTAAAGAAGGCGCCGCAACAACCACTCAAGAATGAGACCAGGGCATCCATCAATCAAGATTTGAAATTCAATACTCGTTCCAATATCTTAAAAATGTCCACCTACACTTCATCCTCAATGCATTCAGTAAATTCCTGAAAAGCTCGCTTTAATCGTTCAACAGGGGTCTCTGAAGGCGGACATTCCTGAGATGTATTGCGTGCATAGACCTGAAGAAGTCGAGGGTCAGGGTCGAGAATAGATGCCACTGCAGCTTTATAAACCACAATATTTTTTTGTGACGTCAAGCCCTCTAAATAAGGCTGCAATTCCCAAGGCTGATCGGAGCTGGCTTGGATCACACTGAGCGGACGGATCAATTGGTACGCCCGTTCGCCATCTGGATCGGTTGTGTTCCTAAGCCGCGCCATCAAGACACCGCCACTGCTTAACAGGATCAATTTGATCGTGCCCTCATTCAAGAGTGGCAAAAATGGGAGGACCTCCTTGGCGGACGTTGCCTGATCCAGAGCAGGCAGACCGTCTTTACGAACTCCGTTAACCACAGGCCCTGGCATGGCAATAACTCAACTGTTATGAACTGTAAAGCTGAGCGCTCGGACAAGGAGACAGGGAGCCAGGCCTTTAGGTCGCAAGCGCAGCAACCGATGCCAATTTTCATAGACATGCACGTGACAGCGGGGGGCACGTCTGCGTAATCTTGCGAACTGAAGTCCTTCAAACATGGCCCTCGAGCATCTGCGCATCGCCTCACGCCGCAGCCAGCTGGCCATGGTTCAGACCAATTGGGTCAAAGCAGAATTAGAAAAAGCCCACCCTGGTCTTGCCATATCTGTTGAGGCAATGGCAACCCAAGGCGATAAAATTCTCGACGTTGCCCTCGCAAAGATCGGAGATAAAGGCTTATTCACCAAAGAGCTAGAAGCTCAAATGCTGATAGGGCGTGCCGAGATCGCCGTTCACTCCCTGAAAGACCTCCCTACAAATCTTCCCGAGGGGCTGATGCTGGGTTGCATCACCGAACGGGAAGACCCCGCCGATGCCTTAGTGGTGAACAGCAAAAACGCTGAGTACACACTCGAGACACTGCCAGAGGGTTCCATTGTTGGAACCAGCTCTCTACGTCGCCTAGCCCAACTGCGCTACCACTATCCACACCTTAAGTTCAAAGATGTGCGTGGAAACGTCATTACACGGCTTGAGAAGCTCGACTCAGGCAATTACGACTGTTTAATTCTGGCCGCAGCTGGACTGAGTCGACTCGGCTTCGGCGATCGAATTCACCAAAGCATCCCCGGAAACATCTCTCTTCATGCAGTGGGACAAGGAGCTCTAGGGATTGAATGCGTTTGCGATCGCCCTGAAGTGATGGAGCTCATTCAAGTGCTAAGCCACGCACCAACCTCAGCTCGCTGCTTGGCAGAACGAGAATTCCTGAGAGTCCTGGAGGGCGGTTGCCAAGTGCCAATCGGTGTCAATAGCCAAATTCAGGGGGACACGATCCAGCTCACGGGAATGGTGGCCAGCCTTGATGGCAAACGACTCATCCGTGACGAGCAAGCTGGCCCCCTAGCCGACCCTGAAGCGGTGGGACGAGACCTCGCCCACAAGCTCAAGGATCAAGGAGCCGGCGAGATCCTTCAGGAGATCTTTGAACAGGAGCGAGGCCAATAAGCGCTGGGGGTCAACGCATAATTTCCACTGCCATACCCCACTTCCACGTGGTCATACAGCTGCTGAACATGAGCATCTAACATGCGCACACAGCCGTTGGATACGGCCGATCTGGTTTTCACCCAATGAGGCCAGGGAGTGCCATGAATGCCGAATTGATTGGGTCCACTTCGCAGGAAACCAATCCAGCGATGCCCCAATGGGCTTTGAGGACCACGTTTGGGATGCAGCTTCCCTGACTTGGTGCTCAGGTACTGAGGGTTCATCATCATGTTCTCGACCTTGAACAGCCCAGAGGGAGTGCGAGTCTTGGGATCACCAATCGCTACCGGCCATGGGCCCAGGGTCTGACCCTGGCGTCTAACGCTGATCTGCCTGCGGCCCAGATCCAACACAACACGCCCTTGCTCTGGCGAACGAACAGCCATCGACACTTCGATTGGATGGGATCGAGACAGCGCTGGAGCTGCCACGAGAACAGAGGAGGCGAGCAACGCCACTGGAAGCCCAGCAACGCAAGTAGTGCATTTGAGACCCATGGATGGACAGCCAAGACTCACTGGTCTCAACGTATGCACTGTGCGAAAAAACCGCACACTGCGATGAGTGAAACCTTAATAATTTCAGAAATGTGCTACTGAAGCTCCAACCCATCAAAAATGGAATGAAGAACCAACCGACCTGGCCGGAAGAAGACGCAAAGCTGTTCTTGCAAGCCATGCACGAGGTGGGCTCCATGGGAGACATTGCAGATGTTGAGCCCATCACCATGGAAATGATGGAATCCATTCAGAACTTTGTTTTGAAGTCGTCCATAGATCTGAACCATCTAGAGGGTATCTCGCCAGCAGATTTATCAGAAAAAATATCCGATCAAAAAAAACGCGAACAACTCCTTCAAATCCTCATTCTTCTTCCTTATGTTGACATGAAGGTCGACCCGAGGATGGTAGCAATTATAGATAAATTTGCAGATCATCTAGAGATTCATCCCAATACAATCAAAGACTTGCATCGAGTTCGAGACAATCACTTAAAGCTACTTCTAATCGATTATGGCCGCAGGAGCTTAGGCGAATTTCTAGGCCTCGACTCAGCGCCTAAAGTAATCAAAGGTGTAATCAAAATGTTCCACCAAGCCATCGGAGATCGGGCTGTTTCCGAACGCTACCAGCAATTAGAGGCCTATCCAGAAGGCAGTCTTGGCCACACTATTTTCCATTGGTACCGGGATAGGAATTGGGCACTACCGGGAGAGAAAAAAAGTACGTCCGAATTTCTCTTAAATCACGATTGCTGCCATATCCTTGGAGGATTTAATACAGATGCCCAAGGTGAAATGAATGTGGCAGCCTTTCAGGCCGGGCTTTTTGATGATGGTTTTGGCTTTGAATCACTTTTAGAAGTTATTCTCGACTTTCACTTAGGGAAAGCTTTCAGCACTGTTGGAGATATTATTCCACCCTCAACTGGAGCCTTTCACCCAAATGATGCGATGGCAGGGTATGAAAAGGGTCTTGCTTGCAATGTAAACCTCATCAGGGATTTTACCTTCTGGTCAGAAGCAGACCAATCCGTTTGCACCTTAAGAAATAAGTTTAATATTTCAGCCTCCTCTTTCCCTCTTTTAATTAAGCCCTAAATCAATGATTAAGCAATAAAAAGCGGGGTATTTCCCCGCTTTTAACTACTTGTTCAACGGGAACATGAGGAGATCAGTCAACCAACTTGGGATCAATATCAGTCATGTAGCGCGCTTCGCAGCTCTTGATAATTTCCACAGCCTTTTCAGTACCAAAAAATCCATTCACCGTGCAGGTTCCTGGCTTCTTCAAATCCTTGTAGTGCTCCCAGTAGTAAGTAGTTTCTTTCTTCCATTGCTCACCAAGATCTTCGAAGCTCTTGATGTGATCAACACGCTTGTCATCGGCCAAAACGGCGATCACCTTGTCATCAACCTCACCTCCATCATCAAAGGTCATGATCCCGATGATCCTTGCTTCCACGATCGAACCTGGAATCAAGGGTTCGGTCACATTCACGATCTCAATATCGAGAGGATCTCCGTCCTCATCCCAGGTACGAGGAATACAGCCATAGGCAAAGGGGTAAGCCAGAGAGGAGTAACCCACCCGATCCAACTTGAGATGGCCTGTTTCCGTAATGAGCTCGTACTTGTTGATCGTGTTGGAGTTGAGCTCCACGATGGTGTTGACACGTAGCTCAGCCTCGTCTGCAAAGGCCGGCAGCACATGAAGCAGGTTGGGCATACTGCGGCTTGGAGCCTGGTCGAGATTGGCCATGGAAGAGGACGATCAGCGCCGGAATCCTACGGGGAGCCAGACCCCAGAACCAAAGCACGCTTACGTTACATTAACGTAACGACTAAGTGCCGCCAACAGGGCTCGTGGCTAAAATCCGGTCGAGTTTGTCTTCCATGTAGCGCAGGAATGGTTCAGGCGTCAGGGCTCGACCACTCACCGTCTGCACCAGTTGTTCCGCATTCATGGCCCGTCCGACGGGATGAACATGCTCACGGAGCCAATCCAACAAGGTTGCGACATCACCCCTACGAACATGTTCCTCGGGGCAACCAATAGCAACAGCCATCGCCTCGCTCAACTGAGCACTGATCAGATGTCCAAGGAGATACGAAGGGAAGTATCCGAACAGTCCTTCGCTCCAGTGAACATCCTGAAGGCAGCCCTCTGCGTCATTGGCTGGTGTCACTCCAAGAAGCTCGCCATAACGCCGATTCCATTCAGCAGGAAGCTCCTCAACCGGAAGGCCTTGCTCGAGCAAGGCAATTTCTAGATCCGTACGAATCATGATGTGCAATCCATAGCTGAGCTCATCGGCCTCCACCCTGTTCAAACCAGGAGCCAAAGGATTCATCGCCCTCCAAAGAGCGTCTGCTGATGAGAGAGGAGCCCCTGCAGCCTCAAACTCCATCCACCATTGCTGAGCAAACGGCTGACTTCTTGCAACCCGATTTTCCCAAAATAGAGATTGACTTTCGTGCACGGCCATTGATGTCGCCTGTCCCAAAGGCCAGGCGAACCATTGATGTTTCTGATCAGGAAGACCCTGCTCATAAAGGGAGTGGCCCCATTCATGGGCTGTAGCCAGGAAACAGGAAAGCGGTCGCCCTGGAACAACTCTGGTCGTGATCCTGTAGTCGCTCGGACCAAGCGTGATCGAGAAGGGATGCGGGGATCGCGCAACACAGGTCATCGACGCGTCTCGTCCCCAGGAGGTCAACAACGAATCGCAGAGCTTTTGCTGTGCTGGTTCAGGAAGATCCCAACTGAGCTCTCGTTGACGTGGCTGCCCACCAGCTCGTTGCAACAACTCTGGCAAGCGCTGACGAAGCGGCGCAAACAACTCCTGCAAACGCTTCAAAGTAAGATCAGGCTCAAATGGTTGAGCCAGTGTTTCCCAACAACTACGGGGCTCTGCAAGCTGTCGAGCCTGTTCTTGACGCAAGCCAATCATGGTGTGCAAAGAGGGTGCAAACAAGCCGAAATCGGAGTTCGAACGTGCTTGTTGCCAGTTGTTGTAGCCGTCGGCTTTAGCCGTTGCCAACGCTGCCACCAAAGCAGGATCTAACGCCTGTTGCCGGCCCAGATCCTGCTCGAGCAAGTCAAGATTCCTGCCGCAAGCAGCCTTCTCCGTCGTTGAAAGCCCTGACTGGCTCCACTCAACACGGGCTTCCTGGATCAGATCTGCGTACTCGACAGAGCTCTGCCGCGAATGCAATTGAATCGCCAGTAGTGCCAATTGCTCTCCACGCCAGGACGCCCCACCGGAGGGCATACGGGTGTTTTGATCCCAGTACAGCGTGCTCGCAATGGAGCCCATGATTTTTGTCTGATGCAGGTAATCGCCTAACCGATCCCAGGCCGATGTCCTGGATCCCATCTGGGCTCCATCTCTGATTGAACCCTATAGAGCTCGGTGCTTGAAGGTAAAGACGCCAACACATTTCAGGCAGGAGTTCAAGAGATCTCTTGTCTGCTGTGAGCGGCAGGCACAAGCACCAGAAACAAGAACCACCAAGCCAAAATTGCCAGGGTGATTGGAAGCGTTATCCAAAGTCGCTGAAGGAACAGCCAGCTGCCAAGCGAAACGACAACGCCTGTGAGCAAAATGCTCCAGGGCTGACACCACCACGGTTTCAGAGACCAAAAGGCAACCGGCTGCTGATTCACGCTAAAACCTACTTTTTCCTGCAATAACCAGCACCCACATTCATCCAACCGGAGTCGCAAGCTTCACCGTTTGTTGGCCTCATTTGATAATTAATGGGCGATACGCAGGAGGTGCCAAGAGTATTCAGATAACCCAATGGGCACTGATCATGACCCTGTGCTTTAGGGATCTTTTTTTGAGCCAAGGCGTCGGTTGGTGCGATCAACGACAACAACATCCCAAGAGCAAATAATCGAACCATTCAAATTGCCATAACTAATGGCATCTTAGTGATGACATTGCTGGGCGTCAGAAAGCAACGACTCATTGTTTACGGCAATATCCTCCCCCCACATCCAGCCATCCGGATGGGCAGGATCGGCCATCGATAGCTTGGACCGTATGAGTCTTCATACCGAGTGTGCTGCATTTTCCATTGAGCGTGTCCACATAGCCCAAGGGACAACGGCTCTCGATCTTTTTAACCATCCGCTGCGCCGAAGCGGATGGTGCCTGACAGACCCACAACACAATCGATGTTGTGGCAAGCAGTGAGCTCACACCTCGGGTCCGCAGAGAGGACGAACGACCTAGTAAACACGTCATCGCCATCGTCACTCAAAACGCACTAAAACATTAGTAGTGGTTCAGGCAAATGTTGAGCTGTGAACCAAAGCCCAAACATCCCAAGCCCTGGATTCATCCATGCCAAAGCAAGCTGTTTTGCTCGATGACGCGGCACGTCAGAGCCTCTGCTCTTCTTGCCCTGCCTGGACGATTGCCTCTGATTGGATTGAGAGAGAGTGGCGCTTCCACTCCTTCGTTGAAGCCTTTGGCTTCATGACACAAGTGGCACTTTTAGCCGAATCCGCCAATCACCATCCTGAATGGAGCAATGTTTATAACCGTGTCACCATTCGACTCACAACCCATGATCTCGGTGGACTTTCGAGCAGTGATGCCGAATTAGCTCAAGCGATCGACGCCCTTTCTCCAACCTTTTGAATCCGACCATGTCAGAGACTGCTTCCAATCAAAGGATTCAGACCAACGGAACTCCTGTCACAATTCTTACCGGATTTCTAGGCGCAGGAAAGACCACTCTTCTCAACCACATTCTCAGCAATCAAGACGGTCTTAAAACCGCTGTTTTGGTGAACGAGTTCGGAGAAATTGGCATTGACAACGATCTTGTAGTGAGCACCAGCGCAGACATGGTGGAACTCAGCAATGGCTGCATCTGCTGCACGATTAACGGGGAATTGCTGGAAGCTGTCGATCGCATCCTGAAGCGCCCTGAACCCTTGGACTATTTGGTTGTGGAGACGACAGGTCTTGCCGATCCACTTCCCGTAGCCATGACATTTCTAGGCAGTGAATTGCGGGATCAGACCAGGTTGGATTCAATCATCACCCTGGTTGATGCTGAAAATTGCAATGCTCGCGTTTTCGAAAGTGAAGTAGGGCGCTCTCAGATTATTTACGGAGACATTCTTCTTTTAAACAAAACAGATTTGGTATCAACAGAGCGTGTCAAAGAATTAGAAGAAAGCCTGCGCAGTATCAAAAAAGATGCCCGTATCCTTCATTCCGTTAAAGGAGATGTTCCTCTACCTCTCTTGATGAGTGTTGGATTGTTTGAGAGCGATCGCGTTGCGACCAAAGCCGAACATGACCATCACGGACACGCGCACCACGACCATGACCATCACGATCATGGACAAGCGCACCACGACCATGCTGACCATCTCGACATCGAGGGCTACACCTCCCTGTCATTCAGTAGCGATGGACCCTTCTCGCTCCGCAAATTTCAAAACTTTCTCGACAATCAATTGCCCGAGAGCGTTTTTCGTGCAAAAGGCATCCTTTGGTTTAACGAAAGTGAAAAGCGCCATGTTTTTCACCTAGCTGGCAAGCGCTTCTCCATTGATGACAGCGACTGGGATGGCGAACGCAAAAACCAACTGGTGTTGATAGGTCAGGAGATGGACCACAGCAACCTGAGGGAGCAACTCAAAGCGTGTGTCGCCAAAGATGCAGACAAAAACCTTTCTTAAACCAACCACCCCACTCGAACGTTTGCGATCCGAGTGAGATGTCGATACCGAAGCATTCTGATTAGAGTTTCGTCAGCTTTGGGTTGGCGATGTTTGAGCTCACCCTTCTGGGGACTTGTTGCATTCTGATTGGCATCCTTCTCTGGTTCAACGCCAACTCTGATGATGACGACAACAGCGGTGGCGGGTTGATGGAACCCGCACTCGTCCCGATCCCTGTGCGGCAAACTCGACGCTGACGGTGTCATCTCGGCACATTCAATCTCTCAATCATTGGATTGGATGGGCAGAAGGATTAAGCGTAACGATCCACTCTTGAGTATCATTCTCAACAGGATCTTGGCGTGAATGCAAGTCAATGGCAATTTATTGCGTCGACTTAGACCCGGCTGCTTCCTCCTTGTGAATGTTCGAGCTCTAGGCCTTTGGAGATCAATCGCTGGGCTTGGTGATCCCTATGGATAAGCGCTACCACTCATGACAAGCAAGAGCTTGCAAGGCCAGTGGCAGCAGGGAAGGACCCTATTAGCAGTCGTGGCCTGCATCCTCGCAGCGCTCGCGCTCTTTCCCCTTGGCGGATTAATTGGAGAGGGCGTCAGAGGCCTTCTTCTTGGTTCGGCCAGCCTGGGCGCAGATGGTCTGATCCAAATCCGGGGAACAACCCTCCTGCTGCTTGGCACCGCGAGCCTCGGAGCCGTTCTTGGCTCCGCAAACGGCTGGCTCCTCGCCAATTGCCGCTTTCCAGGCCGACGCCTTCTTCGGATTGCTCAGCTGCTTCCACTCGCCAGCCCTTCGTACCTTCTCGCTGCAACGCTCGTGGATCTGGGCAGCATCCATGGCATCCGAATTTATGGACTGGGTTGGGGGGTACTGGTCATGGCCTTGAGCACCTATCCCTATGTTTTCCTGCTCAGCACTGAAAGCTTCAGCATCTGCGGACGCCGTCAACTGGAAGCCTGCCGTTCCCTCGGAGTGGGTCCATGGGAAAGCTTTCGACGCATCGCCCTCCCGATGGCTCTCCCTTCTATTGGAGCGGGAATCGCGCTGATGGGAATGGAGGTGGTCAACGAACTTGGGGCCGTTCAACTCCTAGGCATTCCAAGTCTCTCCGCTGGAATTCTCCAAGCTTGGCAACTCGAGGGGAACCCAGCAGGAGCGGTCGGACTTGCCCTAATCACGCTGATCATCGTGACGGGACTGTTGATTGGCGAACGAAAACTGCGTCGTCGTAGCCGTCGATGGTCGGAAGGCCTAACGGGTGGAGAATCCCCGAACTGGACTCTCACTGGAACGAGAGCCTTAGCCGCTCAAGCCTTGGGGTTCATTCCACCGTTTCTGAGCCTTGGCACACCATTGATCTGGGCCTGCTTGAACCTTGACCAACTACAAACTGGTTTACAGCCAGAGCTGTTGCTGCTCACCTTGCGCAGTCTTGGTCTCGCCCTTGCAGCAGCAGGCTTGGCTGTAGCAGCTGCCTTGCTCCTTGCCATCACAAAGCGCTGGACCACGGCCCCTTGGCTGCACAGCCTCACCTTTCTCGCCGGGCTCGGATACGCGATTCCAGGTGCCGTGCTCGCTCTGGCCTTACTCATCATTGGTGGGCCCTGGCAGCTCTCACCAATCCTGCTTTTGCTCTGGGGCTACAGCGATCGTTTCCTTGCTGTTGCCAAAGGTGGTCTTGATGCAGGCTTAGAACGAATGTCACCCAGCCTGGATGAAGCAGCCACTGGCCTGGGCTGCCGCTGGCCGGATGTTCTCCGTCGCATTCACATTCCACTTCTGCAGGGCCCGCTCGCAGTCGGATCACTGCTTGTTTTTGTGGACACCGTGAAGGAGCTGCCTCTGACCTTCGCGCTTCGACCCTTTGATTTCGACACCCTCTCGGTGCGAGTTTTTCAATACGCGAGTGACGAACGGCTTGCCGCAGCGCTCTGGCCGGCATTGATGATTCTTGGACTCGGACTTATGGCTGCAGCTGCTCTCATACCAGGCCTCGACCACACAACTGAGACTTAATCGTCCGGCAAACCCCGGCAACGAGGGCTACGGCGCGGAGCTAACAAACCCACCAAATTTCGCTGAATCAGACTGAAGTTATCGTCACTCACAATCACGAGAGTGCGACGCCCATCGTCGAGCTCTGGTCCCCAAGCCAGGCCTTCCCAATTTTCGCGAGGAACCTCATCACTCGTGAAATCCCAACCCGTTATGGGCTGCAAAGCCAAATGAGACCTCTGTGCAGGCCAAGAGAACAATTGAAGCCTGGCCGTCCAATGCAATGGCCGATGACGACGAATCAGTGCCAACAATGCAGGTGAGCCATCCAGTGCCAGAAGTTCGGTGAGTCCCACCGTTTCTTCTGGATCCGAACTCAGGGAATCGAGAGGAAGGCGACCACGCTCTTGCATGACACCTTCCAGGTCCAAATGGGCTAGACGAACGCCATCCCCATCTCCTGCGGCGAGATCCTGAAGCAACGGAGCCTCCGCTGCCAAAACAAGTCCCCCATCGATGGATCGCGTTAAGGACTCTGGCCCTTGATTAGCAGCTAATCCCTGACCAGGTAGAGCTGTCCATGCAGGAGGCAGACGCTTGGTCTCCAATAACCATCCATTACGAAGAGAAAAACGCTGTAGACGAGCCTGATGCCCTGCTTTACGACGCCCCTCGCTAACAATCCAGACCCCGTGATTACCCGTAAGCACCAAACCCTCTGCGTCGAAAGAGGGAGGAAGAGGAGTTCCACTTTGGTCACGCAAAACCAAGCGAGGGCCAACCTGCAATTGATCTCCTGTTCGTAATGCTTTTGCAAGAGGGCCAACGGGCAGCAAATATCCCCGGGACGCATCACTCACCAACCAAAGCCGGTCATCCGATGCCTGGTAAGCAGCTGCTGAAAACCCTCCAAGGGACAGCCCGTTATCGGCTCTTTTTGGGAGTTCCCAAAGACGGATCAGAGCCCAACCAGCTTCAAGCGGACAGGGCAAAGCCTCCCAGCGAATCGGCAGTTCAGGGAGCGGCCACACCATCAGAACAGCCGACTAAACGCGAACCTTTGCCGCCATCCAGGAATCACCCTTCACAGCAGCGGCTGCGATCAGATCGGCCAAAGTCACGAGCAACCTGTAGCTGAGTGCCACCGCAAGCAACGGCGCCTCCGGCACAATCGTGCCCATACGAAACAACAGAACCGCCTCAAACACCCCAAGACCACCTGGAGCAGCAGGAACTACCAGTCCAGCCGTCCAGGCGAGGGCAAAAGCCGCAAGCCAAAGGCCCACAGGCTGCCCAGCCAGGAGTCCGAACGTCTGCAAGCAACACCAAAACCCCGCAAATCGACAGAGCACGAACAGCAGTTCAGAGACCAGGGGCCAC